>JAIBFA010000110.1 GCA_019459325.1 Thiobacillus sp.
GGCCAGGCCGGGGTCGAGCTTGAGGTTGATCGCGCTGCTGTCGGGTGCGTCGTGCCAGGTCGGCACGATCCACAGACGGGGCGAGATCGGGATGGGATCGAACTGCGACTGCGTGAGGCGCACCCAGTCCTGTTCGGCCACGGTTTCCACGGTGTACCCGGTGGGGACGGGAATGCCGGCCTGTTGCGCAGCTGCGTCCAGGGTCGACGCCACGTCGGCACCTTCGTCCAGCAGCACCACCGCGATGCTGTGCGGCCACAGCTCGGCAGTCGGGTAGTCCGGCTCACCGAACAGCGGCGTCTCGTCGACCGTGCCGGCGTCGGCGTCCTCCAGCGACACCGACAGCGCCCCGACTTCCATCAGCGCGTCGGACAGCGGCTCGGCTTGCTTGGAATCGACGAGGATGCGGACGGATAGCCAGGGCATTTTTTGGGGCTAGGGGCTAGGGGCTGGGAGTTCGGAGCGGGGAGCGGGGGGTCAGGCGCCAGGTATTAAAAAGTTACGCGGCTATTGGCCGCTCATCCCCTAACCCTTAAATCCTAGTCCCTGATTCCTAGCCAGCCTTCTCTCCCGCCAGCTTGTGCTCAAGATAATGGATGCTGGTGCCGCCGGCGATGAAGGCGGCGTCGTGCATCAAATCCTGATGCAGCGGGATATTGCTCTGGATGCCTTCGATCACCATTTCCATCAGCGCGCCACGCATGCGGGCGATGGCCTGATCGCGGGTGTCGCCGTAAGCGATCAGCTTGCCGATCATCGAGTCGTAGTGCGGCGGCACGTAATAGCCATGGTAGACGTGCGAATCGACGCGGATGCCGGGACCGCCGGGCGCATGGTAGTTGGTGAGTTTGCCGGGGCTGGGGACGAAGGTCGAGGGGTGCTCGGCGTTGATGCGGCACTCGACGGCATGGCCGCGGAACTCGATGTCCTTTTGCTTCCACGGCAGTTTTTCGCCGGCGGCGACGCGGATCTGGGTCTGTACGATGTCGATGCCCGTGATGAGTTCGGTGACCGGATGCTCGACCTGCACGCGGGTGTTCATCTCGATGAAATAGAACTCGTTGTTCTCGTACAGGAACTCGAAGGTGCCGGCGCCGCGATAGCCGATCTTGCGGCAGGCCTCGGCGCAGCGTTCGCCGATCTTGTCGCGCAGCTTGGGGTCGAGTCCCGGCGCAGGGGCTTCTTCCAGCACCTTCTGGTGACGGCGCTGCATCGAGCAGTCGCGCTCGCCCAGGTGCACCGCATTGCCGTGTTCGTCGGCGAGGATCTGGATTTCGATGTGGCGCGGGGTCTGCAGGAATTTTTCCATGTAGACCATGGGATTGCCGAAAGCGGCCCCGGCCTCGGTCTTGGTCATGGTCACGGCGTTCAGCAGCGCGGCCTCGGTGTGCACCACGCGCATGCCACGCCCACCCCCCCCACCGGCGGCCTTGATGATCACCGGGTAGCCGATGGCGCGTCCGATCTTGAGGACCTCGTCGGGATCGTCAGGCAGCGCGCCGTCGGAACCGGGTACGCACGGCACCTTGGCCTCGATCATCGCCTGCTTGGCGGCGACCTTGTCGCCCATCAGACGGATGTTGTCGGGGCGCGGGCCGATGAAAGTGAAGCCGGAGGATTCCACGCGCTCGGCGAAGTCGGCGTTTTCCGACAGGAAGCCGTAGCCGGGGTGAATCGCCTCGGCGTCGGTGACTTCGGCCGCTGCGATGATCGACGGCACATGCAGATAGCTCTGCGATGACGGGGCCGGTCCGATGCACACCGATTCGTCGGCCAGTTTCACGTACTTGGCGTCGCGGTCGGCCTCGGAGTACACGGCGACCGTCTTGATGCCCATTTCGCGGCAGGCACGCTGGATTCTCAGCGCGATCTCGCCGCGGTTGGCGATGAGGATTTTTTCAAACATGGTTTTTGAGGCTCGGTGAGGGATGCGGTGCGGGGGGTGTGGGCGCCTGACGCCTCACGCCTGACGCCTCACCCAATCACAAACAAGGGTTCGCCGTATTCCACCGGCTGGCCGTTTTCGACCAGGATGGCCTTGATGATGCCGCCCTGGTCCGATTCGATTTCGTTCAGCAGCTTCATCGCTTCGATGATGCACAGCGTGTCGCCGGCATTCACGCTCTGGCCGACTTCAGCAAAGTTCTTGGAGCCGGGCGCCGGGGCACGGTAGAAGGTGCCGACCATGGGCGAGCGCACCACGTGGCCTTCGGGCATGGCATCTTCAACCGGGGCGACGGGTGCCGGTGCCGCCGCAACGGGGGCGGCAGCGTGCATCATCTGGGGGGCGTGGTGCATCATCATCGGCGTGCCCGCAATGCTCTTGGCGATGCGGACTTTTTCCTCGCCTTCGGTGATTTCCAGTTCGGCGATGCCGGAGGCTTCGACCAGGTCAATGAGCTTTTTGAGTTTTCTGAGATCCATGGGAGGTCCTGTTTTGGAGGTGGCGCAGGGCATATTCCAACGCCAGTTCGTAGCCGTGCGCACCCAGACCGGACACCACACCGACCGCAAGGTCGGAAAAATACGAGTGGTGGCGGAAGGATTCGCGCGCGTAAATGTTGGAAAGATGAACTTCGACAAAGGGGATGGCGGTGGCCGCCAGCGCGTCACGCAAGGCGACACTGGTGTGGGTGTAGCCCGCCGGGTTGATGACGATGAAGTCGACGTGGTCGCGTGCCGCCTGGTGGATGCGGTCGATCAGGGCGCCTTCATGGTTGTGCTGAAAGGTTTCGACCTGGGCGCCGGCGGTTTCCCCGCGGCTGACCAGCGCACGGTTGACGTCGTCGAGTGTGCTGAGACCGTAGTGCTTGGGCTCGCGGCTGCCCAGCAAATTCAGATTGGGCCCGTGCAATACCAGCACGTGCGGGTGCAGACTGGGGACCGATTTGGCCGCTGTGCGGCTGGTTCGTTTAGTCGTCATGGCGGCGAGTTTGCCGTAAATGAAGGTAAATTGTCTAGATATTGACGCTAAATCACAACTATGCGTCAATTTTCCGCAATGCGGCTTCCAGCGTGGCTCGCGGCAATCGCCCGAGATGGCTCAGGGCGATGCTGCCATCGCGATCGAGCACGATCGTATAGGGCAAGGCCCCGCTCGGGTTGCCGAGCTGACGTGCAAGGCTGTGGGCGTCCCCCCCGCCGATCAGAATCGGGTAGTTGACCGGCATCTGCCGCAGAAACTGCGATACGTTGGCCGGGTTGTCGATGGCGATGCCGACAAATTCGACGCCGTTGGGGCGGAATTGCGTGCGCAAGGCGGCAAAATCCGGCATTTCCTCGCGGCAGGGAGCGCACCAGCTGGCCCAGAAATTCAGCACCACCACCTGTCCGCGCCACTGTGCAAGCGGCTGTTCGTGTCCCCGGTCATCCGGAAAACCAAGTTGCCAAAGCGCGGCGACCGCGGGAGCGGCAGGCGCTTCCGGGGGGGCATAGCGCATCTGAGCCAGCCAGACACCTCCGGCCAGTGCCGCCAGCGCAAGGGGTGAGAGGTAAAGCCATTTTTTTTGCATAGCTGTCCGTGTGGGAGGCCCTGCGCGCCCGGCGCCTGTTTACAGCGTGCCGTAGGAATGCAGCCCCGACAGGAACATGTTCACGCCAATGAAGGCGAAGGTGGTGACGAACAGCCCGACCACCGCCCACCACGCCAGCATCGGGCCGCGCAGGCCCTTGACCAGGCGGATGTGCAGCCACGCCGCATAGTTCAGCCACACGATCAGCGCCCAGGTTTCCTTCGGGTCCCACGACCAGTAGCCGCCCCAGGCTTCGGCCGCCCACATCGCGCCGAGTATGGTGGCGATGGTGAAGAAGGCGAAGCCGACCGCGATGGTCTTGTACATGACGTCGTCGAGCACCTCCAGCTTGGGCAGGCGGCTGGCGAGGATGCCGCGCGCCGCCAGCAGGTAGGCGGCGCCGAGCATGGCTGCGATGGAGAAGGCGCCGTAGCCGACGAAGTTGGCCGGCACGTGCAGCTTCATCCACCAGGATTTCAGCGCAGGCACCAGCGGCTGGATTTCATGCGCGCCGCGGTCGAAGGTGTACCAGAGGATGAAGCCGACCGCGGCCGATATCACCAGCAGCACGAAGGCACCCATCTGGCGGGTCTGGTACCGCGCCTCGTAATACAGATACATCATCGCGGTGATGAGGCAGAACAGCACGAACACCTCGTATAGGTTCGACACCGGGATATGACCGACGTCGATGCCGATCAGATAGGACTCGTACCAGCGCACCATCAGGCCGATGAAGCCGAGCGCCACCGCAGACCAGGTCAGCGTGCTGCCGGTTTTCATCAAGAATTCGGAGCGTGCCAGCAGGCCCGCCCAGTAGGCGAGCGTGGCTAACCCGAACAGCGCGCACATCCACATGATGGCGGCCTGGCTGGAGATCAGGTACTTGAGGAAGAAAGCCTCTTCCATGCGTGCCAGGTTGCCCTGGTACTGGCTGATGGCGAACAGGCTGATCGCGCCGACCACGAGAAACAAGGGGCGGAACGGTTTCCAGAACCAGCCGAACACCGCCAGCGACGGGATCGCCGCCAGCAGGATGGCTTTTTCATAGATGTCCATGTAGTCGCCGAAGCGCGACAGGGCGAACAAAGCACCCGCTGCAACGATGGCGGCGAACAGCCAGTCGAACCACGACAGGCGTTTCAACAGCGGGGCGGGTTGATTGAGGGCGAGTTCCATGATTGAGCCTCCGGTTTATTGCGCGGGTGGGGACGCTTGTTGGGTAAGCGTATCCAGCGCCTGCGCATGCTGGGTGAATTCTTTTTCGAAATCGATGGTGTGCTTGGCCGACGACATGGCCAGCAGCGCGTGGCCCGGCTTGATGCGCAGCCAGACCCGACGCTCGCGCACGTAAAGCATGAAGAATACGCCGAGCGTCAGCAAAAGCGAACCGAAGTAGACCACGTTCTTGCCGGGCGAGCGCGTGAGCTGCAGGCCGCTCGCCTTGACCTCGTCGTATTGCGTGAGTTGCATGTAGATCGGCGCGCCATAGACGAACATGTCGCTCACACTGTTGAGGGTGTCGCGCACCAGCCAGCCCGTGGCGTCGTCGGCCGCGGGGGCGGGCAGGCCGGCCTGTCGGTTGGCAATCTGCAGTGCCTCGAATGCGGCAAGCTCCAGAATGCGCAGATAGGTGCCCGCCGCTTTTTCGCGTTCGGCCTCGGGCACTTTTCCCTCGATGAAACCGCCCAGGGACTGAAAGCCGCCTTCGGCAAACAGGGCCAGTACCTGGGTGGCGCTGAACTTCAGCTTGTCCTCGATTTCAGTGCCCCAAGCCTCTTGCGGCAGCGCTTGGCGGGCGAAGCGCGCGGCAATTTCGGGACGCAGTTCCGCATTCAGCAGCGCGCCGCGCAGCCGCATGAAGCCGTCGATATTGCCCTCCGCATCGAGCGGCATGCGCATGTAGCGGAAGGATTCGTTCGGCGATTCGCGCACCCCCGACATCAGGTACCAGCGGCCGTCGAGCTCCAGCGGCAGCATGTAATTGCTGAACTCGCGCGCCTGGCCCCGTGCGTCGCGCAGCTTGTACTGGAAGCTCGGGCCGACGTTTCGCAGATGCTTTTTGTCGCTGACCGGGCTGCCGCCGAGCACGCTCATGGTGTCGCTGCTCGATTCGATTTCTCCACCCATGTTCTCGATGTTGAAGGGGCGGAAATCGGTGAATTCGAGCGTGTAGTCTCCTGCTGCGCTGGTCAGTGTGGTGTCCTGGTGCACCGTGCCCTCGATGGGGAAGGAGGATGCCGCTGGCGCGAACAGATTCCAGCCAAGCAGGGTCAGGCGCGTGCCGCCGTCGGCGAAACTCGCCTGATAGATGGCGATGTTGTCGTGGATCAGCGGGTGGTTGACGGCAATCGTCGCTTCCCTGACTTTGTTGCCGGCATGGTCGAACAGCTCGATATCGCTTTCGAAGCTCTTCGGCTGACCGGTGCTGTAGTGCTCGATGCGGAACTGCTTCAGCGCGACGGTGAAGGGCAGTTCCTGCACCAGATAACCGTCGGCCACGTTGAGGAAAGCAACGTCGGCACTGGAGCCCTCGGGAATCTGCACGCTGCCGCGAAACGACGGATTGGAAGGTGTCAGGCGTGAGATCGCGGGCACTTGGCTTTGCGGAATGTCGCGCGTCTCGATCTTTTTGTAGCCGAGCAGCTGCTGCACCTTGAACACCAGATTGCCGTCCATCAGGCCGCCGATGCAGATCAGCACGATGGCCGAATGCGCCAGAAAATATCCCAGGCGATTCCAGCTGCCGGCCTTGGCAGCGAGCAGCACCCCCCCCTCCTCGCGCGGCAGGCTTTTCACCTTGTAGCCCTGGCCTTCCAGATAGCGTTGCGCGCTGGCGGCCAGGGTTTCGGGCGACTGCGTGATGGCTGCTTCGTGCTTGTGCTTGAACGCGTTCAGCGACTGTTCGCTGACGTGCTCGCGGAAGCTTTTCATCTCGCGCGCAAAGTTTGGCGCGTTGCGGGTGATGCAGACGCTGGTGGAGGCGACGAGGAAAGTCAGGATGAGCAGAAACCAGGCGGCATGATAGACATCGTACAGTCCCAGCTTTTCAAATACCTGGAACCAGAAGGGCCCGAACTGGATGATGTAGTTGTTGTACGGTTCGGCCTGCTTCAGCACGGTGCCAACAATGGAGGCGACCGCGAGGATGGACAGCAGGCTGATGGCAAAGCGCATCGAACTCAGCAGTTCAAACAGGGACTTGCCGAAGGAGTGGGAGGCAGTGTTCATTTTGGGCGGCATAAAAAAAGGGCGACTTGCGTCACCCTTTCATCGACTCAGGTGCGGCCGATAAGTTTACCCGCAAGGGGTAGGCCGTTGTTGTAAAGCCGATAAATCCCTAAAGGACTCCGGTCCACTATGGGCTGATGAAGCCCATGTGAACGGTATGCGGCAACGACCACGCGCTACCGCAAGCCCTGAATATAAGAAGCCACGGCCTTCATGTCGGAGTCGGTCATCTTGACGGCGATACTGCGCATCATCTTGGCGGCGTCGTTGGCACGGGTGCCGAGGCGGAAGGCATTCAGCTGTGCGTAGATGTAGTCAGCATGCTGGCCAGCCAGGCGCGGGAACTGGGTAGGAACGCCCTTGCCCTGGGGGCCGTGGCAGGAAGCGCACGCCGGCACGCCGGCGCCTTGCACACCGCCGCGATAGATCTTCTGGCCGAGCAGGGCCTGTTCCTGGTCCTTTGACGTGCCGGGCTTGGGCTGCTGGGCACTGAAGTAGGCCGCCAAGTTCTGCATGTCCTGCGGAGAGAGGTTGGCGACAATGCCTGCCATCACCGCATTCTTGCGTTCACCCGACTTGAAATTGGTGAGCTGCTTGTTGATGTATTCGGCGTTGAGGCCGGCAATCTTGGGGTTGGCCGGTGTGGCGCTATTGCCGTCCGCCGCGTGACACGCAACGCACACTTTGGTGACGATGCTTTCGGCCGCCTTGGGATCGCCTTTGCTGGCCGGGGCTGCAGCGGGGGTCGTGGCAAAAGCGGAAGTGGCGGCCAGGGTGGCGACCAGAGAGACGACGAGTTTCATCAAAAGCTCCTGAAGCTTGCAAAACTTGGGAAAACGGGTAGTTTAGCGGTAACTAATATGACTGCCAAGCCCGTGCTCAATCGCGCCCAATTCCATACCTCGGTCGCCCAGTTGCGCGATTTACCCTACAGCCGTGCCGAAATAGCGTTTGCCGGACGGTCAAATGCCGGAAAATCGAGCGCAATCAATCTATTGACGCGAAAAAATCGCTTGGCGTTTACCTCCAAAACGCCTGGGCGAACGCAGCTGATCAACTTTTTCGAGCTCGATGCAGACACCTATCTGGTCGATCTGCCGGGGTATGGCTATGCGAAAGTGCCGCCGGCGGTGAAGGCGAAATGGGAGGGCTTGCTGTCGCGTTACCTGCAGCAGCGCGACGCGCTGGTCGGAATGGTGTTGATCATGGATGCGCGGCACCCGCTCACCCCGCTGGATCGGCAGATGCTCGACTGGTTCACCCCCACCGGCAAGCCGGTACATATCCTGCTGTCGAAGGCCGACAAGTTGTCCAACAGCGAAAAGACGCTCACCCTGCGTCGTGTCGAGCAGGAACTTGCCGCGCTGGAGAGCGTCACCGTACAGCTCTTTTCCAGTTTGTCGCGTCTGGGCGCCGAGGATGCGGCTGCGCTGATCGAGGACTGGCTGGCCAAGGCTCTGCAGCAGGATCCGCAGCCTGCCGAATAATCGGGCGGGCCGCATGCAATAAAAAAGCCCCGACCAAGGGAGGGATCGGGGCCAAAAAATGCCTTAAGGGGATTAAGGCATCCCGCTCAGGGAGGAGAAGCGGGAGACGATACGAGATCGTCTATTTCACAGAGTAGGCCCCCTTTAATAAAGTTCCATATCGCCGTGCATATTCTTTGGAGATGTTTGTGAATTTGCCATTGTCCGTGTTCCCAGCTGCTCGTATGCGTCGCATGCGGCGCGACGATTTTTCCCGCCGACTGATGCGTGAGCACACACTTACCCCGAACGACCTGATTTATCCGGTGTTTGTTCTCGATGGGCATAACAGGTGCGAGTCGGTGGCGTCGATGCCCGGGGTCGAGCGCATGTCGATCGACCTGTTGCTGCCGGTGGCCGAGGAATGTGTGCAGCTGGGGATTCCGGCGCTGGCGCTGTTCCCGGTGATCGATGCGGGTCTGAAGAGCGTGGGTGCAGAAGAGGCGCTCAACCCCGATGGCCTGGTGCCCCGCACCGTGGCCGCGCTGAAAAACCACTTCCCAGAACTGGGTATCATCACTGACATCGCGCTCGATCCTTATACCAGCCACGGCCAGGACGGCCTGATCGACGAATCCGGCTACGTGCTGAACGATGAGACGGTGGCCGTGCTGGCGCGGCAGGCGGTGGTACACGCCCAAGCCGGCGCCGACGTGGTTGCCCCGTCCGACATGATGGACGGCCGCGTCGCCGCCCTGCGCGCCGCGCTCGAAGGCAGCGGCCATATTCATACCCGGATTCTGGCCTATGCTGCGAAGTACGCTTCGAGCTTTTACGGTCCTTTCCGCGATGCGGTCGGCTCTGCTGCCAACTTGGGCAAGGGCAACAAAACCACTTATCAGATGGACCCGGCCAACAGCGACGAGGCCTTGTGGGAAGTCGGGATGGACCTGCGGGAAGGCGCTGACATGGTCATGATCAAACCGGGCATGCCGTATCTCGATATCATCCGCCGCATCAAGGACGCGTATGGCGCGCCGACCTACGCCTATCAGGTCAGCGGCGAGTACGCCATGTTGAAGGCGGCGGCACAGAATGGCTGGCTCGACGAGCGCGCCTGCGTGCTCGAAGCCTTGCTGGGGTTCAAGCGGGCCGGCGCGGATGGCGTGTTGACTTACTTTGCGCGCGATGCTGCGCGGTATTTAAAGGCCTAAATACCGCGCATGCATCAAGTTATCCAGCGCTGTTGCCGAAGAATGGTATAAGCAGCAAGCGAATGAACAGCATGTTCAGATTGCATAGAGCCCTTTCGACCCCAAGCATGCCTGCCGATATTTCCAAAATGTTATCCGGCTTCAAGAAGCGCCGCCAGGAGCCGGACGAGTGGGACAAGACCATTGTCGCCATCTCGCCTTACCGTCTCAAGGAGCTCGCTTTTCCGGAGCACCAGGCTGCTGCAAGCCAGCCGGATGAGAAGGTTGAGCAGCAGGTTTTCAAGATTCGGCTGGCCCATTCCAGCGAGCGGGTGAACTCCGCCAGCATGCTGGTGCAGCGCAAATATGCCAGCCGGGGCTACGATGCCAGCGGTTTTCAGAAAGACCCGGCCCGCATTACGCTGATGGCCTTTCAGGAAGACAAGGTCATTGGTACCTTGACCTTGGGGATGGATTTGGACAATCCCCTGTTGGCTGAGGATTTATACAAAGCCGAAATAGACAGTTTGCGTGCGGCGGGCCGCAAGGTCTGCGAATTGACCAAACTGGCCGTGGACCAGACGCATGGATCGAAACGCGTGCTGGCCTCCCTTTTCCATATTGCCTATATATATGGCCGGATCATGCAAGGCTATACCGACGTGGTGATAGAAGTGAATCCACGGCATGTGGCTTTTTACAAGCGCATGCTGGGTTTCAAGGAGTTCGGGCCGGAGCGCCTGTGTGGTCGCGTGAGCGCGCCAGCAATCCTGCTCCGGCTGGAACTCGAGTATGTCGATCAGCAAATCGCATTGCTGGGCGGCAAGGCGGATACCGCAAGCGGGGTGCGCTCGCTTTACCCTTTTTTCTTTACCAAGAGCGACGAGCTCGGTATCACCCATCGCCTCATCCACGGGGAATAACCCCATCCGCCGGCATCCATGTTCAACTACGAGACCGCATTCTCACGAAACATTGGCTGGTTAACCCAAGACGAGCAGAAAAGCCTACGGCAAAAGCGGGTGGCCATTGCCGGAATGGGCGGGGTGGGCGGTTTCCACCTGTTAACCCTTGCACGCCTGGGGGTCGAAAAATTTAACATTGCCGACTTCGACAGCTTCGAGCTCGCCAACTTCAATCGTCAGGCCGGCGCCAGCATGGCTACCCTGGAGCGCCCCAAAGTGGAAGTCCTTGCCGAAATGGTCCGGGACATCAATCCGGAGGCCGATATCCGGATGTTTTCCAACGGTGTAAACGCGCAAAATCTCCGGGAGTTCTTCAGTGACGTCGATCTTTATGTTGACGGTCTCGATTTCTTCTCTTTCGATGCCCGGGAGCGTGTGTTCGATCATTGCACCCGGCACGGCATTCCCGCTATCACCGTAGCTCCCCTCGGCATGAGCGCCGCCCTGCTCAATTTTCTGCCGGGCGGGATGCGTTTCGAGGACTATTTCCAGCTGGCCGGCCGGCCGGAGGAGGAAAAGGCCCTGCGTTTCCTGGTCGGTCTGGCGCCCGCCCTGCTGCACCGGCACTATCTGGCGGACAAAAGCCGGGTCGACCTCAAGGCCAGAAAAGGGCCCTCCACCATCATGGCCTGTCAGCTCTGTGCCGGCGTGGCTGCGAGCGAAGCCCTGAAAATTTTGCTCGGCCGCGGCAAGATATGGGCTGCGCCCCATGGCATCCAGTTCGACGGCTACCGCAACAAACTCGCCCATACTTGGCGACCCGGGGGCAATCGCAACCCCATCAACCGGCTTGCCATCGCGATCGCCAAAAAAACGCTCGGTCTGTAACGCGGACACCGACGAGCACATTTGTCGCCTGCCACTACATCAACAGTGTGGTGCGTCGCTTTTCTCCGCGATGCCGGAAAATTTTACAGCCAGAATTTTCTAGAGACTGCGCGCCCGAAGCGGCACCGCGCACCGGCTGCTCCCGCGGACTGAATACACGGCGCGACCAGCCAGACAGGTTTATAAAGTTTTAATTAATCAATCCGGCTTCCCCCACCCGAACCGTTTGGCCAGCACCAAACGCATGTCCTACCTGTGTGCATGTCCTCCGGCCTGGTTAATGATGGGGGCTTCAAGCGAGGTCAGCGTTGGATAAGCAGTGAGGTCAGTTTGATCCTGTGGTTAGGGTGTCGGAAAACTTTACACACACCCTGCCAAAACACATCTGGACAGCGTGCCCGAGACTGAAGCTACAAATAAATAATCAAACTAATCAATGCGTTGCTTAACTATTGGCGGTCAGATGAAGTGGTTGGCACATCCGCTGCTTCATATTGGGCGTGGCGCAGCATAGACCGCGCACTTAAAGATCAACCTCTCACCTGAAATGGAGACCGAAATGAAAAAGACTCTTCTGGCAATAGCGGTAGGCATGGTGGTTTCGGCCTCTGCGTCCGCTGCCAATATGTACATCAATCTGCCGAATAATTCGTTCGATTTGGCCGGTGGCAGCTTCACTGATGCAGACACCACCACAGGCCAGTTCAATGAATTCGGCTTTAGCCAGATCCTGGCGACCTCTGTTTACGACATCACCGATGGCAGCGTAGCCGGAAGCTTTTATGACACGAATCTGAGCGCCGAACTGGCCGCGCTGAATATCCCGACTAGCGGCACCTCGATGGCCGGGTCAGGTACTGTCAGCTTGGTGCTTCCCGTCGGAGCGCAGATGGACTTGGATGCGCTGAGCCCCTTGGTGCCCCCCTTGGGCTCTGATAACGAAGGTTTCCTGAATTCATGGGAACTTAAGGTCGCCTACCATTTCGACGGCGTGCTGGGCGTGAGCGGGCCTTCCTACACCGGGGGCACCTTCGATGTTTATTTTGACGACCTGATCGGTGCTACTGATCGCATTGTCCTTAGCGGTGCCCTGACAGGTTCCACCCTCCAGGCGGCCAACCTGCTGCTTTTCTTCGACATCACGTTCGCTGAAGATAACTTCCTCTTCATCGATGATGGTACGGGCACCTTTGTTGACGCCAATGACACGGCTGGAACCGACACCCCGCCCACGCTGACGCTGGACACCAACGTCAACCCGCCCATCCCTACCCCCAGCCAGTTGCTGGCGATCGATACGGATGGCGATGGCGTGCCCGACGTCGCTGTCCGTCAGACAACCTTGGACGGCAGCATCACCGCTCAAATCCCCGAGCCTGGCATGTTGGCATTGATGGGCCTGGGCCTTCTGGGTCTGGGTCTGAGCCGCCGCAGGGCTGCTTGAATGGCTCCCGGCATGAGGGATATCCCTCAGAACTGAGCAAAAAGCCCCATGGTGACATGGGGCTTTTTTTTGCCCGGCGTTTCCGAGGCTGGGTTGCGTCTGAGTGGCGGCTGTCCTGTTCAGGCATGGTTGTCCGAACAAATTCGCGTATCCGTAAAATTTTTCGACAATACCGGGAACGGGGACTGGGGCAACCTTGCTGGGGCGATGATTCCACAGTTGTTGGGGTGTCATGGCGATCTTGTTTGTCGGCTATTTAATGGCACGGGCCGTCTATGGGCCGATGAAACCGACACAACAAGCCCGCTGCTTGTATTGACACCGCCGGCGGACATCGCTGCTGTGGCCATGCTATTGTCGCGCTAGCACCGCAGGGTATCCTGGGTTTTCTGGCGAATGGCTGCTGTCTGCCAGACCTCATTCAAGCCTAGCTTGGGGGCCACCTCAAACGAGAACATGCTGAAACTCGTCCTATCGAACTTTTTGCGCCACCTGATGCAGCCCAGGCTGCTTGGGTTAAAGACAGCCATCGCCGCAATTGTGGTCATTCATCTGGTTGCCGGCATTTTTCTGATGCGGCTGGACTTCAACAACGCGCCCGAATTGTATATCCCCACGCACTCGCCAGCCGCCGTTCTGGAGCGGCAGTTGCGCGTGGAATTTCCCAATGACGAGGTGCTGGTCAGTCTGTTTTCGGGGACGGATTTGTACTCCGGTGATTTTCTGGCTGCCCTTGACCGGGTCGGGCGGCGCCTCGAAAAGCACCCCGACGTGGACCGGGTTTTTTCCGTGACGAATGTCGATCACATTGCGGGCACCGAGGATGGTTTCACGGTCGAACGCCTGATCGACCCGGAAACCTTGGGTGAGACGACAGCGGAGGAACGCCAGGCCCGGGTTCTGGGTGATCGGTTCATGCCGGGTTGGCTGGCGTCGAAGGACGGCTCGAACCTGGCGCTCGTCATACGCACGAAAAAACTGGGGGAAAGCCGCCAGCGGGCTGCGATTGAAGCGGCCCTGCATGAGGCGGTCAAAGCCGAGCAACTGGAAGACAGGCTGGTTGCCGTCGCCGGCCCGGTGCCGCTGGATGCGGCCGAGATGCGATCGATGATGCGGGACAGCATGATGTTTACCCCGCCGGTCGTGACGCTGGGCCTGTTGTTGCTGTGGTGGGTGGTGGGACGCGTCGCCCCGGTCATCATCGGTGCGGTGGCGATGAGCACGGTGACGGTCAGCAGTGTGGCGCTGATCTCGGTCATGGGGCAGCCCTACACACTGGTAGCAGCCATGATCCCAACTCTGTTGTCCGCCTACACGGTGGCCAATCTTCTGCACCTGTATGCGGCCTTGCAGCGCATGCGTGATGCCCGCTATCACCGGCCCAAAAGGGTGATTCTGGCAGTTCAGATTATGCATAAACCTGCTCTGTTCACGATGTTGACCACGATCGCCGGCATGATCAGCCTGGTGCTGGTACCCATTCCGCCCATTCAGATATTCGGCGTGGTCAGCGCGTTTGGCACCTTGATGATTTATCTGGTGGTGTTCTACCTGGTTCCGCCCCTGCTGGCTAAATACGATCGCGGGCTTTGGCCGAGCAAAAATAACGGCTTTGCCTGGACCAAGCGGATTTCCTATGGGCTGGCGAGTTTTGGCATGCGCCACGCCGGCTGGGTGGCGGGCGGGGCGGCCTTGCTCGCGGTCATGGCTATTCCGCAAATCCTCAAGGTGCAGGCCGAGTCCGATCTGCTGAAGTTTTTTGACGAATCCCACCCGCTCACGCAATCCACCCAGATGATCGAGGACCGGCTGGTGGGGGTCACCGCGCTTGAAATCGTTGTTGACGGCCCGGGGCGGGATGCATTCAAGGATGTCGGCCGGCTCAAGCAGCTCAAGTCCGTGCAGGCGTGGGTCGAGACTCTGCCAGAAGTCGATCGCACGCTGTCCATGATGGATATCGTCGAGGAAATGAACTGGGCCTTCAGCGGCGAGGATGCAGCCGCCCGCACGCTGCCGGACAATAACAACATGCTCAGTCAACTTCTGCTCATCTACGATGGCAGGGATTTGCAGGAGCTGGTCAACAATGAATATCAGCGCACCCGCATCCTGCTCAATGTGAATGTTCATGGTGCCAACGAGATTCAGGACGTTATCGATAGGATCGAGGACCACCTGGCCACGGTCGTGGCCCCCGGCGTTTCCTGGCAGATCGGCGGCGCCGGCCGCTTGTTCGCCGATCAGGAAGACCTGCTGGTGGTGGGGCAGCTCAATAGCTTCATGGGCGCTTTCGGACAGATTTTCCTGATCATGCTCATTCTGTGGCGGTCCATTCCGGCTGCCGTGATCAGCATGCTGCCCAATCTTGCGCCCCTTTTTGTGATCTTTGCTGTCATGGGCTCGGCCGGCATCTACCTGGATATGGCCACCGTCCTCATCGCAAGCGTGATGCTCGGCATCACCGTGGATGACACCATTCACTTCTTTCACAATTACCGGGAGCGACGCCAAAAAGGGTTCAGCGAGGTGCATTCCCTGGCACGTAGTTTTCAGGCATCCGGCCGCGCGGTGGTCGCCATTTCCCTCCTGCTGGTTGCCCAGTTCATGCTGCTGGTGGGCTCGAGCTTCCAGCCCACGTCGCATTTCGGCATGCTTGCCGCTGCTGGCCTGTTGGCTGGGCAATTTCTTGAGTTGATCCTGCTGCCGGCGCTCATTGTTCTCTGGAGCAAGCTGAAGATTCGCCATCGGCTGGCGGCGGTGTAGGAGGGGGCTCCTTTCCGCCGGCTTATCTATCGCGCCCGATATTTCAGAAGACCCCGAGTCGGGGTTTCTGACTAGGGAGACTGGATCGGCTTAAAGGCCTTTCAGAAGTGCTGCCGCCGCCCCCGACTCCTCGAAGTTCGGGGTGTCTTTGAGCAGCTTTTCGAGTTCTACACGGGCCTGTGTTTTCTTGCCAGTACGGGCCAGGGCGACGGCGTGGTGATAGCGCACACTCGCTACCTTGGGCGCCTTGGCCAGGGCCTTGCGCAATAGTTCGAGGCCACGCGGAGCTTGCCCCTGCTCGACCAGAATCCAGCCTAGGGAGTCCTGCACGACAGGATTATTAGGCGCGAGCTTGTATGCCTGTTCGGCGGTCGCCAAGGCGCGACCGTCTTTTTCGCGATGATAAAGGCTGGCCAGGTTGTTGAGGACGAGGACGTTACCCGGCGCCTGCCGCTGAATTTCCAGGTACAGGGCGATCGCCTCCTTGTTCCTGCCGTTGACCAAATAGTACTCTGCCGCGTGGGCGCGAACGGCATTGTCCTTGGGATGCTGCTGGAGCCAGTCATTGATGCGCTGTTCGGCTTGCTTGGTATCGCCGGACATGATTTGAGCCCGGAATAGCTTGACGAGCCCGGCTGAACCTGCGCCCTTGTCGAGCGCCTGTTCATAGGCTTGGACGGCCTGCGGCAGCCGCTTCTGACCAAACAGGATGTCAGCTTCGCGATCGAAACCCAGTGGCGACCGAGGATGTTGTGACTGGATTTGCCGGGCTATCAGCAGGGCCGCATCCGGTTTTTTCTCGAGCAATTCCAGGTTCAACAGCGTGTCCTGGCTTGCAAGGTGGTCTGGCTTGAGTTGCAAGGCCTTGTGCAAGGTGGCGCGGGCGGGCGTCATATTTTTGTTGGCAATTTGGGCGCGGGCAAGCTGCAGGAAAGCATCCGGAGACCGTTTGGCCTTCTCGGTCAGCTTGGTGAACGTGGCGAGGGCATTGACCCTGTCTCCGGCGGCCTGTTGGGTGCTTCCCAGCAGGTTGAGCGCTTCAGGGTTGTCCGGGTTGGCGTTAACCGCTTCCCTGGCTAAGGCCAGCGCCTTTTGTGGCTCGTTCCTGCTCAAGTAATAGCGAGCCAGGGCGGCGCGTGGCGGGATGGCTTGTGGATGGCTTGCGGCAGCCTTTTCCAGCCAGCGTAGGTAAGCGTTTTCATCCTTGGCCATCTGGCTGAGATCGGCCAGCGCCAGCATGGATGGCAAGTTTTGGGGTTCGGCTTTAAGAATACTTTCAAAGCGCTTGCGTGCTTGACTGGTCTGCCCTTCAGCAAGGTCGAGTTGTGCGAGATTGACGGCTGCGGGGAAGAATGCGGGATCCTGCTTTAAGGCCATGCTGAAACTGTCGCGAGCTCTCGCAATCTCTTTCTTGCCTTGATAAGCGGCTCCCCGATAATTCCATGCAAGTGGACTTTGCCCCTGTTTTTTTTCCAGATCGGCAATGCTGACGAGCGCGGCATCGAATTGCTTTAGCCTGAGTTGGGTCAGGATGATGATGTTGTCGGGACGATCGTCTGTGCTTTCGATGTCTGCCGCCGCCTGGAAGTCAGCCATTGCCCGAGTGTCTCCCAAACCCATACGAGAGACACCCAGTTCAGTGCGAATGGTCACGTTTTCAGGACTGAGCTCGGCAGCTTTTTCAAAGTAACCGGCCGCTTTGGCAAAGTCTTTTTTGGCCAGCGCGATTTCTCCTGCCACAGCATAGATCCTGGCATCTTTCGTTTTCGCCAGGTCTATCGAACCTAGGGTTTTCGCCGCATCATCCGGGCGTCCCTGACGCAATTGGATGGTAGCGAGCAGCCGTATTGCACTGCTATTGCGGGGCGACGCCCGTAGCATCTTCTGTATATGCGATTCGGCGGTTTCCAGATTGTTTAGCGCAAATTCAATTGACCCCCCGAGCAACAAGGAGGGAAGGTGATCGGGAGAGATCTTCAGTGCTTCCTGCACTGCGTTGCGTGCATCGGCGTATTTTTTTTCTTTGAATTGGAATAAAGCTTGAAGATAGCTTGCCCCCAGTGATTTCGGCGCAAGCATGCGAACTTTTTCTATATCGACGCGGGCGGGTTCCATGTGACCCAGCCTTGTATTAATGGTCGCACGGCCCAACAAGGCTTCCAGGTTATTCGGCTCAAGTTTCAGTGCGTTTGAATAAGCAGTTAATGCACCTTCAATATCTTTATTGAGTTGTTCTACGCCCCCCACCAAAATCCAGGTCCTGGCCTGCTTGTCTTTTATTTTGAGTGCGGCGTCGAGCCATTCTCTGGCTTTCGTCATATCGCGTTCAGCCGTCGCGCATTGTGCCAAACCCCAGTAGGTCGGGGGATTGTTCGTGTCGGCGTCTAGGGATTGCTGGTAGAGATTGCAGGCGTCCTGTAACTGGCCCAACCTGAGCAGTGCATCGGCCCGCAATTGCAAGATGCGCGCGCGATTGACCTTGGAGGTTTGCTCCCCTGGCTGGATTTCATCGAGTATCCGTTTGTACTCGCCCGTTAGCAGCAGGGCTTCGCCAAGTTGCGGATTAATGGTTTCCTCGCTCACGCCAAGCTTTTTGGCCTGGGAAAGTTCCTTTTCGGCTTCGGAACCCATCCCGACCTTAAGATAAACCTGCCCGAGCAATAACCGCGCTTGTGGGCTGCCCGGATTTTTCTGGATGGCGTTTTTCAACTCAACTATGCTGCCTTTGAGATTGCCTTTATCTTCAAAATCCTTTGCGCGCTGGATGTGTTCCTGTTCAGTGAGGTTGGTGGTGCGGTCACACCCGGAAAGCATGGCGGATGTGGCAAAGGTCAAGGCGATGGCAAGGGCGACGGGGTGCTTGGTCATCTATCAGGTACTCCAAATGAGGGGTGCGGTGATTGGGTGCGTTTGGGCCGTTTGTTGTAGGGGCGGCATCCAGACAACTAACTTGGCAATCTTGGTTAATCCAGTCGCAGGATGGCTTCGCTTTGCTCTTCGCAGTAACCGTTTCGGATGAGTGGATTTTATCCTTTTAAACGGCTTTTAATGCGGTGGTTATTGCGCCTTTCCTTGAAGCTGCTTGAGCATTGAGCGCGCCTCCTGCTCCTGGGGGAAGGCGACGCCACTTGTCAGGAGCCGCTCGAACTCTCGCTGCGCGCGGACGCGATCGCCGGATTTGGCATAGGCCGAGGCGAGGTGAAACTGGATTTCCGCGGCATCGGGCGTTTTACTCAGGGCTTGCTGCAGCAGGTTGATGCCGCGCGCCGCCTGCCCCTGCCGAACCAGGATCCAGCCGAGCGTATCCAACACGCTAGGATTGTCGGGTTTGAGCTTGAGTGCCTGTTCAGCGTAGGCGATTGCGCGACTGTCCCCGGCTTCGGCAAGAGACCATGCAAGATTGTTCAGAACCACAAGGTTGTTCGGGTTGCTCTGGTTCAATATCAGATAGTGTTCGGAGGCGGCTTTGTACTGCTTGCGTGTGATCAGGCTTTCCGCCAGCGCAGCACGGGTGCTGACGTCTTGCGGGTGGCTGGCCAGCCACCCGGCAAGGCGCTTTTCGCCTTCTTCGGTGCGCTGGGCGGCAGTGAGAACTTGCAGCTGGCGGATGAGCAGGCCGCCGGAAGGGGCCAGCTTGTGCGCTCGCTCGAATGCGGCAAGGGCAGCCGGGTAGTCCTTGCGCGCAAATGCGGTGTCGCCCTCCAGACTGAAACCAATCGGGCTATCGGGTTTTTGCTGTTGCAACTGCCGGGCGAGTTGTTGCGCTTCGTCAAAGCGTGCGCCCTGAATCTCGATGCCGCCGAGCATCAGTTGCGCTTCAAGAAAATCGGGCTGGATGCGCAGGGCGTCCTGCAGAGTTTTGCGTGCACCGGCCAGATCCTTGGCAACGACCTGCGCGGTGGCGAGCTTGGTCAGCGGAGCGGCCTTGCCGGGCTGTCGCTCAACCAGCTTACGGTAGCTACCCAGCGCGTTGGTGGTGTCACCCAGAGCCAGTTGGGTGGTGCCGAGGAGTTCGAGCGCGGCCGGGCTGTCGGGCTGCGCATTGACAGCTTCGCGTGCCACGGCGATGGCCTTGTTCTTGTCGCCCTTGGCGAGCAGGTAGCGCGCTAGCTCCACCCGAGGCTGCAACGCCTGCGGATGCGCGGCGGCGGATTTTTCCAGCCAGCTTACGTAGGTTTTTTCATCCTGGTTGCGCAGGCCAAGGTCGGCCAGCGCGAGCATGGCGTTGAGATGCTTGGGGTCGGCCTTGAGAATGCCTTCGAAGCGCTGGCGCGCGGCAACAGGCTGTTTGTCTTTCAGGTCGAGTTGCGCCAGATTGGCCGCCGCGGGAAAAAACGCGGGGTCAAGCTTGAGCGCCTGGCTGAAGCTGTCGCGTGCGCGGGGGGCGTCCTGTTTGCCCAGATAGGCCGCGCCCCGGTAGTTCCAGGTGAGCGGATTGGCGGCCTGCTTCTTTTCCAGCGCGGTGATGCTGGCCAGCGCGGCGTCGAACTGCTTGCCTTGTAGCTGATTGAGAATAATGAAGGTGTCGGCGCGGCTGCTGGCGCCTTCCATCGCGGCGGCGGCTTGTAGGTCGGCCATGGCGCGACTGTCGCCCTGGGCCAGCCGTGATATGCCAAGCTCGGTACGAATGGCAGCGCTGTCGGGGCTGCTTTGTGCGGCCTGCTCGAAATAGGCTGCGGCTTGGGAAAAATCTTTTTTGGCGAGGGCGATTTCCCCGGCGACGGCCAGCACACCCGTATCCTGGCTGGGCGATTTGAGCGCCGGCGCCAGGGTGCGCGCCGCGTCGTCGGGACGCCCCAAGCGCAGCTGCGAGGCAGCCAGCAGGCGTAACGCATACAGGTTGTTCGGCGCGGCCTTGACCACTTTGTTGAGGTGCGCTTCGGCAGTTTGCAGGTTACCCAAGGCGTATTCGATCGCGCCGCCCAGCAGCAGTGCGGGCACATAATCGGGTGCCGCCTTGAGCACCGAAGCCAGACGGTCACGTGCCCCTTCGGTTTTTTTCTCGCGAAAATCGATCAACGCCTGAGTATAGCGTGCCTGCACACTGCCAGGGGTGATTTTGAGGGCGGCGTCAACTTCCTTGCGTGCCTCTTCCAGCCTGTTGTCAGAAATGGCGATCCCAGCCAGCGCGAGACGTGTGCTGCTGTGTTGCGGGTCGATCCGGAGAACCTCTCGATATACGGCGGCGGCTTCGACTGGCTTGCCGGCGGAGCGCAGCAGGTCGCCTTTCAGCAGGAGGCTGTCACGGTGTTGGGGAGCGATGCGCAAGGCCTGCTCGAGCTCATTCATGGCCTTGCCCCCGTCGCCATCAGCCAGTGCCAGCTGGGCCAGTGCCAGATGGACTTCGGCATTGTCGGGCGCACGCTTGAGTGCGTCCTGCAACTCCTCGCGTGCCTTGTCCTTGCGCCCCAGACCGAGTGTGGCCGTGGCGCGCAAGGCCTGCAGCGTGATTGCTTCAGGCGTGTTTTCTGTGGGGGCGGGCAGTTCGTCCAGTACGCGCTGGTACTCCCGCTGGCTCAGCAGCGTGCGGGCGATCAGGAGATTGACCGTGCTGGCCGAAAAACCGGCTTCACGGGCGCGCCGGAATTCCTTTTCGGCGCTGGCCAGGTCTTGCTGGGCAAGATAGAGCTTGCCGAGTTCAAAGCGCGCCTCGGCATTTTTTTCGTCCTCTGTTACGGCGTTTTTCAACTGAATCATCGCTGTCTGGTAATCCCCTGCCGCGAGCCTCGCCTTGGCATCGGTCACCAGGGCAGAACTGTTTTTTGCGTCGCAGGCCGTCAACAGACCCGCACAGAGTGTGAGGGTGAGCAGGAGCCGGGACGCGGGAACGGGGATGGACATGGGTGCCTCCAGAGTTGCCGTATGAATTGTAAGAGTATTGGCGTGGCTTTATTTCATGCCGATTTTTGCCATCAGGTCATACAGGGTGGGCCGGGTGATGCCGAGCAATTCGGCGGCCTGCGCGATGCTGCCGTCGCTGTGGGCCAGCGCGCGGCTGACGGCCAGACGTTCGGCATTTTCGCGTGCCTGTCGCAAGTTGAAAGGCTGCGGCTCGGTCGGCCCGGTGTCGAGTCCGAGGTCGGCGGCGGTGATCTGGCTGCCGTCGGCCATGATGGTGGCGCGCTTGATCAGGTTTTCCATTTCGCGCACGTTGCCGGGCCAGGCATGAGCTTCGAGTGCGCCCAGCGCATCGGCGGTAAAGCCTCGGATGTTGCGTCCGAGTTCGCGCACGTAGCGTTCGAGGAAAGCCTGCGCCAGCAGCACGGCGTCGCCGGGGCGCTCGCGCAGGGGCGGGATTTTTACCGAGATTTCGGATAGCCGGTAGTACAGGTCTTCGCGGAAACTGCCTTCGCGAATCATGCCGGCGAGATCGCGGTGGGTGGCGCAGACGACGCGCACATCGACCGGTATTTCGCCGCGTCCGCCCAGGCGTTCGATCACGCGTTCCTGCAGAAAGCGCAGCAGCTTGGCCTGTAGCGGCATCGGAAGATCGCCGATTTCATCGAGAAACAGCGTGCCTTCGTTGGCGTATTCGATGCGGCCGATGGTCTGCTTGGCGGCGCCGGTGAACGCGCCTTTCTCATAGCCGAACAGTTCGGATTCCAGCAGGGTGTCGGGGATTGCCGCGCAGTTGATGGCGACGAAGCGTTTTCCGGCACGCGGCGACAGTTCGTGCACGCCGCGCGCCAGCACTTCCTTGCCGGTGCCGGATTCGCCCAGCAACAGCACCGTGGCGTTGGCCGGCGCGACTTTCTCCACGGTGCGGCAGATTTTCAGCATGGGCTCGCTGCTGGTGATCAGACCTTGCAGTGAGGAGCCCCGCTGTTTGGCGAGCAGCTGGCGGTTTTCGACCTCCAGCGCATGGACGTGCAAGGCGCGCGCGATCATCAGCGCCAGCACGTCGGGGTCGAAAGGTTTCTGGAAAAAGTCGTAGGCCCCCAGATGAATGGCCTTCACCGCATTGCTGCGGTCGAGGTTGCCGGTGACGACGATGACCTTGGTGCTGGGGGCGAGCGACAGGATCTGCTGCAGGGCGGCGAGGCCCTCGGTCGCGCCGTCGGCATCGGGCGGCAGACCGAGGTCGAGCAGCACCACCGGGGGTTCGTGGCGGCGCAATTGCGCGATGGCGCTGTCGCGGTCGGCCGCCATTACCAGTTCGTAATCGGCGAGGCTCCATTTCAGCTGCTTTTGCAGCCCGGGGTCGTCTTCGACCAGCAGTATTTTTTGTTTGGCGTCGCTCATGCGGCGTCTCCTCCAACGTATGAATTATTGTCCAGCGGCAGGCTGAGGCGGAAGCGGGTGCCGCGTCCCGGGGTGCTGTCGACTTCGACCGTGCCGCCCAGGGCGCGCAGGGTCTCGCGGCATTCGTACGCACCGATCCCCATGCCCGCCCCCTTGGTGGAATCGAATGGCTGAAACAGGCGGGTGCGGATGAATTCGTCGTCCATGCCGCTGCCGGTATCGATGATTTCAATGATCGCCTGCCCGGCGTCTTCGAATGCGCGCAAGATGACGTGACCGTTCTGCGGAGTGGCCTCCAGCGCATTTTGCAGCAGATGGCCGATGGCGCGGGTGAGACGTTCGCGCTCGGCGCGCACGCGCAGGTGCGCGGGTGACAGCTCCAAGGTGGGACGCAGCTTGAATGCCTGCTTGCTGGCGACGGCGTCGGCGAGGATGTCCGCCAGCGCCACCGACTGGGCCTGCGCTTCATCGCTGCCGCGGCGCAATTGCGACAACACCTTGTTCATGCGGGCGACCGCGCTTTCCACGGTGTCCAACATGTCGGCCTGAAACTCGGGGTTGTGCTTGTGTTTTTCGGCATTGGCCAGTAGCAGGGACAGCTGGGCAATGAGGTTCTTCAGATCGTGAATGATGAACGTGGTGGTGCGGTTGAACGATTCGAACTGGCGCGCGACGATGAGTTGGTTGGACGCGCGCATTTGCGCCAGGTGGGCCGCGGCCTGACGTGCCGCCACCTTGAGCAGGTCGCTGACTTCCCAGTTGAAGCTGACGTTGCCGAGGGAATGCTTCAGCACCACAAAGCCCAGCAGTTCGTCGTGCAGCATCAGCGGCACCACCAGCCAGGCATCGTCGGCACGCTGAATCCAGGCGGGCGTATCGAGATCGCCGTAAAGATCGCGGCGGGTTTTCATTTCGTCCAGATCCACCACCCACTGCTTGTGGGCGAGCCACTGGATGAAGGGCGACTCGTCCGGCTCGGTGCCGTGCAGGTCGGCCCAGTTCCAGTGGCTGGCGCGCTGATAGCCCGCGCTGCCTTCGCGCATCCACAGCGCACCGCCGGGACTTTCGAGCAGTCGAGCGAGCGCTTCGACCGCGCGCTCGCACAGCTGCTCACCGGGCCGGCCTTCGGTAAGGGCGCGGGTGAAGTTGAGCCATTCCTCACGGTAGTCGTAGCGGTAGCTGAAAAAATGCTTGGACAGAAACACCCGCAGCCGGGCGCGCAGGGTGCCGGAAAACATCAGCAGCACCAGCAGCATGGCAGCGGCGAAGATGAACACGGTCTGCACCACGTCGCCCCATTCGCCGCCGAACAGGCGCAGGTAATAGCCGGCACCGGCCATCAGCAGCAGATAGGCGCCGGCGCCCAGCAGGCTGGCGGTGTGGAAAGCCATGCTGCGCGACAACCCGACCGGCGCCGACCACTCCGGGTTGCGTGCGGCGGAAACCGCGATCAGCGGCGTCACCAGCGCCACCACGTAGCCCCGCGCCGCCCAAACCTGGGCATCCATCGCATTGAATAGCGCGGCATTGGCGTAGAGATAAAAGTCGTACACGAGCAGCCCGCCCAGCCCGAGGCAGAGAAACTTGATTGCCCAGCGGTCTTCCGGGCGGGTGCTGCGGTAAACCTGCTCGACCAGCACCAGTCCCATGACGGTGAGCAGCACCAGGCCCAGATTGCCGGCCCATCGCGCCAGTACAGGCAGGGTGGGGGCGATGAGGGGCATGACGCTGGCGAGCAGCAGGCCGATGACCAGCACGCCTGCCAGGGCGCGGATAAGGCGCAGCGGCGCCGGCAGGTTTGCACCCAACGGCAGGCGCAGCCGCAGGATATAGAGCAGCAGCGCCAGCCAGGCGCCGTTGCGCGCGACTTCGGCGGTGAGTTCCAGCCGCGGCGGCAACATGCCCCAGGCGACGAGCGCCGATACTGCACCCCAAACGGCGCTGAGGCCGGTGGCGAGCACCAGTAGACGTCCCTGCGGGCGCTGCCGCCAGCTGGCGATGATGAGCCCGGACAGCCCCAGATAGGCCAGCGCCGCCAGACCATAACCGACAGCGGCGAGGAGGAGCAGGGTGTCGGGCATGGTCGGTTTCAGGTGTGCGCGTTCAGCGCACGCCTTTTCCCCACAAAACGACTTGTGCGGTCTGGAACAGGATCATGAGATCGAGAAACAGACTATGGTTTTTGACGTAATACAGGTCGTATTGCAGCTTGTGCATGGCGTCTTCATCGGTCGCGCCATACGCGTAACGCACCTGCGCCCAGCCGGTGATGCCGGGTTTGACGGTGTGCCGCACGCCGTAATAGGGGATTTTCTGGGTCAGGTCCTGCACGAAATAGGGGCGCTCGGGGCGCGGGCCGACGAAGCTCATGTCGCCGAAAAACACGTTGAAGATCTGCGGTAGTTCGTCGATGCGGCTGCGCCGGATGAAACGCCCGGTGAGCGTGACGCGGCTGTCGTTCTGCCCGGCCCAGCGCGGCTTGCCGTCCTTTTCGGCATCGACGCACATGCTGCGGAACTTCAGAATGGTGAAATTGCGGCACCCCTGCCCGACGCGCTCCTGGCGATACAGCACGGGGCCGGGGCTTTCCAGCTTGATCAGCAATGCGGTCAGCGCCATGATCGGCAAGCAGACCACCAGCATGGCTGCGCTGACGACCAAGTCGAACAGGCGCTTGACGGTGTCGCGCACGATGCCTTGGTGAAAGCCTTCGGCTAGGATCATCCAGCTGGCGTTCATCGAGTCGAGTTGCAAATGGCCGTTTTCGCGCTCGAAGAAGCTGGAAAGCTCCAGGATGCGAATGCCATGCAGCTTGCATTTGAGCAGTTCCTGCACCGGCATGCCGCCGCCCCGGCGGTCGCGTACGGCGAGGATGATCTCGCTGATCTGCAGGCGCTGCGCCAGCTCGGGCAGCGATTCCTGAGTGTCGAGAATGCGGCTATGGTCGACGAAATGATGACTGCCACCCTGCGGCAGGTAGCCGATCACCTGGACATTGCTGGCATTGCTGCGTTTGGCCAGGAGTGATTCGATGTGAGCAGCGCGGCTGCCGGTGCCGATCACCAGGGCGCGGGTTTTGAGTGCGCCCGCCCGTGCCCAGCGGATGAACAGCGCGCGGCTGAGCAGGATGCCCAGCAGCGCCAGGCCGAACGACAGCAGGAAGGCGCCCCGTCCCACCAGCAGGGGGGGGAAGAAATAAAACAGCAGACTCATCGTTATCAGGCCCAGCCCGAAGCTCAGGCCGAGGCGATGCAAGAGCGCTCGCACGCCGCCCTGCCACTCCAGGTCGTAAAGGCCGCTAGCGGTCATCAAGCCCAGCATGACGACGGTGAAGGTCAGCGCTTTGGGCAGCAGGGGGTTGAGGTCGTCCGGGATCACGCCGCCGTCGAAGAAGCGTGCGCTGACGCCCGCGTAGATGGCACCGCCGAGTATCAACGACTCGATCAGCACCAGCAGCAATAAATTCAGGGGCACGTAGTGCCGGAAAAATCGGATCACGGCCGGTTACTCATCAGGAATCATGGCTAAAGCCAATGAGCATCTTCCATGCCAGGGTGGGCGTGCAATGAACAATCAAGTCAGGGTCCGTAGCTGAGGCAGGCGCACGCGCCGGGGGTTGCCGTCGGCCTGCAGGCGTTTCATGCCGCGCAGTTCAGCGGCTGGGTAGACGATGATTTCGACCGTGGCGCGTGGATCGTCGATGACAAAACGGGGGTAAATCCGCCCCGGGGCGTCCGATGCGCGATGCTCGGCGGCCTGATACGGGGTGGTGAGGCGCATCAACAGAAAATCGACCTCCTTTTGCTGGTCGGTAAAGAGTTGCAGATTGATGCTGGCGTGGCGTCCTGCCGTTCCGTTCAGTACCGGACCGGTCAGGTGGGGGTCGAAGTCTGCCAACTGCTCCATGTATTCGATGGCGACCTGCCGCAGCAAGGCAAGTTGTTCGCGGGTTTCATCGGCCTGGTAAAGCGCCTGGTAGCTGCGCAGCGCCTCCTCAATCTGCTGATTGTCGGGCAGGTTGCCGCTGTCGGGCGCACCCAACTGACGTGCGGCCTTGCGCTTGGCGCTGCCGTAATCGAGGCTGCCGTCTTCGGCCAGTATGCGCGCCGCTGCGTGCGCAATGCGACGGCGCATGTCCTGATGTTTCATAGCGGGGATCCGGACGTGACGGTCGAGGGGTCGACTGGCGCTGCGGGATCGACGGGGCTGCCCGGGTCGGCGCCCCAGTTGGCTGTGGGGGCATCGGGTGGCGGGAATTCCTGATAAAAATGTTCCACCATGCCGGGCGCCTTGTCACCCAGCAATTCGTCCAGCAATTCGTCGACTATCGTGTCAGTCTGGCGGGTGCCGGTGGCCGGGTCGATTTTTACCGTGAGGATCCCCGGGGGCATCGTCCAGCCTTTCTGCGGAACGCCCTTGAGCGCCGACCCCATGAAGCTCATCCAGATGGGCAGCGCGGATTGTGCGCCCGTTTCGCTGCGTCCCATTGAGCGTGGCTGGTCGTAGCCCATCCAGGTGATCGCCACCAGATCGGGGGTATAGCCGGCGAACCAGGTGTCGCGCGCGTCGTTGGTGGTGCCGGTCTTGCCGGCAAGATCGCTGCGTCCCAGCTGGCCGGCGCGTGCGGCGGTGCCATAGCGCACCACGTCCTGCATCATGGTGGTCATCAGCCAGGCATTGCGCGGGTCGATCACGCGCGGTGCAGTCCCGCCGACCTGTTGCGGACTGGCCTGCATCAGCAGGCGGCCATCCTTGTCGTAGACCTTGTCGATCAGATAGGGATTGACCCTGAAGCCGCCGTTGGCGAACACGCCATAGGCCGCTGCCATCTGCAGCGGGGTGACGCTGCCCGCGCCCAGCGCCATGGTGAGGTAGGGTGGGTGGCGTGCCGGGTCGAAACCGAAACGGCGGATGTAATCGCGCGCGTAATGCGGGCCGATCCCTTGCAGGATGCGTACCGAGACCAGGTTGAGCGATTTGGTCAATGCGCTGCGCATACGCACCGGGCCGCTGGTGCTGCCGTCGTAGTTTTTGGGCTCCCATGCGGTTCCGCCGGCCTCTTCTGCGCTCAGGGTCAGCGGTGCATCCTCGATGAGGGTGGCCGGGGTATAGCCTTTTTCCAGCGCTGCGGAATAAATGAAGGGCTTGAAACTCGATCCTGGCTGTCGCCAGGCCTGCGTCACGCGATTGAACTTGTTGCGGTTGAAGTCAAATCCGCCGACCAGCGCGGTAATGGCGCCGTTCTTCGGATTCAGTGCAATGAGCGCGGCCTCCACCTCGGGCAGCTGCGCCAGCCGCCATTGCGGTTTGCTACCGGTGGCTTGCACGCGCACCACCGCGCCGGGGGCGAGCTGCCGCCCCTTTTTGCCGGCGACCCAGTTGGCCACCCACTTGAGCGAATTGCCGGTGATCTCCACCACCTTGCCGTCCTGCAGTTGTGCGCGAATCAGCTTGGGGGTGGCACTCAATACCACCGCAGGCTGCATGTCGCTTACCGGGGCAAGGTCTTCGAGTGCACCGGTAATTGCCGTTTCGCGTTGTACCTTGTCGCCGGGCAGGCTGATCTGCTTTTCCGGTCCGCGATAGCCGTGGCGCAAGTCGTAATCGGCAATGCCCTGCCACACGGCATGGTTGGCGGCGGTCTGCCGGGTGCGCTGCAGCGTGGTGACGACCTTGTAGCCCGAGCTGTAGATGGATTCGCCGTATTTCTCAAACAGGGTCTGGCGCACCATTTCGGCAGCGTAATCGGCGCTGACGTCGGCCTGCTGGCGCGTCTGGCGGATCACCAGTTTCTGTTTGACGGCGGCTTGCCAGGTCGGCTGGTCGATGAACTTGAGCGTGCGCATGCGTCCCAGCACATATTCCTGGCGCGCCTTGGCGCGCGGGAAATTGACCACCGGGTTGTAGCGCGACGGCGCCTTGGGCAGCCCTGCCAGCATGGCGAACTCGGCCAGCGACAACTCCTTCATGGGTTTTCCGAAGTAGGTGCGTGCAGCGGCTTCGAAGCCGTAGGCACGTTGGCCGAGATAGATCTGGTTGATGTACAGCTCGAGAATCTTGTCCTTGGACAAGTTGTGTTCGATCTTCATCGCCAGCATGGCTTCGGACAATTTGCGGCTGAGCGTCTTTTCGTTCGACAGGAAGAAGTTGCGCGCCACCTGCATGGTGATGGTCGAGGCGCCTTCCTTGGCGCCGCCGGACAGCAGGTTGGATCCCGCCGCACGCAGCACGCCGAGGGTATCGACACCGCCGTGGGTATAAAAGCGCTCGTCCTCGGCGGCGATGATCGCCTGCTTCATATACTGCGGGACGTTGTCGATGGCGATGAAGGCGCGACGCTCCTCGCCGAATTCGCCCATCAGGGCGCCGTCAGCGGTGTATACGCGCAGCGGCAGCTTGGGCTTGTAGTCGGTCAGCGCCTCCAGCGGCGGCAGGTTGGGGTAAATCAGCGCAGCCGCCAACCCGGCCAGTGCCGTGCCGACCACACCGAGGCTGACGATCAGGGCCAGCGCGTAATGCCACCATTTGGAAAACATCCGATTCCTTCTATTCGATGCCTAAAGTTTCCGCCGATTATAGGCGTTAGTGGTGTTGGAAATTGGACACACATGTTCAACTCTTGCGGTGTGCCGAGAAAAAAACTGTTAAAAACCGTGTGTTGTTGCTAGCATCTAAAAACAATAACAAGAAAAAGCGCCAACCCACAGAAGCGTAAAGGAAAACTCTTGCACCTGAATATCAATCTGGACTGGCTGTCCGCCAAAAGTCTGCCCATCCTCGGGCTCGACATCAGCACGACTGCGGTCAAGCTGGTGGAGTTGTCCGATGCCGGCAAGGGAATGCTGCGGGTGGAACGCTATGTCATCGAGCCCCTGCCCAAGGATGCCGTGACGGACGGCAACATCGCCAACCTCGATCAGGTGGCCGATACCCTGCGCACCGCCTGGAAAAATCTCGGCACGCGGGTCAAGAACGTTGCGCTCGCCCTGCCGTCATCGGCGGTGATCACCAAAAAGATCCTGGCGCCGGCCAGCCTGAAAGGCATCGACTTGGAAAACCAGGTGGAAACCGAAGCCAACCAGGTGATCCCCTTTTCGCTCGACGAGGTGAATCTGGATTTTCAGGTGCTGGGCGAGTCGCCCGCCAGTCCGGACGATGTGCAGATTCTGCTCGCCGCTGCGCGCAAGGAAAAGGTTGAAGACCGTGTGGCCGCAGTCGAGGCCGCCGGCCTCAAGGCGCTGATCATGGACGTCGAGTCCTTCGCCACGCAGACCGCCTATGAGCAGATTGCCCACCTGCTGCCCAACAGCGGCGCGGGGCAGACCGTGGCGATCATCGATGTCGGCGCGCAGAACATGCACATCAACATCCTCAACGACAACGAATCGGTTTACCTGCGCGAACACGGTTTTGGCGGCAATCAGCTCAACAATGAAATTTCGCGCCGCTACGGCATGACCAGCGAGGAAGCTGAAAACGCCAAGCGCAAGGGTACGCTGCCCGAAAGCTACGACATGGAAGTGCTGCAGCCCTACAGCGAAACCCTGGCGATGGAAATCGGCCGTGCCTTGCAACTGTTCACCACCTCGACCCAGTACCGCAAGGTCGACCAGATTCTGCTGGCCGGTGGCGGTGCCATGATTCCTGGCATTGATGAAGTGGTCGGGCAACGTACCGGTACGCCGACGATGGTCGTCAACCCGTTTGCCAACATGGCAGTCGGCTCCAAAATCCGGCCGCAGGCGTTGACCGCCGATGCGCCTTCCCTATTCGTCGCCTGCGGCCTCGCCATGCGGAGGTTTGACCCCCAATGATCCGCATTAACCTCCTCCCCCACCGTGAACTGGCGCGTGCTGCGCGGCGACGCCAGTTCAGTGTTCTGCTTGGTATTGCCGTTGCCGCGGCAGTGGTGATTGTCGTTCTCGGGCACAGCCTGATCGCGGCGCGCCAGTCGGCACAGGATGCACGCAATGTTTTCCTTGAACAGGAAATCGCCAAGCTCGACAGTCAGATCGGCGAAATCAAGAAAATCCGCGAGCAGACCCAGGCGCTACTGGAACGCAAGCAGGTCGTCGAGACCCTGCAGTCCAACCGCACCGAAGTCGTTCACCTGTTCGACCAGATGATCCGGCTGCTGCCCGATGGCCTGTATCTCAAATCCTTCAAGCAGGAGGGCGATGTCATCACGATCAGCGGCTACACGCAGTCAAGCGCGCGCGTCTCCACGCTGATGCGCAACCTGAACGACTCGCCCTGGTTCGAATCGGCCAACCTGGTCGAGATCAAGGCGGTCACCGTGAACAATCTGCGCGCCAACGAGTTTGTGCTGACGGTCAAGCAGACCCGTCAGCAGGCGGACGACGCGAATGACAAAGGGGGCAAAGCATGACCCTGGACGATCTCAATAACCTCGACCTGAAGACGCTGGCCGACTGGCCGTTGCCGACCAAGTTGGCGGCGCTGGGGCTGCTGTGCGTGGCGATCGTGGCCGCGGGCTGGTGGTTCGACTGGCGTGGCGGGATGGAGACGCTGGATACGGCCAAGCAGAAGGAAACCGAGCTGCGCAGCGTGTTCACCACCAAGAAAAACCAGGCCATCAATCTGGAAGCCTACAAGAAGCAGCTGGCTGACATAGAACAGGCCTTCGGCGCGCTCCTGAAACAATTGCCCAACAAGCAGGAAATGGACGCGCTGATCACCGACGTCAACCAGGCGGGCCTGGGGCGCGGTCTGCAATTTGACCTGTTCAGGCCCGAGGCCGAAACCGTGTCCGAGTTCTATGCGGAAACGCCGATCAACGTCAAAGTCACCGGCGGTTACCACGATATCGCAGCCTTCGTCAGCGACGTCTCCAAACTGTCGCGTATCGTGACTTTGCAGAATATCTCCCTGGCACCGGCCAAGGAGGGTGTTCTGAATATGGATGCCATCGTCAAAACCTACCGTTACCTGGACGACGAAGAAGTCATCGCCCGTAAACAGCAAGCCAAGGAGCAGCCGAAATGAAGCGCCTGGCTACTTTATTCTTCGTGTTGGGCCTGACTGGCTGTGGCGGCGGCAACATGGAAGACCTGCAAACTTTCGTCGCCGAGACCGGCAAGGATATGCAGGGCAAAATCGAGCCGCTGCCCGAGGTCAAGGTGTACGAACCGTTCACCTACAATGCGTTCGACCTGCCCGACCCCTTCAAACCGAGAAAGCTCTCGACCGGAGGAGGGGGGGGGATGCAGCCTGACCTCAATCGACCGAAAGAGCCGCTCGAGGCGTTCTCGCTGGAAACCCTGAAGATGGTCGGCATGGTGTCCAGGCAAGGCGTGGTTCACGCGGTGATCAAGACGCCGGACAACGCTATTTACCACGTCAAGAAAGGCAATTACGTCGGCCAGAATTTCGGCCTCATCACGCAGATCAGCGACAGCGAAGTGAGCTTGCGTGAAATTGTCCAGGATAGCGCCGGGGATTGGTCCGAGCGCACCAGCACCCTGATTCTGCAAGAATGATCTGTAGCATTGAATTTAAAGAGGCTGACATGAACGCATTGCCCAAAATTGCCCAGAAACTGACCCGTCATCTGTTCGGGATCGTCCTGCTCACTGGTTTGGCGCTGCCGCTCGCGGTGCGCGCTGCCGACGTGCCGCCAACCGGAAATGCGGTGCAAAGCGTCGAGGCCACGACCTTGCCCGGCGGCAAGGTCATGGTGCGCGTCAACCTCAAGAAGGCGCTGGCCGCCACGCCGGCCGGCTTCACGGTCGGCAACCCGCCGCGCATTGCGCTGGACCTGCCCGATACCGGCAATGCCATGGGACGCAACACGGTCGAGGCCAATCTCGGCCCGCTGTCGAACGTCAACGTGGTGCAGGCCGGGACGCGCACGCGCCTGGTGCTGAACCTGAACAAATCGGTTGAGTACGAGGCCACGATCGATGGCAAGTCGCTGCTCATCGCGCTGGGCGATATCGGCACAGGCGCCGCGCCGGTGAATGCCAGCCCGCGCTTTGCCGAGCCTGCGCCTGGCGCGGCGCGCCACAGCATCCGCGATATCGATTTCCGGCGCGGTGCAGCGGGTGAGGCACGCATCGTGACCACGCTGTCCGATGCGCAGGCCGGCATCAATATCCGCCAGCAGGCCAACGGCGTGGTCGTCGACTTCATCGGCACCGAACTGCCCAAGGCCCTGCAGCGTCGTCTGGATGTGGCCGATTTCGGCACCCCGGTGCAGATCATCGAAACCTACACCCTGGGCGACAACACGCGCATGGTGATCCAGCCCAAGGGTGGCTGGGAATATTCCGCCTATCAGACCGACAACAGCTTTATCGTCGAAGTCAAACAGAGCGACGATGCCCAGAAGAAAACCGCTGACGGCAAGGTGAAATATACCGGCGAGAAGCTCTCGCTCAATTTCCAGAACGTCGAAGTGCGCTCGGTACTGCAGGTCATCGCCGACTTCACCGGCCTCAATATCATTGCAAGCGACACTGTAGCGGGCAACCTCACCCTGCGCCTGAAAGACGTGCCGTGGGACCAGGCGCTCGATCTCATCATGCAGACCAAGGGCCTCGACAAGCGCCAGAACGGCAACGTGATCTGGATCGCGCCTAAGGACGAATTGCTGACCAAGGAAAAACTGGAGTTCGAAGCCCGCTCGGCCGTGGCTGATCTGGAGCCTCTGACCACCGAATACATCCAGCTCAACTACATGCGGGCGGATGAAGCGCAAACCATGCTGTATGGCTTTGCATCCGGTGCCTTCCTTGCCTCGGCGGGCAACAATGCCGTGAACTGTTCGGCGCAGGCACAGGGCTTGGGCGGTGCAGCGGCGGCGCAGGCTTCGCAGAAGGGCGAGGGAGACAGCGACCAGAAAGTCCTGACCAAGAGGGGGCGTGCTACGTATGAATTGAAGACCAATACGCTGATCATCACCGATACGTCGCGCAAGATCCAGGAAGTGCGCGAACTGCTCGCACGGCTGGATGTGCCCGCACGCCAGGTCATGATCGAGGCGCGCGTGGTGATCGCAGATAGCAACTGGAGCCGCGAGCTGGGCGTTCGCCTCGGCACCCGGCTGTTCAAGAATACTGGCCGTGAAACAATTGGGGTGGGAGGCACGCTTAACGAATCTGCCGCCATCGCCGCGGGCGGGTCACCGACAGTGACGCCTCAGGTGAATCTGGGCTTGCTCAACCCGGTCGGTCAGATTGCCATGTCGGTGCTGAACCCTTCCAATGGAAATCTGCTCAGTCTGGAATTGACCGCGCTGGAAGCGGACAACCGAGGCAAGATTCTGTCCAACCCCCGTGTGATGACCACCAACCAGAAGCCGGCGGTCATCCTCAACGGCACGCAGATTCCGTTCATCACGCCCGGAACGGCCAATGCACCCGCAACGGTGACGTTCAAGGACGCCTTCCTCTGCTTGCTGGTTGATCCGCAGATTCTCAACAATGATTCGCTCATCATGACGGTCGAAGTGCAAAAAGATGCGGTTGATACTTCCAACACGGCAGTGGGCGTTGGCGCGGATATCACCGCCCCAGCAATCGCGACGCGCCGCATCAAAACCCAAGTGCGCGTGAATAATGGCGAAACCCTGGTTCTGGGGGGCATCTTCGATCAGACGGAATTGAACAACGTCGACAAGGTGCCGTTCTTTGGAGACTTGCCGGTGTTCGGCAATCTGTTTAAGCATACCTCCAAACAGGATAGGAAAACCGAGCTGATTATTTTCCTCACTCCGCGCATTCTCGACGAGCGCCTGTCGCTCCGCTGATTGCACTCACTTATTCAAGCGCGGGCCTGTCCCGCGCTTTTTTTCGTCCGGATTTTCACCCCACACGTGTCACTGTGCCGCTGTCCATTGGACCGCTCTCCATTAGAATGGCGCCATGAGCAAGCGAGACAACCTTTACCTCATTGGACTGATGGGGGCCGGCAAGACCACGGTGGGACGGCTGCTGGCCAAACATTACGGCTGCACCTTCTACGATTCGGACCACGAGATCGAGGCGCGCACCGGGGTCAGGATTCCGGTCATATTCGAAATCGAGGGCGAAGCGGGGTTTCGCAAGCGCGAGGAAACGGTGATTGCCGACCTGACCGCTTTATCCGGGATCGTGCTGGCCACCGGAGGCGGGGCGATATTGTCTGCGGCCAACCGCGAAAACCTGCGGAAAAACGGGGTGGTGATTTACCTGCGCGGCACCCCCGAGCATTTGCATGAACGCACCCGTCACGACCGCAACCGCCCGCTGCTGCAAACCGGGAATCCGCTTGCCAAGCTGCGCGAGTTATACGGTCAGCGCGATCCGCTGTATCGCGAAGTGGCTGACATCGTGGTGGATACGGGACGGCAGAGCGTGGCAGGCATGACCCGCGCGCTCTTCGGCAAGCTGGACTTGCTGCGAAGCGGGTTGCCGCTGTCCGACATGGCTGACTGAATGCGGCACCTTGCCTGCGCGGGTTTGCTTTGCTTGCTGGCGGGCGTGGCCGCTGCAGCAGACTATCGGGCAAGTGCCGATGATTACCGCGAGTATTTATCCCGCCTGCAGCCGGGCGACCGCTTGCTGCTCGAACCGGGCGATTACCGCCAAGGCTTGCCCCTGCATCATCTGTCGGGTGAGGGCGGCCATCCCATCGTCATCGAGGCCGCCAATCGGGCCGCGCCGCCGCGTTTCATCGCACGGCCGCGTGCCAATACGATCAGTCTGGTCGATGCGCGGCATCTGGTGTTGCGTCATCTGGAACTCGATGGCCGCAACCTGCGGGTAGATGCGGTCAAGGCCGAAGGCCACAGCCGCTATGCCGATTTCATCACGCTGGAGCATCTTTTCATCCACGACCACGCCGCGTCGCAGCAGAACGTGGGCATTTCGACCAAATGCCCGACTGTCGGCTGGGTGGTCAGGAACAATCGCATCAAGCGGGTGGGCACCGGCATGTATTTCGGCGACTCGGATGGCAGCGATCCCTTTGTCGGCGGGCTCATCGAGGCCAACCGGATCAGCCACACGCTGGGTTACAACCTGCAAATCAAGCATCAAAAAACACGCCCGCCAGAATATGCGGATCGTTACGATACGGTGATCCGCTACAACGTGTTTTCCAAGTCCGATTCCGTTCCCGGACCGCAGGCGCGCCCCAATGTCCTGCTGGGGCATGTTCCGCTGACGGAGGCGGGCAGCGAGGATCGTTACCTGGTGTACGGCAACCTCTTTCTGCACAATCCCAGCGAAGCGCTGTTGCAGGCGGAGGGGCGGATGGCGGTGTACGACAATGTGTTCATCAACGGCAGCGGCGATGCGATTCGCATCCAGCCTCACAACGACGTGCCGCGCGACATGGCGATTTTCTCCAACACCGTGCTCGCTTCGGGTAGGGGAATACAGGTGCGGCGGGCCGAGGGAACGGCTTATCGCCAGCGCCTGATCGCCAATGTGGTGGCGGCCAGTACTCCCATGCAGGGGGGCGAAGCAGCGTACAACGTCATGCTGGCCTATCGCCCCGATCTGTTGGATGCAGCCTTGCCGCAACTGACTCCGCGCCTGCTTGCGCACAGTCAGGAAGCACGCCGCCTACCAGGTTTGTTGGTGCGCGAGTTGGCAGCCTATCCCGACTGGCAGGAGGCGATACGGCCCGGCGCACGCATCGCGCCTGCGTTGCTGCGCACGCTGGACGCTCCTCCGCCATGAGCCGTAGTGTGAGCAATCCCCGCAGCCTGTTGTGGCTGACCGCGCTGGTTTACACCGCGTTTGTCATGTATGGCAGCCTGGTGCCGCTTGAATACCGCGCCATTCCGTGGGATGAGGCTGTGGCGCGGTTTGGTGCGATACCGCTTCTCAAGCTCGGCATTGGTTCGCGCGCCGATTGGATGGCCAACCTGTTGCTGTTCATTCCGCTGACTTTCCTGTGGATGGGCGCACTGACGGCATGGGGCACCCGCCTGCGAACTTTATGTACCTCCCTGGTGCTGATTCCTGCCGCCACCGCCTTGAGTCTGGGCATCGAGTTCACCCAGCTTTTTTTCCCGCAGCGCACCGTATCGCAGAACGACATCTTTGCCGAGAGTCTGGGTGGTGTCATCGGCGTGCTGCTCTGGTGGGGGATGGGTAGCCGTTTCGTCGACTGGTTGCAGTCCTGGCAGAAGACCCATGCCCGTGCCGAACTGGCCGAGCGGCTGGCCTGGGTGTATCTGGCGGGAGTGCTGGTTTACAACGTCCTGCCGCTTGACCTGACCATCAGCCTGGTCGAGATTTTCCATAAATGGCGGGACGGCATGGTCAACCTGATTCCGTTTGGCCGTCTGCCGGATGACCTGGCCTATGCGCTGTATGAAATCGCTACCGATTCCCTGATCTGGACACCGCTTGCACTGCTATGGCGGTTCGATGGCACGCGCACTGCGTGGCGCGTGTGGGGCATGACACTGGCCACGGCTGTGGCGCTGGAAGTCATGCAGCTGTTCGTTTATTCCCGTGTCAGCGATGTCACCGATCTTTTTACGGCCGCCGCAGGCGCTGCGCTGGGAGTCTGGGTTGGTGGCCGACTTGGCGCGCACGAGAAGATTTCGGGCCAGGCGCCGCTGTGGGCAGACGTCGCGCACCTGACCAGTGTGAGCAAAATATCGGGGTGGCTGCCGTTCGCGCTGGCGGTAGGCTGGATAGCGGTGCTGTTGTTCGTGTTCTGGTTTCCATTCGATTTCCACACGGACGGTGCCTTCATCAAAAGCCGGCTTGATTTTGTGCAGCGAGTGCCGTTCGAGGTGTATTACTTCGGCACCGAGTATCGGGCCATTACCGAGGTGCTGCGCAAGACGCTGTTCTTTGCCCCGCTCGGCGGGTTGTTGGCATGGGGGGTGGTGCGTCAGCCGTGGCGCTGGCGCAGCCCGCTGTTTGCGCTGGCGATGCTGGTGCTGTTCCTGATGCCTGCCCTCATCGAACTGGGGCAGGTGATGCTGCCGCAGAAAATTGCCGACACCACCGACTGGCTGCTGGCCTGGCTGGGCGCTCTGGCAGGGTATGGCGTCGCGCGCCATATGCTGCGCGCACCGCGCCATGCTGCCCCTGTGCAGACGGTCGCCATCCAGGCAGACTCCATCACCGCACCCGCAGCGCTTCCGATACGCTGGCATCTGACGCTGATGCTGGGCGGAATGAGCCTGCTGTTCTGGGGGGCGGGGTACGCCCCCTTTGTGCCGTACAACCTGCGCGAACTGCTCCAGCATGATGCACCCTGGCTGTCGGCGCTGCTGCTTGCGCTGGCGTGCTACTGGCTGGCGGTGTGGCCGGTATGGCTGGCGCGGCGACGCGTGCCCGGTAAGAGTCGGCTGTGGCAGCTGCCGTTCGGTCTGCTGGTGTATGGCGCGGTTGTTTTTCTGTTGCTGCGTGTTGCTGTTCCGGATGAAAGCCTGTTCGATCTGGTGGGCAGCCCGGTGCTGAACTGGCCTGGGCAGTGGGAACTCGGGCTGCGCTGGGTGGCGTTGGCAGCCGTGCCTGGGGCATTGCTGTATCTCGCGGTGCAAACCGTTCGCCGCTGGCGTGGGCGACGGCTGGGCGCGTTGCATTTCTGGGTCGTGGTGCCGGTGCTGGGGCTGGCGTATTGGGGTGTCGTTGCGCAAGCCGCCACCGACAACCTCACCGAACTCATCGCCGCACCGCAGCCGCTGGCCTTTGTGGCGCTGAGCGTCTGGCTCTACATCCTGTTTCTCGCCGCAGCGCTGCTCGCTTCGCCTGCATCTGGGACACACCGTACCGCGAGGTTTGCCGGCGTGGCTGTTTCGCTGCCGTTGGCGGCGTTATTCCTGCATCTCGGTTTGGCAGGCGAAATCGATAAATACGGCCAGCAATTCTCGGCCCTGCAGTTTTTGCTGAGCGCCGACCGCCAGCATTACGCTGCGCAGCCTGTCATCTGGCTGCGCTACAGTGTGCTGCATGCGCTTGTCATTGCGGCGCTTGCATTCATACAATGGCCGCATTTCCGCGCCGTCAAACGACAAACACCCCATGCACCTCATTGACGTTTTTAACGGCGACGCCGATGGACTTTGCGCGCTGCACCAGCTGCGTCTGGACGCCCCCGCGGATTCCGAGCTGATTACCGGACCCAAGCGAGATATCAGCCTGCTGAAACGGGTCAAGGCCCAGGCGGGCGACCGCATCACCGTGCTCGACATCGCGCTGTCGAAGAACCGCGACGCGCTGGACAGGCTGCTTGAAGCAGGCGCGTATGTCCGCTACTTCGATCACCACCAGCCGGGCGACATTCCAACGCATCCGCACTTCGAGCCGCATATCGATACCGATGCCAACGTCTGCACCAGCCTGCTGGTGAATCAATACTTGCATGGCAGGCAACAGGCGTGGGCGGTGGCTGCGGCGTTTGGGGACAACCTCGCCGATGCCGCGCGGCAGGCTGCTGCCCCCCTGGGCTTGTCTGCCGACCGACTGGCGCAACTCCAGTCGCTGGGTGAATGCCTCAATTACAACGGCTACGGTGAAACGCTCGACGATCTTTTTTTCGATCCCGCCGACCTGTATCGCCAGCTGCGCCCGTTTGCAGATCCCTTCGCCTTCGTTGCCGAGTCGCCTGCCTACCAGACGCTGAAAGCCGGCTACCAGGACGACATGGCGCGTGCCGCCATCGTGGGTGCGGCGGAAGCACGCGCCGCCGGACGCATTTTCATGCTGCCCGCCGAAAAGTGGGCGCGGCGGATTTCCGGCGTCTTCGGCAATCAACTGGCAGTCGACTCCCCCACGCAGGCGCATGCCGTGCTCACGGCCAAGCCCGGTGGCGGCTATGTCGTCAGCGTACGCGCGCCGCTGGCTGCCAAGTCTGGCGCGGACGAACTGTGCAGTCAGTTCGACACCGGGGGCGGGCGCAAGGGCGCCGCTGGCATCAATCATCTGCCGGAATCCGAAGTTGGCCGGTTTATTGCTACGTTTTTTGCGGTCTTTACCCGGAGCTGAATGGTGGATCAACTTATTGCGCCCTACGGCGGCACGCTCATCAACCTCATCGACCCTGCGAAAAGCGAAGCGCTCAAGCATGAAGCCCTGAGCTTGCCCTCGCTCGACCTCGACTGGCGCCAGCAATGCGAGCTCGAAATGCTGATGAGCGGCGCGTATTCCCCGCTTGCCGGATTCAAGACGCGCGCCCGAAATTCGCCCGCACGGAAGACGGC
>JAIBFA010000111.1 GCA_019459325.1 Thiobacillus sp.
TCCGGGACGACGCCCCACGCTAACGTACGGGCTTTGCAACCCAAGGCCTCACCGGGCTATCGTCTCGGCAACCGCAGGAGAAGATTCCTCCCGCTCAGTTTTCGATTCTTCTCCGGAATCGATGGTTTGAACATACAAGGCTGCCAGCCCGATGATCACTCTAGAGAAGCTGGGAACCTACCAAGAGTTCAACGGCGACATCGACGGATGGACGCGCGCGTCGAAGAGCAAGGTCAAGTCATTTATGACCGACGCCGACTGGTACCTGATCGATGAGTTGCTTATGGGACTTGCCACGATTGGCACTGGGCTTACATCGCCATCCTTTGTGCACGAAATTGAAACCAAGTTGCTCACGTCTACGGTCGACGAAGCTACTCGCGCTGCACTACGCGCGCTTGTTGTGCAGCAGGGGCAGAATAGTGCGGCCTAACCCGGCGCTCAACCTCGCTCCCTTCGGTCGCTGGACGCTGCGCGATAAGGCCGCGCAGCGCCGGTTAGCTCTACGTTGGGCGTCATGAGTGCTCTCCGTTTCACCACTATCGCAATCGCGTTGTTTGTCGCCTACAGTGCGGCGGCTGGCGAGTTTCGATTCAAAACCTTTCCGAAACTGACGAAAAAGGAATGTCATGCCAAAGGTGGCTATTGGGGCGTTAACGGAATGCCCGGATCTCCTCGTCCACCGGAGTGCAATTTGCGCACATCGGATGCGGGAAAGAATTGCTCAACTTCCAAGGAATGCGAAGGGTATTGCCTCCTAGACAAAGAGCACTCGGGCTGGTTCAAGACGGTCGGCCAGTGCTCATCCGAGCAAATGCTAGTGGGGTGCCATGACTATTTGCAAGATGGAAAGCGCTTCGGCATATGCACAGATTGACGCCCAACCCTGCGCTCCAGCCGACCGGCTACAGCGGGCTTCGCCCGCTTCCGCCGTCGGCTGAGCTTGAACGTTGGGCCTCTCCATGAACCATCGCCTTGCATCCTTTTTGTTTGTTTTATTGTTGGCCGCTTTGCAGGTAGCCTGGGCCGACACGAAGGGAAAACCCTCGGCAACAAATAGCGTCGTCGCGTTACCGTTCAACAAAGCTGCGCCTCATCCAGGAGCACTCGCGGTTTCCGCTGACGGACGTATAGCAGCGCATATTGATGCCAACGGTGACATCGTAATCTGGGACACATCCCAGATAAAGCAGCTTGAGACCATTTCTTCAGGCGACAAAAAGGCCAGCGCAGTTGCGTTAAGCGCTGATGGCAGTCTTGTCGCTATCGGGTACTTCGACTCCCGATTGGTTGTCAGAACCCGCCTAGAGAGGAAACCATTGCGCGAGTTCTATGGACACTCGGGAGGCATTTCCGCGCTTGGTTTCTCTTCTGACGGGCAACTTCTTGCCAGCGGTGGCGATGACGCAACAACGCAGCTATGGCAAGTCGCCACCGGAAAGCGTCTGCGCCTGTTTGACTCTATGTCCAACGAAGACATCTCGGATGGGAGTGGCATTCCCGTTTCAATAGGATTTTCCGGAAACGGGAGAATTCTGCTCGTAAACGAGTGGTACAGCCGTCATTACGACGTCGGACGTGGTACTACGCTATGGGACATTGAGGAAGGGACCGAAATATCAACGCGGGATGTTGCGTCGCCAAATAGCGATAATGCGATGCGCGCAGGGCATGCTTTGGGTGGTAAAGGTTGGCTACTGACCTACACAGGTGGCTGGCTATCAGACAAGACAGGTTTGATGGTCGAGCGCCTTGATCAGTGTGATTCGCCACGCCAACTGCCGTCTGGAGGCTACGCCGATACCGTAGCCGCCGACCCATTGGGCCGCTGGGTTGCCGCCACAGAGAACGGAATAATCACATTCTTCGGGATGAATAGCGACAAGAAAAGCTATGCCATTGAGCTTCCTGCAAAGGCCATAGCATTGGTACCACATCCAGACGGTCGTTCTGTGTTCGCGCTCATGATCGCGGACACCCAACGCAATGGCAGCGAGCATTTCATTTTCGGCCGCGATGCTGAAACCGTTACCGGTGGTGCTCTATACCGCATCCTTGTTCCTAGTCCTCTATGGCACTTACCTCCTCTGAGCATTAAGGAGGATGCAACACATTGCGCCCCCACGGAAACAGCGCGCCTGCAACAAGATTACAAGATTCCTGAATTGCCTCCTAAGCTAGAAGTAGTGGCAAAACTTATACCTCCGAGCCAAATGACGGCAGGGGCTAGTCCTTTCGGTGGGCGCATACATAATGGCTATCCGCGCGAACTCTATTTTGGTCATTCAGGAAGCCTTTTTGTGTTTTACCAAGGCGCGTACGATACAGAGCTATTTGCTCGAAGTGGCGTGGTGGAATGGAATCCGACAACGCAACAGCCAATTAGAGCGCGATTCGAAGCACACGTTGATCGTGACCTCATCATTCGCCTGCGAGGGGGATGGGCGGAGGCATCTGAGCGCCTAGTTAACATCCTGACGGGGAAACCTTTCGCAAACATTTCGAATAGTGACAACCAGGACGTCTATCTACACGCCAGCGTCATTACCGACCCAGATACGGGCGCAGTTATTAGAGCCAGGAAAGGGTACTTTGAATGTTACGCACCCGATGGACGACGCCTGAAAGATGTGAAGACCAATGGAGCTATAGAAGCTTTCACTGCTCGCAATGGAAAACTGGCGGCGCTGTATCTGAACGGCAACGTTCAGGTTTGGCAGATCAACCCACCGAGGGAATCCAAAGTTTTTAAGCTACTCGAAAGCGAGCGCGACGCTGATGGGTCAGCGGGGAACTTAGCATTGTCTGCGGATGGTCGATATTTGAGAGTTGTTTTTGCAAATGCCAGTGGTGATGGGCCCGATGTCTATGTGGTTTACAACCTAACCTCGGCAAAATCAGTTGGCGACGGCGGGCTACTTGCACCTTTCCCAGGTCGCGCAAATCGCGGCGTTGTTGCGGATAAGCGCCCACACCGTATCGCCGTTTGGGACTACGACAAAGGAGAGATTGTCGCCCGCTTGCCCCGCCACCGCAGTCGAGACAAGAGCGGCGCAGTCCAACCCTTGCATGTCGCCATTAGTGATGACGGAAGGTTGGTGGCCAGCGCCTCTTATGACGGACTGGTGAAAATTTGGGATATTGAGGCTCACCAGATGGTTGGTGAAGGGCGCACAGGTGGTGAAATAGCCGCTATCGCCTTCGATTCAGCAGGTCAGCGAATCGCAGCAGGCAGAAGAGATGCTCAGATTGTTGTCTTCCAAGTTCCTGCGCCAAAGTGAAGAGCCATCGGCGTTGGCGTAGAGGCCCAACCCTGCGGTCGACCCCGTTCGCTTCGCTCTCTGGACGCCGCGCGATAAAGCCGCGCAGCGCCGGTCACCTTGAACGTTAGATTTATCAGCATGGGTGGCTATATTCGTAACCTTCTTCTATTCTGCGTTGCACTTGTTTCTGGCTGCGCGCTTCCGAGAACGTACTACGCGCCGACTGCAATTGGCGGAATTTCTAAACCATCGTATGAACCCGCCTGCCCAAGACAACTCGACTGGATTAGGCTAAGTGATAGCGGGGCAACTTTCGATATTTATGCTAGTCGAGGAGCCAATAACCTAGGCGTCATGTTGTCAGTAAACAGCTTCAAATCTGACGCACCCACCGTAAGATTGGACTTGGGCAAAATTGCTTTGCAAAACGTTACTGAAGGCGCGAGGCATTTTCCCTTCGCAACAAACCAAGTTGACTTTCGAAAGTCGCCGACCAGTTGGCCAATAGAGCCTTTGTTAGAGACCAAAAGTGGATACTATAATTTTCGATATTCAGGAATCGAAGACATCAGCACGGAAAAATTCGTCCTCGAATTTCCTGAGGTCTTAATTGAAGGTCGTATCATGAGACTTCCCAATGTGACGTTCCAAAAAATGTTTGGTACGGCATGCGAAAGTGGTAAGTAATAAATCTAACACTGCGGTCAAGCGGGACTGGCCTACAGCGGGCTTCGCCCGCTTCCAGCCAGCCCCTTACCTAAAACGTTCGGCGTCATTCATGCTACCGCATCTCCCCCTCAATATCGCCAGCCAGAGTCGAAGCTAAACATGCTCGCAAACTTCACGCCCACACTAATTCGGAAGGTAGTCGAGACCAAGTTGCGGTCATCTGGTGCGCTGCTCCACGCCAAGCTCCCTGGCATTGCGACCAATACGTTAGGTCTGAGCTCCGAGGACTCAATCGCTATCGAGTTTCAAGGCCTCTCGTCGACTTCTCAATACCGAATGCTTGTTTCGTTCCGACAACTCGATCTATGCAGTGCCAAAACGCACCGCATGCTCTCGCGCATGCGTGACGGCTTGAAGCTCGACCTGCTTGTCTTCTGTACCGACGAAGACTTCTCTCCTGATGAACTTCACTCACTGAAGACCTTCGGCACGCATGTGGTTTCGCTGAGCGCCTTTGCACATCGTGGAACAGCCTATGAGGCTGTTCCCGATTTCATTCACGTGCCTCAACTCGAATACTCTGCATTGCTTGAAATCAATATTGCGGCCAACGAGGTAGTTAAACGTCTTCGAAAGAAATTTCATCTTGTGCTGTCCGAGGTTGCAGCTGACAGCTACGACAGCTACGGAACATTCGCAACTCGCGAGGTGATGCGCTTTGAGGATGACCTTCTTAGAGACACACTTGACTCCCTGCTGTCTGGCGCGAAGGGGAACCTCGCAATCGACGTCGGTTGCGGAAATGGTCGACACACTATCCCGTTGGCGCGTCACTTCAAACAAGTTGTTGCATTCGATCTGTCTGGCCGAATGGTCCTAGCGGCAAAGAATCGCGTGAAGTCACATCATGGACTGGACGGAAGTGGAATTACGTTTTACGAATGCGACGTTGAATACGAGGAGTTTCCAGACGAATCAGAGCTAATCGGGAAGGTAGACTTTGTATGTGCCAGTTTCGGGATGCCGAGTTTTGTGGAGGACACTTTCGGCTTTCTGCGCCGTGTCTACACTTGGCTCCGCCCCGGCGGGCGAGCACTCCTGACGTTCTATAACGCTCAATCGTTAGCATTGACGGCCGATACGCCGTGGAAGGAACGTGCGCTCTCAGCCTCAATCGATGTTGGCCGACATGCTCTCGATGTCAGTCTGAGCGCGGGCGTTCGATTTTCCATCTACTGTCGAGCCTACGACGGATCAGTCCGGGATCTCGTCAAGATCCCATTCACCGTTGTCCGTGAAGGCTCCTTTCCACACTTGATGTCCATCTTGCCGCCGTCCGTCTTTGGTACAGATGATAGCCCCAGCGACGAAGCGCGGCACGTCGTCCTGCGAATGGACAGGGCAGCCGCATGGGAGCGCGATCTAGGAAAAGGACACTATGTCTTTGTAGTCGTGGAGAAGGACGTTGGCGTTAGCGCCGGATACATGCGCGTCTGCCATGCGCTTAGCTCAGCGTCTATCGCACACGAAATTATTGAGCATAGTCAGGTTATTTCAACAGCCGACGTGCAACGCATCCTGGGCCTCCCTGGTGAGTGCATGCTCAAGACGGTTGTATTTACAGACGAAGTTTCGAATCAATTTCTTGTTGCCATTGTTGGACCGAATGATCGCGTAGACAAGAATTCGTTAGCTGCGCTCGCCGGCTGTGATCCAAAGCGCGTAAGGCTAGCGTGGGCGCAAGAAGTCGAGACCAGGCTTGGTTTTCCAATAGGAGGAGTTGCACCGCTTGGATATGACGAAGGCTCCAGAGTATTTGTTGATGAGACGATTGTCCGGCGCGAGCGCGAGTGCGAGTATCTCTATATGGGCGCTGGCGACAATCGTAAGACCCTGAAGGTGCCCCGGGGAGCAATGCTCAGCCTTATTGGGTCGTACACTGCTGGCCATCTGCGCGAAACGCAGTGAGGGGGTTGGCGGGCAATGACGCCGAACCCTTCGTTCCAGCGGACTGCCTTCGGCAGCCGCTGAACTCAAACGTTAGCAACTGTGTTGTAAGTCAACAGGAGGATTCCAGGGAGTGCGATGCTTGAGCATGGAATTCATGATGACCAGCAGTTTCCTCATGCAGGCGGTCAGGGCCACTTTGGCCGGTTTGCCCTGGCTGCGCAGA
>JAIBFA010000112.1 GCA_019459325.1 Thiobacillus sp.
TCCGGGACGACGCCCCACGCTAACGTACGGGCTTTGCAACCCAAGGCCTCACCGGGCTATCGTCTCGGCAACCGCAGGAGAAGATTCCTCCCGCTCAGTTTTCGATTCTTCTCCGGAATCGATGGTTTGAACATACAAGGCATTTATGTTCCAACTACCGAACGACTTTCCTCTTGTCGCATTTGTGGGCCGCAATGTTGTTGATATTCTGGAGGGCGCTCACTTCGTACAGATCACTTTCGAGCCTTCCGATGGAGGAGCCTCGGTTCTCTTGGAAGGCCCTGTCGTGTTGCGGTCACCTAGCGGTGAGGAAATGCGAATGGAAAACGAAGATATAGTAGTTGGCAATTCATTCTTTAAGCATCTCTGCACCACTCAAGTAAGTGATGTATTGCGCATTTCGGCTGCATCCTGCCGCTTTAAGTTCTCGAATGGTTGGTCGCTAGACCTCGTTGGTGAAAAGGACGGCTACGAGTCCTATCATCTTCTTGTGAATGGAGAATCATGCGATGTGTAATTGCAGCGAAAAATGCCTAACCCGGCGCTCAACCTCGCTCCCTTCGGTCGCTGGACGGCGCTAAAGCGCCGCCGGTTAGAGCTCTACGTTAGGCTGCCAATGATGCCGCGTCGGATCCTACAAGCGTACCTGGGCATACTCATCGCGCACTTCGTTGCCGCTACCGTCACCGTCTTGCTTGGGTGGGACCACCCGGTTTCGTCCTTTCTCATATGGCTTGGGTGGGTTCTTGTGGTGGCAGCGGGAGTAGCCATCGCTGTTGGCAAGCTGTCGCTCTCGACAGCAGCCCTTCTTTCCCTACCGTTTTCCGTAATCTGGTTCGGCTATGGCCTGCTCATGTTTGCCTTTGGCTGGGGCAGCGTCTCTCCGACGTGGTCATCGGAGGAGACGTCTCGGATGTTTCAAGGGTTTCTAGCGGCAAGTGCATTCTTTGCAATTCTTGGCGCGGCTCTTGCCGTTGCTGGGGCTATCGGCGCTCGTCTCTTCATGCGGTATCGGAGGTCTGGGGATGCAGCCTAACCCCTCGATCAAGGCGCTCCCTCCGGTCGCTGGGACGCGCCGCAAGCGGCGCGCCCCTTATCTCAAACGTTAGCAACTGTGTTGTAAGTCAACAGGAGGATTCCAGGGAGTGCGATGCTTGAGCATGGAATTCATGATGACCAGCAGTTTCCTCATGCAGGCGGTCAGGGCCACTTTGGCCGGTTTGCCCTGGCTGCGCAGA
>JAIBFA010000041.1 GCA_019459325.1 Thiobacillus sp.
AACGGCGTGGTGACGGCGCGCGAAGCCGAACCGGGCGCCACCGTGGTCGCCGGTCAGGCAGTCTTGCGACTGGTCGATCCGGCCCGCCTGTGGGTGCGCGCACGCGTCGATCAGGCGCGTGCACAGGGCGTGCAGGTCGGGCAGGCGGCGGACATCGTGCTGCGTTCCGTGCCGGGTGCGAGCCTGCCCGGAAAAGTGGTCCGGGTCGACCTGCAAAGCGATTCGGTGACCGAGGAGCGCATCATCAATGTGGCGTTCGATCCCGCGCCGGCGCAGCTTTATCTGGGCGAACTGGCGGAAGTGACCATCCGCCTGCCCGGCCTGCGCGATGTGCTGACGGTGCCGCGCGCCGCGCTGGCGCAATTCGGCGGCCAGACCGGCGTGTGGCAGCTTGAGTCAGGCCGCGCGCGCTTCCGGCCGGTAGAGCCCGGCATGCAGACCGCAGAGCAGGTGCAGATCGTGTCCGGCCTGCAGGCCGGCGACCAACTCATCGTCTATAGCGCGAAACAGCTCGACGATGGCGTGCGGGTGCGCGAAAAGCAGCTGACGCCGCGATAAGGGCTACCCCGACATGATCAACCTCGCCCGGCGCGACATTGTCCACCACCTCAAAAGCTATCTGCTGACCGGGCTGGGGCTGGGTCTCTTGATCGGGGTGACGCTGACCATGGCCGGGGTGTACCGCGGCATGGTCGACGACGCCAAGGTGCTGCTGCGCGCGGTCAATGCCGACGTCTGGGTGGTGCAGCAGAACACCCTCGGTCCCTTCGCCGAGCCGTCCTCCGTGCCGGACGACCTCTATCGCGCGCTCGCCGGGCTGGAGGGCGTGGCGCAGGCCGGCAACGTGTCCTACCTCACCATGCAGGTGACGCATCAGGGGACATCCCAGCGTGTGATGGTGGCGGGCTTCGAGCCGGGCAAGCCGGGTGGACCGGCGTTTCTGGTGGCGGGTCGCCCGATCGCCCGCGCGCATTACGAAGCGGTAGCCGACGTCAAGACCGGCTTTGGGGTCGGTGACGTGGTGCGCATCCGCCGCAACGACTACACCGTGGTGGGCCTCACCGGGCGCATGGTGTCGTCCGGTGGCGACCCGATGCTGTTCATCCCGCTGAAGGACGCGCAGGAAGCGCAGTTCCTCAAGGACAACGACGCCATCGTCGAGGACCGCAAGCGGCTAGAAGCCAACCCTGCGGTCAACCGCCCCGGCCAGCCCGGCGTGCTCGAAGCGGTGCAGGCGATCCAGACGTCCAGCCACAAGGTCAATGCCGTGCTACTGCGGCTTGAGGCAGGTGCTGATGCGCGCGCGCTGGCCGACGCGATCGCGCGCTGGCAGCGCTACACGGCCTACACCAGCGACGACATGGAAGAGATTCTGGTGGCCAAGCTGATCGCCACCGCGGCCAAGCAGATCGGCCTGTTCCTCCTGATCCTCGCGGTGGTGAGTGCGGCCATTGTCGCCTTCATCATCTACACCATGACGCTCGGCAAGATCAAGGAAATCGCCGTGCTTAAGCTGATCGGATCGCGGGACCGCACCATCGCCGCGATGATCATGCAGGAGGCGCTGGGGCTTGGCGTGATCGGCTTTTTCGTCGGCAAGTTCGCCGCCACCCTGTGGGCGCCCGCCTTTCCCAAATACGTCCTGCTCGAAACCGGCGACGCCGTGCGCGCCTTCGTGCTGACCCTGGTGGTGTGCGCATTGGCCTCGCTGCTGGCGATCCGCGCCGCGCTCAAGATCGACCCGGCGGAGGCAATCGGTGGCTGAGTCTCCGGCAATCCTCATCGAAGGCATTACCAAGCGCTACGGCAGCGGCAGCGCCGCGGTCGATGCGCTGAAGGGGGTCGACATGACGGTCTATCCCGGCGAGGTGGTCGGGCTGATCGGGCCTTCCGGCTCCGGCAAGTCCACGCTGCTGAAATGCCTGGGCGCGGTGATCGAGCCGACTGCCGGAAAATTCACCCTCGGCGGCGAGGTGATTTTCGACAAGGGTTGGAAAACCGGCGACCTGCGCGCGCTGCGCCGCGATCGAATCGGTTTCGTGTTCCAGGCGCCCTACCTGATCCCGTTTCTCGACGCCACTGACAACGTCGCGCTGCTGCCGATGCTGGCCGGCGTACCGAATCCCGAAGCACGCAGGATCGCGCTGGAGATGCTCACCGCGCTCGACGTGCAGCACCGCGCGCAGGCGCGCTTCGCAGAACTCTCCGGCGGCGAGCAGCAGCGGGTGTCGATTGCGCGCGCGCTCGCCAACAAGCCGCCGATCATACTGGCCGACGAGCCGACCGCGCCGCTCGACAGCGAGCGTGCGCTCACCGTGGTGAAGATCCTCAACCGGCTCGCGCAGGAATTCCACACCGCGATCATCGTCGTCACCCACGACGAAAAGATCATTCCCACCTTCAAACGCATTTACCATATCCGCGACGGCAAGACCTACGAAGAAGCAGGCGAAGGAAGACCCCTATGAAACTGACTTTTCTCGGCGCGGCGCGCGAAGTGACCGGCTCCAGCTATCTGGTGGAAGCAGACGGCGTGCGCTTCCTGGTCGATTGCGGCATGTTCCAGGGCGGACGCGAGACGCGCGAAAAGAACCGCCGCGCCTTTAATTTCGATCCGCGCACGATCGATTTCGTCATCCTCACCCATGCCCATATCGACCACTCCGGCCTGCTGCCGCGTCTGGTCGCGCTTGGCTTCCGGGGTGAGATCCACACGACCCGCGCCACTTGCGATCTGCTGGCGGTGATGCTTCCGGACTCCGCGCACATCCAGGAAAAGGAAGCCGAATACGCCAACCTCAACCGCTTCCGCAAGGACATGGCCAAACGCGATGCCGCGCGTGGATTGCCGCCCCGCGACACGGCGCCGTTATATACCGTCGCGCAGGCACAAGCCTCGTTGAAGCAGTTGAATCCGGTCGATTACGACCTGGAAATCGCGCCGCACCCGCGGGTGCGCTGCACCTTCCGCGACGCCGGCCACATCCTCGGCTCGGCGATTGTCGAGGTGTGGGTGGGAGAAGGCGCGCACCGTCGCAAGATCGTGTTTTCCGGCGACCTCGGCCAGCCCGCGCGGCCGTTGCTGCGCGACCCCACGCACATCCACGATGCCGACTATCTGGTGGTCGAGTCGACCTACGGCAACCGTGATCACAAGAGCATGGAAGCGACGCAGGACGAACTGGTGGAGGCGATCAACGACACGTTGGAAAGAAAGGGCGGCAACGTCATCATTCCCGCCTTTGCGGTGGGCCGCACCCAGGACATCCTCTATCTGCTGGCCGACCTGACCCGGCAGGCGCGCATTCCCAAGCTCACCGTGTTCGTCGATTCGCCGATGGCCACCGCCGCCACCGAAATCACCTACAAGCACATGGCGCTGCTCGATGCCGAAACCCACGAATTGATGGGCAAGCACGGCGGCGCGGCACACTTCCGCAAGCTCGATTTCGTCGAGGACGTGGAGGAATCGAAGGCGCTCGACCGCATCACAGGGGGAGCCGTGATCATCTCGGCCAGTGGCATGTGCGAGGCCGGGCGCATCAAATTCCACCTGCGCGCCAATCTGGCACGCCGCGAATCGACCATCCTCATCACCGGTTTCCAGGCCGCCGGGACTTTCGGCCGCCGCCTCGTCGACGGCGCCAAGCGCGTGCGCCTGCTGGGCGAGGACATCCCGGTGCGCGCCGATATCTATACCCTGGGCGGCCTATCGGCACATGCCGACCGCACGGCGCTGCTCGCTTGGCTGGGGCACTTCCGCAGCAAGCCGCGCCAGGTATTCGTGGTGCACGGCGAGGAGACGGTGGCGACCGGCTTTGCTGAAGACCTGCGGACCCAGTTCGGCTGGGACGCGATGGCGCCGGCCCCCGGCCACAGCATCATTCTGGACTAGAGACAAAAATGGCTGACAAACACTATTCGCCCGGGCGCATCCTGTTGGCCCTGCTGGGCGCCGGTCTGCTGGGCCATGCGCAGGCTGCCTCGATTGCCGACTGGGAAGGCTGCAGTTCGATACCGGCAGATGTCGAGCGCCTCACGTGCTACGACCGCGTGTCCGGACGTTCGCAACCTGAGGCCGGTCCCGTCCCCGCCGGCGACACCATTGTTATGGAGCCCGCGCCGCCACCCGTCGCAGCAGCCCCCGCGCCGGAAGAACCGCAGCTGCTGTCGGCGCTGTCGCGTCACTGGGAGCTCGATGACGAAGCCAAGCAGGGCGCCTTCCTGTTCCGGCCCCACCGCCCCAATTATTTCCTGCCGATCAAATACAGCAATTCGCCCAACAACACGCCGTTTCAGGACACGCTCATCCAGCCCGATCTGGGGCTCGACAAGCTCGAGACCGAATTGCAGCTGAGCTTCAAGATCAAGGGGATGGAGGGCGTGTTCGGCCACGACAACGTCGACCTGTGGTTCGGCTACACCATCACCTCGTTCTGGCAGGCCTACAACGACACCATTTCCTCGCCGTTTCGCGAGACCAACTACGAACCGGAAGCGATGCTGGTGTTTCGCACGAATTACGAGATTGCCGGTTTCCGCGGGCGCTTCATCAACCTGGGAATGGTGCACCAGTCGAACGGCCGCAGCGAAGGGCTGTCGCGCAGCTGGAACCGCGTTTACGCCCAGTTCGGGTTTGAGCGTGACAATCTGGCGCTGCTGATTCGCCCCTGGTATCGGCTCCCGGAACCCGATGTAGACGACAACCCCGACATCGAGGATTACCTCGGGCACGGCGAGCTGCTGGCGGTCTACCGCAAGGGCCGCAACGCGTACTCCCTGCTGTTGCGCAACAACTTCAAGGGCTCGGACAATCGCGGCGCGCTGAAACTCAACTGGAGCTTCCCGCTGTATGGGCGCCTGAAGGGCTACGTGCAGTACTTCAACGGCTATGGCGAATCGCTGATCGACTACAACCACAGCCAACAGTCGTTAGGCATCGGCGTCAGCCTGACCGAAGGCATGTAAGTCGGGTTTATGGCGTGTTCGGCCGAACCTGGGTCGTGGCAGAAGAGTGACACTGAAAAGGCGGACGACACTTCACCGGCTGGGATGCACGTTCGGCGCGCAGTGCGCGCGCCGAGGCTGGGTCGGTTTTTTCCAGCTGCCGCCACACGGCCGCCTCGCCCGCTGCATTCCCCAGCCGCGCGTACACGCCAATCAATTTGCGCAGCACGCCGGTGTGGCGGGGCGCCAGGCGTACCGCCTGTTCGAGCTGCAGCTTCGCCGCCGCGTCCTGCCCGCTCCGCTCGAAGGCCTCAGCCAGGAACAAGCGGGCGTCCACCGCGCGCGGGGCCAGTTCGATCCCGCGGCGCAGGGTCTGGATCGCGGGGCCGAGCTGACCTTGCTTGAGCCGCGCTTCTCCAAGATTGATCCAGGCATTGGCAAAGTCAGGCTGTAGCCGGATTGCCGTTTCGAAGGCGGGGACGGCGTCTTCCGGGCGCTCCATTTTTAGCAAGGTGTAACCCTTGTTGCTCCAGTAGTTCGGGACGCCTGGATCGACCTCGAGCGCGCGCTCGATGTAGGTGAGTGACTGCGCAAGCTCGCCGTCGAGGCCATGAACGCTCGACAGGGTGTAAAGCGCCGATGCATTTTTTGCGTTGAGGGTCAGCGCACGCATGGCCGAGGCTTTGGCGTCCCGTTTCTGCCCGCTGTGCATCTGCGCCTGCGCCTGCGCCGCCCAGGCGTCGGAATTGTCCGGCGCAAGCCGTACGGTCTGCGCATACGCTTCGACCGCCCCCCTGTAATCGAGCCGCCGTTCGCGCAGTTGACCCAGTCCCGCCCAGGCTTTGAAGTCGCTTGGCGTGTGCCGGGTGGCTTCGGCCCAACTGGCCTCGGCTTCAGTGAAGCGGTTCTGCTGGGTCTGCACAATGGCGAGATTGCTCCAGGTGCCGGGCAGGTCAGGCCGCATGTGCACGGCTTGCTTAAGACTGGTTTCGGCGTCCGCCGGACGTCCCAGCTGCGCCTGCAACGTGCCCAGGCTGGCCCACACCCCTGCAAGCTTAGGGTCAAGCTCCAGTGCGCGGCGCCAGGCGGCTTCGGCTTCTCCGAGCCGGTTGCGCTGGAACTCGGCGTGTCCGAGCAATTCCCATGCGGCGGCGCTGCCGGGTTCAGCCGCGACCCCGGCCCCGAGCAGGTCGGCGGCGCCGGTCCGGTTGCCGCGCTGAAGCTGCACCTGCGCCAGCGCGCGTTGCGCTTCGGCATCGCCGGATTTCAGCCGCAGCGCGACGCGCAGGGCGTGCTCGGCTTTGTCGAGCTGCTTCTGCTGGGCATGGATCAGTCCCAGCCTGCGCCAGATCTCCGGGTTGCCGGGGTAGAGCCGCATCGAGCGTGTGTAGGCAGCGAGCGCTTCGTCCGGGCGATTGTCTCGAGCCTCGGCGTCGCCCAGCAGCAGCCAGGGATAGAAATCCTGCTCGTGGGTGAGCGCGATGGCGCGGCGCGCCAGCGCGCGCGCGTCGGCGAGTCGCCCCAGACGCAGTTTCAGGTTGACTTGGGAAGACTGGGCGATGGCGAGCGCCGGGTCGAGCTCGATGGCGCGCCGGACATTGGCCAGCGCATCGTCCAGCCGCCCCTGGTTCGCCAGCGCGTCGGCACGAAACACGTAGGCAAGGGCGGCGCGCGGGTGGCTATCGATCCAGCGTTGGGTAAGCGCCTGCAGCCCGGACCCGTCGCCGGCGATTGAGAGTGCGCGCGCGGCGTTCGCCCAGTCGGGCTCGGGGCTGGGGGTGGGCGGCGGCGGGGTGGCGGGCACGCCGCGTTGGGGCAGTTCGCGCACCCAGTCGGCAGGCAAGGCAAGGTTGAAATTCTGCCCATAATGGAAAATCGCGGTGGTAATGCCGACCAGCCGTCCCGCCGCGTCGAACAGGCCGCCTCCGCTGGAGCCAGGCGAGAGCGACGCGTTGGTGTAAACGTGCGGCTCGCCCGCAGCGGGCAGCGCGGAGACGAGTCCGGCGCTCACCGACAGTTCAAGCCCGAGCGGGTTGCCCACGGCGTACACCGCTTCGCCGACGCGCAGTTCGCCGCGCGGCCGCAGCAAGGCGGGCGGCGCCTGCAAGCCGGGTACATTGAGCAGACACAGATCGCGCGGCGCATCCCGGCGCAGTAGGCTGGCCTTGGATGACTTGCCGCGCTGGATCGCCTGGATGGTTTCGGCATCCTCGACTACGTGGCAGTTGGTGACGACCTGCTCCGACGCGATCACCACGCCGCTGCCCTGCGATTCCGGCTCGCCGCGTTCGTCGCGCGTTTCAATGGTGACGACCGAGCCGTGTACTCGCTCGAATACCTGGGCGGCGTCTTCAGCCTGAGCAGCTGCGGCGAACAGCAGGGCCGCCGCGATACCCGCACGCTTCATGGTTTGGCCTCGGGATGGGCGGGCAGCATGTCAAACGGCAGCAAGACGTTCTGGTAGAGCTGCTCGGCGTGCTCGGCATCCTGCCCGCGCAGGCGCTGGTAAATCCGGCGTGCGTCGTCAACGCGATCGCCCATGGCGTAATTTTGGGCTAGCGCGTGCCAAACCTTGGCCTGGTCGGGCGCGAGCTTGAGCGATTGCTCCAGCGCCGTGTTGGCTTCGGCGTACCGCCCCAGCTTGGACTGAACGAAGCCGATCTGCCGCCAGGGAAAAGGATCCTGTGGCGCCTTGTCGCGCATGGCGACGAACAGGGCGAGCGCTTCTTCGTCATGGCCGCCGTCCTTCAGTGCGATCCCCAGGTCGGCCTGATATTGTGGGGTGTCGGGTGCGAGCCGCACCGCCTCGCGCTGCGCAGCAATGGCATCGGGAAACTGTTGCAGTCGGTAATACACGTTGCTGAGCCCCGCCCAAGCGCCTGCCGGCCACTGGAGCGTGCCCGCCAGCGCGCGCCGGTAAGCCGCGATGGCGTCGGCATAGCGTCTCTGGGCGAACAATGCGTGGCCTCGGAATACCTCTGTTTCAACCTGATTGGGGTCGATTTCGCTCGCACGGTCGAGCGCGCGCAATGCGCGTTCCGGGCGTTGCAGTTGTAGCTGCGCATCGGCGAGCCACAGCCAGGCGTCAAAGTGTTCGGGCTGGATTTCGGTGAGGTGGGTGGCGAATTGCTGCGCGGCGCGATAGTCGCCTCGCCCGAACGCGAGCCGGTAACGCTGCTGCCACGCGGCAAAATGGCGCGAATCGAGCTGCACCGCTTGTCGCCACGCTGCGTCGGCAGCGTCGGCCCGGTCGCGCGCTGACTCGATAAAGCCTTGCAGATACCAGACTTCGGCTTCCCCGCGCTGAGTGTTCAGTAGGCGCGCGAGCGTGGCCGCCGCGGCCTCCACCTGCTGTTGCTGCAACTGATTGCGCGCCAGCCCGAGCGCTGCCGATACCGAATCCGGCGTGATCGCCAGGGCCTTTTCGTATGCGCCGGCAGCCGCTGGAAAAACATTGAGCGCTTCGTGCGCATTGCCCAGCCAAAGCCAGGCGTCGGCGTGTTCGGGCGCGCGCTGGGTCCAGTCGGTCGCCAGCGCTGCGAGCCCCTTCCAGTCCGCTGCCGCCGCCAGGCGGTTGGCCTCGGTCAGCGTCTGGGCGTGGCGGTCGGGCTGTCCGTGGCGGGCGGGAATTTCGTCGAGCCACGTGGCGGGCGCGGCGAAGTTGACGTTCTGACCGTCGCGCCGCCCGTAATCGGTGACGCCGACCAGCCGCCCGCTTTCGTCGAACAGCGCGCCGCCTTCGGAACCGCTGGCGAGCGCGGCTGTGGTCTGGATCCACGCCTCGCCGCTAAAGCTGCGGATGCCGGACACCAGCCCTTCGGACAGGCTCAAGCCCAAACCGAGCGCATTGCCGATGGCGTAGACACGCTGACCGACTTGAACCTGATCGCGTGTCGCCACCTGAGGGTGCGGCGCGCGTAAACCCGGCACATCGAGCCGGCACAGATTGCGTGCCTCGTCGCGTTCGCGCGGATAGGCGGCGTAGCTGCGCGCGCCCTGGGTGATTTGCCAGCTCGTCGCGTGAGCGAGGAGCGTGCATTGGGTTGCCGCAACGCCGTCGCCCAGTGCGAGCGCGCTCGCCTGAAACTGAACGGTGTTCTGGGCATCGCGCCCTTCGAGCAGCAGCACGGTCTGGCTTGCCCGGGCGTACAGCTCGGTCGGTGACAGCGCCGCCGCTTCGGTTGCCAGGCAGGCGAGCAGCGACGTCAGGAGGCGGCGCATGGAGCGCGCAACTATTGGGGAGATGGGGGCGGTGCAAGCGCGGCCATGCTGCGCGCCACGTCGCCCGCTGCCTTGACCATCGCGCGTTGAGTGCCGTAGCCGAGCTGACGTGCGAGCCAACCCATGGGCTCGTTTTCATGCGCTTTTACGTAGGTTTCAAGCGTGGCGACATCCAGCTTGCGGGTCATGTGCAGACTGCGCAGGACGAATTCGTTTTTTGCGCTGGTTTCGATTTGCTCGCGCATCGCGGCGAGCTGGGCGCGGTCTTCGGCGCTGGCCTTGTCGCCCAGCATGGCTTCGATCGACTCGTAGTGGATGTCGGCGAGGATGCGCGCGCCGTCGGTCGCGGCGTCGAGCCGCAGGATGAGCTGCACCCGCGCCGGGTCGGGTGGCGTTTTCTCGAACCGCTTGGCGTAGGCAAGCACGTCCTGGTCGGTCGTTTTCAGGGATTCGGCGGCGAAGGCCCGGGTGAGCGTCTGGAACTGCGGCTCGCGCATCGCCGCCACCACCGCCGCCAGTCGCTCGCGGTCGTGCGTGCCAGCAAGCGCTGTTTTGAGGTCGTCGGCCATACGCTGGCCATCGAAGGCGTTTTTCAAGGTGGAGAGCAGTTGGGTGCGTTCGCGCGGGGTGAGCTTGGCCAGGCGCGGATCGCTGCTGGATTGTTTCTCGAGCATTTTGCCCATGCCTTCGAGTACGGCTTGGGTGCCCGACAGCACCATGGCCTCGCTTGCCAGGGTGTCGAGTTCGTCGGCATGGACGCTACCGACGACAAGGGAGAGCGCCAGGGCTCCCCAGAACAGCCGACACGACGACAATGCAGTGTGCAATAGGCTAGCCATGCTTATCCTTAAGGTTTCATGGGAAGAGGATTTCGACTCTATCACGCCCGCTCAATTTTCCCATCGAGACGGGCGGGAGCCGCAGCCGTATCGGACTGCAATAGAAGCGGGTGCAGCTAGGGCGTTTTCGGGAGCGCCTGCTCCAGCAATGCACGCACGTACTTCGCCGGAATGGCGTAACTGATCCCGCTCGGCGAGGAGAGGGCGGCTTCCTTCGCACCTTTCACGTACACCGAGTTGACCACGCCGAGCACCTCGCCGGTGTCGGGGTGCCAGACCGGGCTGCCGCTGTTGCCGGGGTAGGCGATGGCATCGAGCTCGAAGACTTCGTAGGGCTCTTTCGCCTGTCGCAGCGTGCGCGCATTCAATTGCGACGCGGCCGCAACCGGGGTGAAAATGGGAATGATCGCGGCCAGCCCGGCGCGGTGGGTGGAGGGGTTGAGCCCCAGCACGGAGCCGATGGGATAGCCGGTGAAATAAAGCTGCCAGCCTTCGCGTGCCATGGTGGAATCACCGAGCTTCAACGCGGGCAGCGGATCGCCGGTTATTTTCAGCAGCGCCAGATCGCGAGCGCGGTCGGTGGCGATCAGCGTGGCGGCGCGCACCGTCACCTGGCGATCACGCCCAATGAAAATGGCGTGGGATTCCTTTTTTTCGCTGTCCAGCGGCTTGGCGAAAATGTGCGCGCATGACACCACATATTGCCCGTCCAGTACGGCAAAGCCGGTGCCCTTCAGACTGGCGCGCGGGCTGCCGGTGGGGTTGAAGGTGCCGACGCCGACCACGCCCGGCTTCACCGATTGCACGGTGTCGGCGACGTCGGCGTGGGCGGGCAGGACCGCCACGAGCAGGATCAGCGCCCAACTGGTACGCGGCTTGCTGACCCACCGGCGTGTCAGCCGCAGGAAATGACCGGGCAGCGTCATGTAAATTCGATACAATCCCGGCGGCAGCAAAGACTTTCTATTCATAGGGGAATCCAAGCATGAGCGTTGTTGCGGTTGTTGGGCTGGGCTACGTAGGCCTGCCGTTGGCGGTGGAATTCGGCAAGAAAACTACCACCATCGGTTATGACCTTTCGGTTGAGAAAATCGAGCATTACCGTCGATTCTGCGACCCCACCGGCGAAGTATCAACGGATGACCTCAAGGCGGCCACGCAGCTGACGGTGACCACCGACCCGGCGGATCTGGCAAAAGCCGACTTCATCATCGTCGCCGTGCCGACCCCGGTCGACCAGGCACATATCCCCGATTTCTCGCCGCTGGTGGGATCGTCCACTACCGTCGGCAAATACATGAAGAAGGGCGCGACGGTCATTTACGAATCGACAGTCTACCCCGGTGCCACCGAGGAGGTCTGCATTCCAATCCTGGAAAAACAGTCCGGCATGAAATGGCTGCAGGACTTCCACGTCGGCTATTCACCCGAGCGCGTCAACCCCGGCGACAAGGAACGCACCATCACGAAGATCGTGAAAGTGGTGTCGGGAGACGACGCGGCCACGCTGGATAAAGTGGCCGCGCTCTATAGCAGCGTGATCACCGCCGGCGTGCACCGCGCCAGCTCGATCAAGGTGGCCGAAGCCGCCAAGGTGATCGAGAATACCCAGCGCGACCTCAACATTGCGCTGATGAACGAACTCTCGCTGATCTTCCACCGCATCGGCATCGACACGATCGAAGTGCTGAAGGCCGCCGGCACCAAGTGGAATTTCCTGCCCTTCCGCCCGGGCCTGGTCGGCGGCCACTGTATCGGTGTCGACCCCTACTACCTGACCCACAAGGCCGACATGCTGGGTTACCATCCGCAGGTCATCCTCGCCGGCCGCCGCATCAACGACGGCATGGGCGCCTATGTCGCCCAGGAAACGGTGAAGAACATGATCGCCAACGGCGTGCAGGTGAAGGGCGCCAAGGTCAACGTGCTCGGCCTCACCTTCAAGGAAAACTGCCCCGACCTGCGCAACTCCAAGGTTGTCGATGTCATCCGCGAACTGCAATCCTTCGGCTGCGACGTCCACGTGAACGATCCGCTCGGCGAAGCGCGCGAAGCCGAGCACGAATACGGCATCAGCCTCACCGCGTGGGACGATCTGCCCGAATGTGACGCCATCGTCGCTGCGGTATCGCACAGCGCGTATCTGGAAAAATCGTTCGGCGAACTGACCACCAAGCTGAAAAAGGGCGGTGCCTTCACTGACGTCAAGTCGGCCTACGACCCCGCCACGGTAAACGCTGCGGGCTTCACGCTCTGGAGGCTGTAATGACCGCGTTCGACGCGCTGAAATCGCAGCTTCAGGCCGAGCCCAAAACCTGGCTTGTCACCGGCGCTGCCGGCTTCATCGGCTGCAATCTGGTCGAAGCCCTCTTGCTGCTCGACCAGCGCGTCGTCGGTCTCGACAACTTCGCCACCGGCCACGAGAAGAACCTGGCGCAGGTGCAGGCCGGCGTCGGTCCGGAACGCTGGGCACGCTTCAGCTTCAAGCTCGGCGACATCCGCGACCTCGTCACCTGCCAGGCCGTCTGCAAGGGCGTCGATTACGTTTTGCATCAGGCCGCGCTCGGCTCGGTGCCGCGTTCGCTGGAAGACCCGCTGTCCACCCACGCTGCCAACAACACCGGCTTCCTCAACATGCTGGTCGCCGCGCGCGACGCCGGGGTCAAGCGTTTCGTCTATGCCGCGTCCTCTTCCACCTATGGCGACCACCCCGGCCTGCCCAAGGTCGAGGACGTCATCGGCAAGCCGCTGTCGCCCTACGCCGTGACCAAACTGGTGAACGAGCTGTACGCCGACGTGTTCGGCCGCTGCTACGGCATGGAGTCGATCGGCCTCCGATACTTCAACATCTTCGGCCGCCGCCAGGATCCCAATGGCGCCTACGCTGCCGTGGTGCCGAAGTGGGTGGCCAGCATGATTCACAGCCAGCCGGTGTACATCAACGGCGACGGCGAAACCAGCCGCGACTTCTGCTACATCGACAACGTCATCCAGGCCAACCTGCTCGCCGCCACCAGCCAGCACGCGGAGGCGGCCAACCAGGTCTACAACGTCGCCGTCGGCGACCGCACCACGCTGAACCAGCTGTTCGAGGCCATTCGGTCCTTGCTGGCGCCGAAGTTTCCCCATCTGGCCGACTTCAAGCCGGTCTACCGCGACTTTCGCGCCGGCGACGTGCGCCATTCGCTCGCCGACATTTCCAAGGCGCGTACGCGACTGGGGTACGAACCTACGCATCGCATCAATGAAGGCCTGGCCGAGGCAATGGACTGGTATGTGCGGGATCTGGGCTAAGCGTGAACACGCGCCGGCAGCGCGCTGGACAGTGTGAATGCAGGCCTACGTGTTGTCCCGAAGCGGGAAGAATGATGCGTAGCAAAAACGATGAAGCCTAGTGACGAGCACGAACAATTCGAGCCGGGTCGCGAGGCGAGGCACAACGCGCTGAATGTATTGCTGCGGCGCATGCAGACCGAGAGCGATTTCCCCGCATTGTCCGAGGCCATCGGTGAAATCAATCGCATCGCTTCTTCCGACCGGGAAGGCGTCAACGAGCTTTCCAACACCATCCTCAGGGACTTCGCGTTGACCAACAAGCTGCTGAAGCTGGTCAATGTCGCGTTCTACAATCAGGTCGGCGGCGGTTCGATCAGCACCATTTCGCGCGCGGTGGTGATCCTCGGTTTCAATGCGGTGAGGTCGATCGCGCTGAGCCTGATCCTGTTCGACAATCTGGAAAACAAGGAACACGCGCAGCAGTTGAAGGAGGAATTCGTCAAGGTGCTGTACGCCGGCATGCTGGCGCGCGAGATGGCGGGCAAGGCGCAGGTGAAGGACGTGGAAGAGGCGTTCATCGGCGCCATGCTGCACAACCTGGGGCGCATGCTGGCGATGTTCTATTTCCCGGACGAAGCAGCGGCGATCCGGCAGCGCGTCGCGTCCGAAGGCTTGAGTGATTCCAAGGTCTCGACCGAGGTGCTGGGGGTGTCGTTCGAGAATCTGGGGGTCGGCATTGCCCGTAGCTGGGGCTTTCCCGACCAGCTGGTACAGACCATGAAAAAACTGCCGGACGGGAAAGTCCGCAAATGTACGAGCCACGTCGATCGGCTACGTGCGTTGGCTGGTTTTTCCAATGAATTGTGCGAGGTCATACTCAAGACGCCGGATGCGGATCGCAGCAAGGTCCTGGCCAAGCTCACCACGCGTTTCGGCGACAGCGTGCCGGTGACGGTGGAGCAGCTCTCCGGATTGATGGAAAAATCGATGCTGGACATCGCCCAGTTTGCGCTGGTGGTGAATGTGAACCTGAAGCACAGCGATTTCGCCCGACAGGCATCGAAGTGGGCGGGTATGGCCGCAGCACCGGGTGTATCGCCCGCGCAGGACGTGAACGCAGGCCTATCACAGGACGAAGCGCCCGACGCCCGGGCCGTACTGGACGCCAGCGTGCTGCACGAACACGCGCCTATTCTGGATGGGGAGCCCGAAGCGGGCGACCAGTCACAGCGAACCCCCGCCGAGAGCCAGTCCATTCTCACCTCGGGTTTGCAGGACGTCGGCAATTCCCTGATCGACGACACGATCCCCATCAACGACATCCTGCGCATGATCCTCGAAGCCATGTATACCGGCATGGGCTTCGCGCACGTGGTGCTATGCATCAAGGATGGCCCTCACAACACCATGCGCGGCAAGTTCGGTTTCGGCGATGACGTGCAGGACCTGGTCAAGGCCTTCGGGTTCTCCCTGAGCGGGCAGCCGGATGTATTCCTTGTCGCGCTCCAGAATAATGCCGATATCCTCATCACCGACATCGACGACCCCAAGATCGCCACGCGAATTCCGGCGTGGTACCGGCAGCATGTTCCTGCGCGCACCTTCGTGTTGTTCCCGATTATCGTGAAAGGCAAGCCGATCGGCCTGATCTACGCCGACCGCCCGCAGCCTGGCGACATCACGATTCCCGAGAAGGAGCTTTCCCTGCTCAAATCCCTGCGCAACCAGGCCGTCCTGGCGATCAGGCAGTCCCTCTGACGCGTATCGGGGGGCGAATTCAGAATAGCCCGTCGGACCTGCTTGGCGGGCTGCTCGCAAACCGCGCACCGGAATTCGGCATAATGGTGCGATGTTCTCAGTCCGCATCTCCCCCCGCTTCATCGTCGGCCTGCTGTTCGCCGGCCTTGTCGTTTCCGCCCGCGCAGCCGGGTTTCCCGTTGCCTTTACCGATGCGCTGAATCAGGCCGGCATCCCGCTTAGCCACGTGGCCGTGGTGGTGCAGCCGCTGGATGCGGCGGCGCCTGCGCTCAGCCACAACGCCGAGGCCGCGCTGAATCCGGCATCGGTGATGAAGCTGGTCACCAGCTTTGCAGCGCTCAATCAACTCGGTCCGGATTACGCATGGACGACCGATGTCTGGACCACTGGCACGATCGCCGACGGCGTGCTGAACGGCGACCTCGTCATCAAGGGTCACGGCGACCCCACCCTGAGCTTGGAGCGGATCTGGCTGTTGCAGCGCGAACTGCGCGCGCGCGGCGTGCGCCACATTCGCGGCAATCTGGTGCTCGACCTCAGCTACTTCGAGCTGCCGCCGATCGATCCCGGTGCCTTCGACGGCGAGCCGTTCGCCCTGTACAACGCTGCGCCGGGCGCGCTGGTGGCCAACTTCAATGCGACGACGCTGCGCCTGAAACCGGATGAGAAACAGGTGCTGATCGTGCCGGACATCGCGCTGCCGGGCGTGACGCTGACATCGCGTCTGGTGCTGACGAACGGCACCGAGTGCAATGGTTGGAAGGGTGCGCTCACGCCCGCCCTGCCCGATCCCGGGCGCCTGGAACTGCTGGTGACCGGACGCTACGCGCGCGGGTGCGGCGAACAGACCTGGTCGCTCAACCTGTTCGAAGCGGCAGCGACCTTCGATTTCATTTTCCGCGGGCTGTGGGCGGAGTCGGGCGGCACGCTGACCGGTGCAACTGTGTCGGGCGCGGCACCGACGGCCGAGCCGCTGCTGAGGTTTTCCTCGGAGCCGCTGACCGAGGCGCTCATCCGCCTCAACAAATACTCCAACAACCTGATGACGCGCAACCTGTACCTGACGCTGGGTGCGGAAGCCTATGGGGCACCGGCAGCGCCCGAAAAAGGCGCGCGTGCAGTGCGCGACGTGCTGACGCAGCGGGGCATCCCGACCCGCAAGCTGGTGCTGGAAAACGGCGCGGGGCTGTCGCGCATCGAACGCATCAGCGCAGACGCGCTGACCCAATTGCTGCGTGCTGCCTACCACAGCCCGCTGTTCGCAGAGTTCCAGTCGGCCTTGCCGATCGTCGCCATCGACGGCACGCTGAAGCGCCGCTTCAACGGCAGTCCGCTCACCGGCAATGCCCACCTGAAAACAGGCAGCCTGCGCGATGTCAGCGCACTGGCCGGCTATGTGTACACCGTGCATGGTCAGCGCGTCAGTTTCGTCATGCTGGTCAATCATCCCAACGCGCGCCGCAGCGAGGCGGCACAGCGCGTATTGCTGGAGTGGGTGCATACGACTCCACACGGGCTTCAGCCCGTAGTGGATCGGAGTCCTTTAGGGCATACGACTCCACACGGGCTTCAGCCCTTGGAAGCACAAGAGCCGGGAGTGGAGGGGGTATCGCGATGAACCCCGGTTGTCGTGTGATGGGCCTGTTTCTGGTGCTGCTGGGGCTGTTCCAGGCTTTGCCGGTGGCGGTGGACGCCTGGCAGGCGCGGCAATGGCCGGACACCGTCATCGAATGGTTGAGGCTGGCGCTGCTGCCGGTGGCGCTGTGGCTGTATCTGCGCTATTTCAGCATCCTCGGCTGCCGTCAGTGCGGGAACGACGGCGATGACATTCGATAAGATTCCCGACTGGGTGAGGTGGCTGGCGCAGGATGCCGACGGCACCTGGTGGGCCTATGAAGCCGAGCCCAACCAGCAGGATTACGGCTGGTACGAAAACGAAGTCGGACGCATCCTGCGGCTGGGGCAGGCTGCGCCACCAGCCGACTGGGAAGCCACGCTCACCGCCTGGCCGTCCCAACGCGACTGACGTTGCCCGCTCGAATCAGGGCGCGGCAGGCGCGTCCAGCTGCAGCTGTCCGTCCTTTACCGGGATGCGCGGGCCGGGCTTATGGTCCATGCGAACCTGGCCTTCTTCCTCGCCCAGGCGGTAGCGCACATCGTAGCCGATGGTTTGGGTATGCGATTCGTAGACGGTCTTGCAGCGCCTTTCGGTGCGGCTGACGGTCTTGTTTTCCTGCATGTTCTTCTGCACCTGGTTGCCAGCGTAGCCACCCGCTGCTGCGCCGCCGACGGTGGCCAGAGTGCGCCCGGTGCCGCCGCCTATCTGATGGCCGAGCAGGCCGCCTGCCACCGCACCGATCGCGGTCCCGGCGAGGCGGTTGGGATCCTTGACCGGTGCCTGTTCGTTGACGACCACGTCGTCGCAGACTTCCTTGGGGGATTTCGTGGTTTCGGTCACCGCCTCGACGGCCAGCACCTCGGCAAATTTTGGCTCCGGATTGAGCGCTTTGTAGCCTGCGAAACCGCCAATCGCGGTCACCGCAACGGCACCAGCAATCACACCTGTCAACATCGATTTATTCATGATCCCTCCTTGAAGCTTGGGGTTGGTGCCACGTTCCACGCATTTTGAATAGTAGAAGATGGCACGAAATATGATGAAACCGGAACGAGGGGTTGGGCGGGCGCGGCCAGGAACCCTTATTCGGGCTGCATCAGGTCGATCCTGAAACTGTCCTCGTAAGGCGGGACATTGCATTCGATGACGTTCGAGGGCGCGACATCCAGGCGCACGCCGACGATGTCGGTGCGCACCGGCAATTTCGCCGCACCGCGGTCGACCAGCACCACGGTACGAATCTCGGCCGGCTGCCTGCACGCGAGATATTCCACGGCGCGCAGCATGGAATGCCCGCGATACATCACGTCGTCCACCACCAGCACCGTATAGCCCGCAAGGTCGAGGGCGGCGTGGGTCGGGTTTTCCGTCAGCCGGGTTTCGGGATAGAGCAGCGTGAGGTCGTCGGCATAGCGCGTGATCTGCAGGTCCAGCCGCACACAGTCCGACAGCCCCCAGGTTTCCTGCAGCCGTGCGTGGAGTCGGTCGGCCAGGGGTGCGCCGCGCCGCAGGATGCCGACAATCGCAATCTGCGTCCGCCCAGTCAGCAGGCCCGCGGCCTGACGGGCCATGTCGCTGACGATGGCATCGAGCTGCTCTGAATTGTAGAGACAGGTGCGTTTGGCCTGGGAGTTGTCGGTCATGGTTGCGAGCCCGCTTGCGAAGTTCCGGGAAGGTTCATGGCGCCGCTTCGGCAACCTGGTTGGCCCAGGACATGGCCTCGATCTCGGCCGCCGTCAGGACCGACAGCGACAGGGCGTCGCATTGCGCCAGCAATGAAAGCGTGCGGCCCAGGTCCGGACCCTCGACGCTTTCGACCAGCTGGAGCAGTCTGCCCATTTCGCCTTCCCGCTGCAGCAGGGCGGCAGTCAGGCGCTCGCTCAGGCCCAGCTCGCCGACGATGTCGGCCAGCGGCTTGTCGATGAGACTGTCGATCAGCGACAGGATGCCGGCCATGAACGCCTCGTCGCAGTAATCGGCGTTGCGCTGCTGTTTCGCGGCCAGCAGTTCCATCATCTTGCCGCGGGTGGCGGCCAGCAACAGCAGCGGGCTGGGATAGGGCGCGCCAGCCTGGAGGGTGAACAGCAGCAGTTGCAGCCAGCGCTGCAACTGCCTGCGCCCCAATACCGTGATTGCCTGCGAGACCGAGGCAATACTGTGTCTGACGCCGCCGGCCACCGAGTTCACCAGCCGCATCAGGTTGTAGGTCAGGCGGGGATGCTGCTTGAACATCTGTTCGATCTGCTGCGTGTCGGCGTCGCGCAGCACCAGCCCCAGCAACTGGGTAAGCGCCATCTGGGTGGGATCGGCGCGCTTGGCGGAGAGCACCGCGGGACGCGCAAAGTAATAACCCTGGAACAGGTCGAAACCGAGCGCATGGCAATAGGCGGCCTGTTCGGTGCTGTCGACTTTTTCGGCCAGCAACTTGACCGGCCATTGCTTCAGCTGGCTGACTGCCGCCCGCAGTTCGTCCTGAGTGTGCAGCAATAGATCCACCTTGACGATGTCGACCAGTGCCAGCAGCGGGCGATAGCTTTCGTCGAACATAAAATCGTCCAGCGCCAGGGTGAAGCCCATCTGCTTGAGTGCGCGGCAACGTTCGACCACGGCCTCGGTGACGATGATGGTTTCGAGCAGTTCCAGTACCACCTGTGTCCTGGGCAGCAGTTCCACCAGGTCGGATTGCAGCATGTCGGCGCTGACGTTGATGAAGCCCAGTTGCGTGCCCAGTACGGTTTGCACGCCCATCTCGCTGAAGGCGTGATGGATCACGCTGGCAGTGGCCTGCATGTCGTCGGTGACGGTCACGCCTGTCGTATTGCCGGAACGGAACAGCAGTTCGTAGGCGACGATGCGCTGGTCGCGATCGAGAATCGGTTGGCGGCCGAGGAAAATATCCTGGGATGCCATGCCTACAGACCCAGGTCTTTCCACAATGCGTCGACGCGCGCCTTCACTGCCGCATCCATCTCGATCGGCGTTCCCCATTCGCGGCTGGTTTCGCCTGGCCACTTGTTGGTGGCGTCGATGCCCATCTTGCTGCCCAGGCCCGACACCGGGCTGGCGAAGTCGAGGTAATCGATCGGCGTGTTTTCCACCAAGAGCGTGTCGCGAGCGGGGTCGACGCGGGTGGTGAGCGCCCAGATGACTTCCTTCCAGTCGCGCACATTCACGTCGTCGTCGGTGACGAGGATGAACTTGGTGTACATGAACTGGCGCAGGAAGCTCCATACCCCGAACATCACCCGCTTGGCGTGGCCGGGGTAGGCCTTCTTCATTGACACGACCGCCATGCGGTAGGAACAGCCCTCGGGCGGCAGGTAGAAGTCGGTGATTTCGGGGAACTGCTTCTGCAGCAGCGGCACGAACACCTCGTTCAGCGCCACGCCGAGAATCGCCGGTTCGTCCGGCGGCTTGCCGGTGTAAGTGCTGTGGTAGATCGGGTCGCGCCGCATCGTGATGCGCTCGACGGTGAACACCGGGAAGGTCTCCTGCTCGTTGTAGTAGCCGGTATGGTCGCCATACGGCCCCTCCAGTGCAGTTTCGCCGGGATGAATCACGCCTTCGAGCACGATCTCGGCCGAGGCCGGCACCTGCAGCTCGTTGCCGCGGCATTTCACCACCTCGGTCTTGGCGCCGCGCAACAGGCCGGCGAACTGGTATTCGGACAGCGAATCCGGCACCGGGGTGACAGCGCCGAGGATGGTCGCCGGATCGGCGCCGAGCGCGACGGCGAGCGGAAACGGTTGGCCCGGATGCGCCAGCTGATGCTCGCGGAAATCCAGTGCGCCGCCGCGGTGCGCCAGCCAGCGCATGATGAGCTTGTTCGGGCTGAGCACCTGCTGGCGGTAGATGCCGAGGTTCTGCCGCTTCTTGTGCGGGCCTTTCGTCACCGTCAGCCCCCAGGTGATCAGCGGCGCGACGTCGCCCGGCCAGCAGTGCTGGATCGGCAGTCGCGACAAATCCACGTCCGCGCCTTCCCACACGATCTCCTGGCAAGGCGCGCTTTTCACCTCTTTCGGCGCCATGTTCAATACTTGTTTGAGAACCGGCCACTTGTCCCAGGCGTCGCGCAGACCTTTCGGCGGTTCGGGTTCCTTCAAATAGGCCAAGAGCTTGCCGACTTCGCGCAGCCGCGCCGGATCGTCCTCGCCCATCCCCAGCGCCACACGCTTGACGGTGCCGAACAGGTTCGCCAGCACCGGCATGCCATGTCCTTTGGGGTTCTCGAACAGCAGTGCCGGACCGCCGGCGCGCAGTACGCGGTCGGCGATTTCGGTCATTTCCAGTTTGGGGTCGACTTCAACGGCGATGCGTTTCAGCTCGCCCATTTTTTCGAGTTGAGCGATGAAATCGCGCAGGTCGCGATAAATCATGGATGGCCGATCATGAGCAGCTAGGTTCGACGGCGGGCTGCGGCATCAGTTGATGGTTTCGAACAGGGTGACGACCTTGGTGACGCCCGCCGTGGTGCGTGCGATCTCGGTGGCCGTGTCGGCTTCGGCCCGCGTCACCAGCCCCATGAGGTAGACCACGCCGGCTTCGGTCACCACCTTGATCTGGGTGCCGGGCACGCGATTGTCGCGCAGCAGGCGGGCTTTGACGTTGCCGGTGATGGTGGTGTCGCTGGCCTGGGACGTGAGCGAGGTCACGCCCGAGACGCTGAGTTCGTTGAATACCGTGCGCACCTCGGGTACGCCCTTGACGATGTCGGTGGCGCGGGCGCGAGTCGACTCGTCCGGCACCTGTCCGGTGAGCAGCACCTGACGGTTGTAACTGGTGGTGGAGATGTTCTCGGTTTTTTGCGGGAAGGCTTCGCGCAGGCGGGTCATCGCGCGCAATTCGATTTCCTGGTCGCCGACGAATACGCCCGCGGTGCGGCGGTCGGTGGCGACTGCCGCACCAGTGGCGGCACCGCCTACGACGATCGCGGCACATCCGTGCAATTGCGACAGCGCCACAGCCACCAGCGCGATTGGGATCAGTTTGTTCATTCCTCGACTCCTAATAAAACGCTGTCCACCGCATCGCAGAGGCAATGGATGACCAGCAGATGGACTTCCTGAATGCGCGCCGTGGATTCGGCAGGCACGCATAGGAAGACGTCGTCAGCCTGCATTTGTTCCGCCAGACCGCCGCCGCTGCGCCCGGTCAGTGCGATCACCGGCATGCTGCGCGAGTGGGCGGCGGCAACGGCCTGCAGCACGTTGTGCGAATTGCCGCTGGTGGAAATCGCCAGCAGGATGTCGCCCGGCTGGCCCAGTGCCTTCACCTGGCGGGCAAACACCTGCTCGTAGGCGTGATCGTTGGCAATCGAGGTCAGGGTGGACGTGTCGGCGGTCAGCGCAATGGCCGCCAGGCCGGGTCGTTCCTGTTCGAACCGGTTGATCATTTTGGACGCGAAATGCTGCGCATCCGCTGCCGAGCCGCCGTTGCCGCAGGCGAGGATTTTGCCGCCCTGCGCCAGGCAGTGCACCATATGGCGCGCTGCCTGCTCGATCGCCGGGGCAAGCGCCGCGGCAGCATTCAGCTGGGTCTGTGCTGACGCCTGAAAATGGCCGGTAATTCTGTCGAGTAAGGGCATGATAGGCCAGGATTATCCCACATCGTCGAAGGCGTTCTTGATCCACTCGGGCGGGGTGTTGCCGCTGAGGGCCACCACATCGAAGCGGCAGGGCGGAAGCGTTTTCAGCGTGGAGAGGTACTGGCGCGCGGCGGCCAGCAGCTTCTTTTGTTTGGCCGTCGTCACGCTGGCTGCGGCGCTGCCGAAATCACTGCGGCTGCGCAGTCGCACCTCGACGAACACCAGGGTGGCACCGTCCTGCATGATGAGGTCGATCTCGCCGAAGCGGCAGCGCCAGTTGCGGGCCAGCAGCTTCAGGCCATGCGACTGCAGGAAACTTGCGGCGCGCGATTCGGCAGTCTGGCCGAGCAGGGAACTCAACCCTGGCGCCTCGGTTGATCGCTCATTTTTCTTTGGATCATCTTATAAATTTCGATTTTATCGACTTTGATACGATTGCCATCCGGGTGGGGCCGCTACACGCCTGACCGCACAGCTGCCGCGCTGTCTGGCTGCGTTGCTCCGCTTTGCGGGGGGCGGCCCCGCCGCATCGTCGCGCCTTGCCGGTCAACGTGTCAGCCGCACACTCGGGCGTGCTCAACTGAGAGTCAAGGTTGAACATCTGCGACAATGACGGGATGAGTGAAAGCCCGCATTTTACCCCCCTGCTGCCTGCGCTTTATGTCGTCGCCACGCCGATCGGCAACCTCGGCGACATCACGCTGCGGGCGCTCGACATATTGAAGCGCGTGGATCGCGTGGCGGCGGAGGACACCCGTGTGTCGGGCCAGTTGCTGGCGCATTTCAATATCTCCAAGCCGCTGGTTTCGATCCGTGAGCACAACGAACGTGAGGCCGCCGACGGCGTGATCGCCCGGATCGTTGCGGGCGATGCCATCGCCTACGTGTCGGATGCCGGCACGCCAGCCGTGTCCGACCCCGGCGCGCGGCTGGTGGCGGCGGTGCGCGCGGCGGGGCTGCGGGTGGTGCCGATTCCCGGTGCCTCGGCGGTGACTGCGGCGTTGTCCGCTGCCGGGATGGAGTCCGGGCAGTGGCTGTTCCATGGTTTTCTGCCGCCCAAATCCGGTGCGCGCCGCGCGCAGTTGCAGACGCTCGCTGCGCTGCCTGCTGCGCTGGTTTTTTACGAGGCGCCGCACCGGATCGAGGAGACGCTCGCAGACATGGCAGCGGAGCTGGACAGTTCGCGACAGGTGACGCTGGCGCGCGAACTCACCAAGAAGTTCGAGAGCATCGTCACGCTGCCGCTTGCCGCCGCGCCCGCCTGGCTGGCATCTGACCCCAACAATGTGCGCGGCGAATTCGTCGTCGTCGTGCATCCGCCCGCGGCGGCCGCAGCCATGGTCGATGCCGAGGCGATGCGGGTGCTCGACGTGCTGCTGGGCGAACTTCCTCCCACCCTGGCCGCCAAGCTGGCATCGAAGATCACCGGACGCAGCAAGGCCGAACTCTATAAAATGACCCTGGCACTGAAGCCGCAGGATCAAGACGAAGCATGACCGACACCCTCACGATCATCCGCCCCGACGACTGGCACATCCACTTCCGCGATGGCGCCGCCATGCAGAGCGTGCTGCCCGACACCGCGCGCGTGTTCGGCCGTGCCATCGCCATGCCCAACCTGAAACCGCCGGTGGTGAACGTGGCCGATGCGGCGGCGTATCGTGAGCGCCTGCTGGCTGCCGCGGCCGGTACGGCGTTCGAGCCACTGATGACGCTCTATCTCACTGACAACACGCAGCCCGAGGAAATCCGCCACGCGCGGGAAAGTGGCTTCGTGCATGCGGTGAAGTATTACCCGGCGGGCGCGACCACCAACTCCGACTCCGGCGTCACCGAACTCGCCAAGGCCTACAAGGCGATCGCAGCGATGGAGGAAGTCGGTCTGCCATTGCTGCTGCACGGCGAAGTCGTCGATCCCGAGGTCGACGTGTTCGACCGCGAAGCGGTCTTCATCGACCGCCATCTTGTGCGGCTGATGAAGGATTTCCCCCAGCTGAAAATCGTGCTCGAGCACATCACCACGCGCCACGCAGCTGAATTCGTCGCGGCCGCCCCGGCCCGAGTCGCCCCGGCCGTAACCCTGGACCAACAGCGAAAAAACCGCAACGCCATGTTCCGTGGTGGCATCCGTCCGCACATGTACTGCCTGCCCGTGCTGAAGCGCGAACAGCATCGTCAGGCGCTGATTGCCGCGGCGATCTCCGGCAATCCCAAGTTTTTCCTTGGCACTGATTCTGCACCGCATGCAGTGGGTGCGAAGGAAACCGCTTGTGGCTGCGCCGGCATCTATTCCGCCCATGCGGCGATCGAACTGTATGCCGAGGTGTTCGAAGAGGCGGGCGCGCTCGACAGGCTGGAGGCCTTCGCCAGTTTTTACGGCGCGGATTTCTATGGCCTGCCGCGCCACACCGATACACTCACCCTGCGCCGCGAAAGCTGGGCAGCCCCGGCTAGCCTCGGGCTGGGGAGCGAAACCCTGGTGCCGCTGCGCGCGGGCGAGACGATCCGCTGGCGCGTGGTTTGACATAAAAACGGCAGACCAGGGGAAGTCTGCCGTGGTGGAAGCTAGCCAGCGCTTCCAAGGGACGCGCAGCATTGCGCCGCGCGGGAGGAGATCGTTACGGGAAGGCCGGAATGGTGGGCTCGATTCCTGAATTCATTGCTTCGGGGTGGTGCATGGCGATCAGCTTTTTGATGTCGTCCACCCGCCCGGAGGGTATATCCACCATCATCAGGACGTGCCCGGCTGCGATGGCCGACTCGAAAGCCTTGAGCCGTGAGTTGGGAATCGAACTGGCGACCATGCTGGCGACCCAGGCGCCAAACGCGGCGCCTACCAGTGCAGTGAGCAGAATGGTCACCAGTTGCAGGTCGATGCCGGCGGGCGGGAAAAAAACGGCTACCAGCCCGGCGATGATGCCGATGCCGCCCCCCACGGCAAGGCCGGTTTCGGCGCCGTGAACAAAGTCGGACTTTTGCAGGATCGAGGCCTCGTGCAAGCCATTGAGCGACACCCCCTCCTTGGCCATGACATGAATATGGCTGTTTTCAATCTGAGCCAACAACAACTCGTCGCGAATCTGGCGCGCGCTGCGGGTGTCCGGAAGCATGAAATAAAGTCGCCTTCTCATGATGTCTGTCCTTGAAAAGTGGCGCCAACGTCAACGCTATGGATGAGGTTTAGACGATCCATCCAAGCAGTCAAGGCGAATTTATGGGCCTATCGACAAAACTTATATTGGGCTTGTGGAGGCCCGTTTCCATGCGGCTGCCGAAGCTGCCTTTATAATCATGAGTGGAAAAGCCGGTCAGACAACCGCTGCCACGCAGGTGGGAGAGGAAAGTCCGGGCTCCACAGAGCAGGATGCCGGCTAACGGCCGGACGCCGCGAGGCGAGGAATAGGGCCACAGAGACGAGCGTATTCAGTTACGGTGAAACGCGGTAACCTCCATCCGGAGCAACACCAAATAGGCAGGCGATGAAGCGGCTCGCTGAGTCTGCGGGTAGGTGGCTGGAGCCGGTCAGCAATGGCCGGCCTAGAGGAATGGTTGTCCACGACAGAACCCGGCTTATCGAT
>JAIBFA010000078.1 GCA_019459325.1 Thiobacillus sp.
TGTCGGGCTGCCCGCGCAACTGCGCCGAAGTCGCGATCAAGGACGTCGGCATCATCGGCGTCGATTCCGGCTGGGAAATCTATGTCGGCGGCAACGGCGGCATCAAGACCGAAGTCGCGCAGTTCCTGGTCAAGGTGAAGACCCCCGACGAGGTGATCGAATATTCCGGCGCCTTCCTGCAGCTGTACCGCGAGGAAGCGCGCTATCTCGACCGCACCGTGCATTACCTCGAGCGCGTCGGCCTCGACTACGTGAAGAAGAAAATCCTCGATGACCAAGAAGGCCGGCGCGCCCTGTACGAACGCCTGCTGTTCGCGCTGTCGGTCGAGCGCGATCCCTGGGTCGAGCGCGCCAAGGAAGGCAAGCTCAAGCATGAATTCGAAACCGTCGCCGCATAAGGAATGATGATGAATAACTGGACCGACATCCTGGATGTGAACGCCATCCCCAAACTCGGCGCCCGCGTGGTGCGCCACGGCAGCCTCGACATCGCGGTATTCCGTAACGCCGAAGACGAAGTGTTCGCGCTGGAAGACCGCTGCCCGCACAAGGGCGGCCCGCTGTCGCAGGGCATCGTGCACGGCAGAAAAGTGGCCTGCCCGCTGCACAACTGGAACATCGAACTCGATTCCGGCTGTGCCGTCGCGCCGGACCAGGGCTGCGCGCGCGAATTTCCCGTCAAGGTCGAAGGCGGGCGCGTGTGGCTCGACCTGTCGACGGTTTCGCGCGTCGCTGCCTGAGCACGCATGATCGGCTGATCGGAGGATCACGGTCTCCTGCACCTGCCCGGTGCGGGAGACTGTTTCAATGCCCTGCCATCCGGCACGGCCGCAGGGAATTCAAGGCGTGGCGGGTACAAGCCCTTGATAATCAAGCACGACAAAACCTGGCATAGAGGTTGCTCACATACAGGGGCGGCACCTGTCATGGTGCCGACCGCCCGTAACCCGGGTGAATGGCCCAACGAAAAACAGGATTGAACATGCCGCAACTGGACAGCGAAACCCTCAGCGAAATGGTGAAGCTGAAGTTCTCATCACGCAAAGCCGGCGGGCCCGATTTCGATCTGGTGAAGCTGGCGTCGGATGCGGAGTACGCCCACGCGACCTTCTCCGCAATCGAAAAACTGCCTTTCGAATCGCTGGTGCTGCTGGCGATGACACTGCGCGTCAAGTTCGGCCTGATGTCCGTGATGCCGGCGGCACCCGTCAAGGAGCCTGAGCGCGTCGAGAAGAAAGAGGAGACGCCGCCCCAGCGTTACATGAGCGGCGCGCGAAGCTAGGTCGAAGCGCTGCTCCATGCCGCCTGCGTCCGCAGGGGGTTCCCCCGCATCCTGATCGAATCGTCCGCACCAGAATGGGTCGGGCGTGGGTGCGCGTGCCTCATTGTCGGCCATCGCAAGCCGGTTTCTGTTGCCTGTTTCATGCCAAGCCATTGATATGCATGGGTCTATTTGAACTGGCACAGACGATGCTGTATACCGGGTAGGGGCTGTTGTCCCCGGCCAAAATACGGTGCGCGAACGGAGACTGGAATGAAGATCGACTGCGGGCACTATCCCCTGATGGGGGGCTACGACGAACTGCTCGAGGCGCCGGGCAAGCCACGCAACGGTGCAGCCGGCCTGTGCGACTTCTTCGCCGAACTGCCCGCCGCCGAGCTCGAAGCGCGCCACTGTGCGGTGGATGCCGCGATCATGGCGGCGGGCATCACCTTCACCGTGTATTCCGAGGCCGGCAACATCGATCGCGCGTGGCCGTTCGACGTGGTGCCGCGCATGATCGAGAAATCCGAGTGGGACGGCATCGAAGCCGGGCTGAAGCAGCGACTGCGCGCCTTGAACCGGTTCATCGACGACATCTACCACGACCAGAACATCATCAAGGACGGCGTGTTCCCGGCCGAGGTGCTGGCCGACTCGAAGAACTTCCGCGCGGCCTGCGTCGGCGCCAATCCGCCCTTCGGCGTCTGGGCGCACATCTGCGGCACCGACCTGGTGCGCGACGGCGACGGAACGATCTACGTGCTGGAAGACAACCTGCGCGTGCCCTCGGGCGTCTCCTACATGCTGGAAAACCGCCAGCTGATGAAACGGCTGTTCCCCGAACTGTTTGCGCGCTACGACGTGCTGCCGGTCGACGACTACACCGCCCAGCTTTCCGACATGCTGGCGGCGCTGTCGCCGCGCGACGGCGAGCGCCCGGAAATCGCGGTGTTGACGCCCGGCATCTACAACTCGGCCTACTTTGAGCATTCGTATCTGGCGCAGCAGATGGGCGCACACCTGGTCGAAGGCTCCGACCTGGTGGTGCTCGACGACGACTGCGTCTACATGAAGACGATCGAAGGCCTGACCCGGCTCGATGTGATCTACCGCCGCGTCGACGACGAATTTCTCGACCCCGAAGTGTTCCGCGCCGATTCGGCGCTCGGCGTGCCGGGCCTGATGCGCGCTTGGAAGGCCGGCAAGGTCGGCATCGCCAACGCGCCCGGCGCGGGCGTGGCCGACGACAAGGTGGTATATGCCTATGTCCCTGAAATGATCCGCTACTACCTCGGCGAGGACGCGATCCTGCCCAACGTGCCGAGCTACCTGTGCATGAACGAGGCCGATTGCGAGTATGTACTGGCGAATCTGGACAAGCTGGTGGTGAAGCCGGCCAATGAATCGGGCGGCTACGGCATGCTGGTGGGGCCGAAGTCGACGCCGGACGAGCGGGCCAGGTTCGCCGAACTGATCCGCGCCAACCCGCGCAACTACATGGCGCAGCCCACGCTGTCGCTGTCCACCGTGCCGACGCTGTGCGAGGACGCGATCGAGCCGCGCCACGTCGACCTGCGGCCCTTCATCCTGCAGGCGCGGGATTTGTATGTGACGCGTGGCGGCCTCACCCGGGTCGCCTTGCGGCGCGGCTCGCTGATCGTGAATTCGTCGCAGGGCGGCGGCAGCAAGGACACGTGGATCGTGCAGGGGAGCTTTCCGTGCTAGCCCGCGTCGGCGAGAGCCTGTACTGGATGGCGCGCTACCTGGAGCGCGCCGAGGACACTGCGCGCCTGATCAACGCCGCCACCATGATGCTGATGGACATGCCGCGCGGCGCCAGTTTCGGCTGGGAGGACCTGCTCAAGGTGGCGGGTCTGGACGATCTGTTCCACAGCCATTACGACGTGGCGAGCGAAACCGCGGTGATGAGCTTTCTGATCCAGGACGAGCGCAATCCCTCATCGATCTTCGCCTGCGTGCGCCATGCGCGCGAGAACACTCGCACCTTCCGCGAAGTGCTGCCGCGCGAATCGTGGGAGTGGGTCAACGAACTCTATCTGTACACCAGCACCCACCTGACCCAGGCGCTCGACCGCCGCAAGCGCTTCGAGGTGCTGACCGAAATCATCCGCCGCCGCCAGGCCGTGGTGGGCCTGCTGTCCGGCACCATGAGCCGCGACGAGGCCTTCCAGTTCATGCGGCTGGGGCGCAATGTCGAGCGTGCCGACATGACGACCCGCGTGCTCGACGTCAGCTACGCCATCAACCTGCCGTTCCAGGACAGCCAACATTACGACCTCATCTGGATGAGCGTGCTGCAGGCCCTGTCGGCGCACCAGATGTATCGGCGCCATGTCGGCGTGCATGCCAAGGGGCACAAGGTGCTGGCCTTCCTGCTCAACGACGTGCAGTTCCCGCGCAGCGTGCGCCACTGCCTGCACGAAATCCAGTTCGCCCTCGACGAGTTGCCCGGCGTCGAACCGATGCGACGCCTGCAGGGCATGCTCAACCTGGTGGATCGCGCCGACTATCGCGCGCTGGCATCGAACGGACTGCACGAATTCTGCGACGACATCCAGGCCCGGCTGGCCGATCTCAACACGGTCATCGGAGAGACCTATTTCCGCGCGGCGCATCCGCAAAAGATGACCCAATCCCTCTTCAGCCTGGTTTGATTCAATGACCCCATCGCTCGGCTTCGCCCGCGCCGGAGACAAGCAGAACTCGCCGCAATTCGAGGATCATCTCGGCCTGCTGCTGGAAGAGCGCGACCGCATCGGGCTCACCGACGCCATCCGCCAGATCGATGCGCTGATGATCACCGTCGAGCCCAGCCATTCGCTCGCCTACGTCGCCGAACTGTGCGTGATGACGCCGTATCACTACCTCGTCACGCTCGAATCCGAATCGCACTTCACCCACATCCTGCGCATCGACATGAATGCGCCCGACCTTCTGGTGCGCGAGGTCAAGGACCCCAACGTGCGCGGCATCTTCCGCAGCCTCAACGAGGTCTACCCGGTCGGCGCGGTCAAGCCCAACTCGCGCTACATGGGCGAGGTGCTGCGCGTCACCGACCCGCACGCCGTCGTCGCCATGCAGAAGGCACGCGACATCCGCTTCTTCAACCAGGACCAGATCCGCAAGCTCGAACTGCCCGGCAACCTCGCCGTGGTCAAACCCAGCCCCTACACCCACAACATCGTCGCCTACTGGGAACGCCCCGAGGCCGATGTCCGCGTCTATGCACTGGGCTGGAGCAGCATCCGCGAAGACATGCAGGCCGCCTACGAAGCCGCCAAGGCCACGCAGAAAAAGCTCGGCATCGACACCCTGCTGCTGCCGATCGACCACCTGGCCACCCGCATCTACAGCCAGAACCGCGAAGCCGCGATCCTCGAATACCTCACCCTGTCGAGCTATTACTACTGGGGTTCCTACGACATCGCCGACCAGAACTCCTCGACCAACGTCACCAAGAGCGTGCACTACGACAACGAGCTCGAATCTCCGGCCAAGGTGTTCACCGCCGCCAACCACCCGTATTTCATGAACCATCTCTTGACCGAATCGCCGACCGAAGCCTTCGTGCGCAACTTCGGCCCCAGGCTGCACCACATCGCGGTCGCAGTGAAGGACGGTGAAACTGAAGCCCAAGCCAACATCGATTTCGTCGTGAAGTCGTTGCGCGACTGCGGGCAGAAATTCCTGCTTGACGTCATCGGCTCAAAGGAAGAAGGCCTCAAGCAGATCTTCTCCAGCGCGTCGGAGTATTCCTCGCTGATCATCGAATACGTCCAGCGCTTCGGCGGCTTCCAGGGGTTTTTTACCAAGGACAACGTCGCCGAACTGACCCACGCCGCGGGCGTGGAAGAAAGTCTGAAGGCCTTGCAGGAAGAAGCGCAGGCGTAATCGTCTGGGTGGTGGGGTTAGAAAGCTGCTATCGCCCCGTTGCTGTCATTGGATTGCAAGGTGCTGATCGGCCGGTCCCGACATCTCTGCATAACGTCAGCTTCATGGGCAACAGCAGTCAGTGAACTTGGCCCCCAAGCGACATGGGGGACGCTGTTCCTCCAGTCGCTACCATGCGCGCAAGACTCAGAGGCTGTCGAACGGGCTAGCAACTCTCCGCGTTACCTCGATCACATGGGTGTAGATCATCGTCGTCTACAAGCTGCGGTGACCCCATGAGGTTCGCTCCTAGTAGTTGAGGGAAAAAATCAGGAGCATAATCCGGCAGCGCTCCGTCTCCTTTTGCATAAACTAATAAAGAGACAGCCGAACCAACATCCATAGAAGAATCAAGACGGTAGACCGAACCAATGCCTGTCTCTTTATTAAAAAACGTCCGGATCCATGGGTCTCTATATTAACTGTTGGGGGACTAAATGAAACGTACGTTTTCCGTAGCGCTCATGCTTGTTGCAATCTACGCAGGCGCAGCGCAGGGGGACTCGTCTGCCCCATTCGAATCCATCGAAACCTCCTGCTCTGACGCCCCTGCTGCGGCGAAGATCGACTTGCCGAGCGACCTTCAGAAATGGGCCAAGCTCAGTTGCACTAAGTATGGCCACGTGATTCGAGCCGCTGCAGGATGGGTATGGCACGCGCCACAATCTAACCAATTCGTTCGGCTTTGGGCGCAACCCGCTGAACGCGATTTCGCTGAAGTGGGGCACTCAAGCTATTTCACTTTGGTCGAGTTCCGAAAACTTTCGCAGCACGAGGCTGAAGAAGCAAATCAAGCTCTTTCCGCGTCGCTTGGAGCCAAACCGCAGGCGGTTTCAGATGCGTATTTACTAACGGCAACCGATAACGGTGGTCGAGTCCAAACAATTCATTTTGTTCGGTCGGAAGCGAACGTACGCATAGGCAATCTATGGGGCTGGTCGTGCTCGGTGCCTTGCTCCGCACCGACGGTGTTCATGGCGTTTAGACCGTGAAGTACGCGCCGTCCCCCAACCCGGCAGTCAACCGGACCTGCGCGAAAAGCCGCGCAGGCCGGTTACTTCTACGTTGGGGCTCTCCATGATCGAGGCGCTTGAGCCGTACTCCAGGCAGATGGCCGAGGACTTGTTTTCCGTATTTCCCGATTGGGAGCGTTTTCTTTCCATTGTCGCTGAAGACGGCCTTAACTTCTTCCGCGTCGAAGTGCCGCCGTCGCCCGGGTCAAAGAACGGCCCCCTTGGCATTACCTCGCTGTACAACGAAGAAATCACCGTTTACTTCGGCTCCTGCCACCGTCACTACGCGTCAATACTTCCCTCCGCCGAAGAATCGGCGGGCGCCATCTCCTTCATTCAGCAATTACTGAACGAAGAACTTGTTGTCGTTTCGTACCTTTGCAGCGGCGACAACCTGATCCAAGACGGCGTATTTTCCGGGGCGGCTGTGCCGGTTGCCGAGACTCCAGACGCCAACTACGAGTACTACTATGCCAACGCCTTGCGCGTGCGATCGTGGAAAGGCACCTACGACAACGACTTCCCTGCGCCCTATGTCAGCAGTAAACCAATTCACTGACCCGCGCCCCAACCCGGCAGTCGAGCGGACCTGCGCTAAAAGCCGCGCTGGCCGCTCACTTCTACGTTAGCGGGCGTCTCCCGGAACCGCATCATTTGACATGCTGCCTTTCACATACACCCCAGACAGAAGCCTGGCCGTACATGGCGAATTCCAGAGCCTCTTGGAAGAATCCGGCCATTTCAAGAAAATTACCGAGCTCGCTTGGGCCTACCATGACGTAGGCGATCTGATTCCGCACCCGCTTGAAGCCTTGTGGTCTGGGCATTTCTTCCCTTGGGTCGAGTCTTGGGAGGATCTTCAGATCTCGTGCACCCTATGTCTCTTGGGCCTATACAAACAAGCGATGGCCTCGCTAAGGAGTGCGCTGGAGTTGGGGCTGCTGTCTGTTTATTGGAACCTCAATGACGACGGACATACCACGGTAAAAAGTTGGCTGCGCTCGCGACAAGATACGCCACGCAGCAAAGAAATTTGGCGTCGCCTTGCCAGCCATCCGAACTTCCAAGCATTTCAAGAACAACATGACTTGAAAGCTCGAATCCTCGATCTTGGATTTCTTCACGATTACGTTCACACAAAAGGGCGAAAATATTCAAATGCGTTCGGGATAATGAAGAGTAACTATCAGACCCTAGAACGAAGCGCCTTCGATACTTGGTTTTCAAGTTTTGCCGAGGTAATTCGTGTGCTCGCTATCTGCCACCTCATCAAGTATCCCTTGGGCGTAATCCACTTTCCCTGGAGTAAGAAATTTGGAATCGATACACCGATGTTTGGCGGTCTTGATGGCCATCAAGTAGATCGCCTTCACGAACTTGTCGGTGACAACATCTTCCAGACTCTTACTACTATCGCTGCAAACGATCCTCATGTTGCCGGTATTGTCGAATGGGCACAGAGCCTTCCGGATATGTCAGCGCAAGATGTCAAGGACCAGATTGTCAACATGGACAAGCAGGAGATCGAGATGTCCGGCTTACCGCAATGGCTAAAGAACCAGCGCGTAATACTCAATCATGTAGAGGACAAGGAGCACTATGAACGTCGCATCGCGTTGCTTACGGCATGGGCGAAAGAAAATGGCTTTGACAAACCTCGCTCATTGCTCCCCGGCACCCGCTAACCCATCATTCCACCGGACCTGCGCGAAAAGCCGCGCAGGCCGGTGAATTCAAACGTTAGGATTAAATCATGATCCGACTCAGATACTTACTGGTCATCCTGATATGCGCATTCTCCCCCTTGCATGCAGCCAGCGTAGCCAAGGAGCTGAATTGGTCTTCCGTAAATTTAAGCGGCATGCATCTACGGCTAGTCTCCCCAAAATCGAGCAAAGAGTCCCAAGACCTGTATTTTCATTCCGATGGAAACTTATCCATATCCTCATGTAATGACGGGTGGTGCGTCGGGCCATTAATCGTGTGGAAGATTGAAAACAACCGTCTTAAGACTGGATACAAACCTGACGAAGGCGATGCCTTAGTAGAGTTCACAGCTCAAAAAATCGTGCTACGCAGGCCAGACGGAAAAATCTATGTTTATTCCATCATCTCAAAAGAGCACCCCTAACCGTGCATTCCACCCGACCCGCTGCAGCGGGCTTCGCCCGCTTCCGCCGTCGGGTAAATTTAAACGTGAGGCGCTTGAAGATGCTTCGCCACACACTCGTTGCCGCCTGTCTCGCTACTTGTTCACTGACGACTGGAGCCCAAACTTGGGCCATTGCCGAGTCGAAGCATGCCTCTGGTAATAGGTCCATCGTCTTCCGCTATATAAGCGAGTTTTCGCCCGGTCACAAGCGAGAGTCGCAACCAATCCGCGTTGTATTCGTTTGGCGCTATCAAGGCACAAATGGAATGCCGGCGAAACCAGAACGAGAGCGGATGGAAAGACTCGAGGACCTGCTTGAACCCGCGCTAGAAAAGTCGGAGGTTGCAACTTTGGTCTTAGTCTCCACTGGGGAAGGACTTCGAGAATGGACTTATTACGCCAAATCAGAAGAACTGTTCTTCGCAAAGCTAAACCAAGCGCTGAAGCTAGAACCAAAGTTTCCTATCGAGGTTCATGCTGGTGCAGATCCGAGTTGGAGCACATTTGAAAACTTTAGGAAGCAGGTGCGTAAGTGACACAAGCGCCTAACCTTTCCATCGAGAGTGACGTCCAAGGGCTAGCGCCCTTGGACGTCACTCATGTCAAACGTTGAATCGCGCTTTGACCGTTAAGTGGAGAATACCGGTCATATGGAGTAGTCAGCCTGACCGGCAGCAATGGCCGATGACCAGTCATTTGAAGCAATCGAAATAAGTGACTGTATGTGGCCGGAAGCAGGCACAGCCCCCATTCAGCCCCAACCCTTAATCCAGCACAGTCACCCAAACCCCCACATCGAGATTCGCACCCGGCGGCCCGACGAACGAACCGGCGACCGGGGGCACCGATTCGGGCAGCCGGGCCACCGCGACGGCAATGTGATGGCTGCCCGCGATGTCGCCGATGCTGGGGTCGAAGCCTTTCCAGCCCGCGCCGGGCAGGAAGACTTCGGCCCAGGCGTGGGTGGCGCCGAAGTTGGTGTTCGACGGCGGCGCGTAGAGGTAGCCGCTGACAAATCGCGCGGCGAGACCCAGGTGCCGCGCGGCTTCCATGAACAGCGTCGCGGAGTCGCGGCAGGATCCGGTGCCGCGGGACAGGGTGTCCGCCGGGCTCTGGACGCCGGGTTCTTCGCGCAGTTGATACGCCAGCGTTTGATGGATGCGGGTGCACAGGCGCTGCAACAGCGCGTAGGTCTGGATCGGTTCGCCCGGCTGCCACACGCTCGCCACCCAGACGGCAAGCGGATCATCGGCCGGGCGGTCAGTGGCATTGAGGTAGGGCGACAGCAGAACCCAGTCGTCGGCTTGGTAGGCAAACGGGTAGTCCATCGCGTAATCGGCCACCAGAAAATCGAGCGGGGCTTCGTTGAACTGCTCGATGACGACGGTGCTCTCGATCATCAGCTGGCTGGCCAGGGACTCGAAGCTCGCAATCGCAACGGAATTGTCTTCGGCATCGCGTTGCCAGCGCAGCGTGGCCGGCGGCGTGATCGTCAGGCTCGACGATTCGATGCGCAGCTCGTGGCCTTCGCGTGGCCGCAGGCGCAAGGCATGGGGCTCGAGCATCACCGGCCCGGAAAAGTTGTAGTAGGTGCGGTGAAGGATCTTATAGCGTTGCATGGGTCATTCCGCGCGCGCTCCTGTGGCGTCCTGCAGGGTCCGCGGATGGGCGTCGGCCAATCACGCAGCTGACGCCTACCTTACCCCGGATTTCGCCGCTTGGCCCGGCGCAGGCTGTTTGCGTGTCACGCATGGCGCCGCAGGTCGAGCGTATGCGGGAATTCGCCGGGCGGCTCTTCGGCCGGCGGCGCCATCGGGCCGGGCGGCGTGCCGCCGGGAAAAAAGCCTGCGAGCGGGTCGGTCCACTGTGGCGGGGCGAGGCTGCCGGCGGTGTGGCCCCAGTCCTGAAAGCGGATGTGTCGGCGTGCCTCGGCTTCCATCGCGTTGACCGGAAAGCTGTCGTAGCTGCGTCCGCCGGGATGCACGACGCGGTAGATGCAGCCGCCGATGGCGCGGCCGTTCCAGGTGTCGATCAGGTCGAAGGTCAACGGGGAATGGATGCCGATGGTGGGGTGCAGCGCGGAGGGCGGCTGCCAGGCGCGGTAGCGCACGCCGGCGACGGCTTCGCCCGCCACGCCGGTGTCGCGCAGCGGCACGCGGCGGCCATTGCAACTGAGCACGTAGCGGCTGTCGGCGAGCCCGCTGAGCTTGACCTGCAGGCGCTCGATCGAGGAATCGACATAGCGCGCGGTGCCGAGGCTGGAGGATTCCTCGCCCAGCACATGCCAGGGTTCGATCGCGGTGCGCAGCTCGATCTGGATGTCGCCGATCTTCAAGGTGCCGTAGCGCGGAAAGCGGAATTCGAGGAAGGGCGTGTACCAGTCGAGCTGGAACGGAAACCCGGCAGCATTGAGGTCGTCGATCACGTCCTTCAGATCGGCCCACAGATAATGCGGCAGCATGTAGCGGTCGTGCAGCAGCGTGCCCCAGCGCACCAGCGGTTTCCGGTAGGGCTGGTCCCAGAAGCGGGCGACCAGCGCGCGCAGCAGCAGCATCTGCGCCAGGCTCATGCGCGGGTGCGGCGGCATTTCGAAGGCGCGGAATTCGACCAGCCCCAGCCGCCCGGTGGCGGAGTCGGGCGAATACAGCTTGTCGATGCAGAACTCCGAGCGGTGGGTGTTGCCGGTGAGGTCGGTCAGCAGGTTGCGCAGCAGCCGGTCCACCAGCCACGGCTGCGGCGTCTCGCCGACCGGCATTTGCTGGAACGCGATTTCAAGTTCATACAGGCGCTCCGGGCGGCCTTCGTCGACGCGCGGCGCCTGACTGGTGGGGCCGATGAACAAGCCGGAAAACAGGTAGGACAGCGCGGGGTGATGCTGCCAGTAGGTGATCAGGCTGGCGAGCACGTCGGGGCGGCGCAGGAAGGGGCTGTCGGCCGGCGTGGCGCCGCCCAGCGTGACGTGGTTGCCGCCGCCGGTGCCGGCGTGGCGGCCGTCGAGCATGAACTTTTCGGCGGCGAGGCGCGACAGCCGCGCCTCCTCGTAGATCAGCGTGGTGGTGTCGACCAGCTGTTGCCAGTTGTGGGCCGGGTGGATGTTGACTTCGATCACGCCGGGGTCGGGCGTGACCAGCAGTTTTTCCAGGCGCGAATCCGACGGCGGGGCATAGCCTTCTATGACGACCGTGCGCTTCAGCTTCGCCGCGGTCGCCTCGACCGCGGCGAGCAGGTCGAGATATTGCTCCAGCGTCGCGAGCGGCGGCATGAACACATGCAGGCCACCCTGGCGGGCTTCCACACACAGCGCGGTATGCGGAATCTCGATCGTCGGTTTCAGCGAGGCGGCCTGCGGGTGCACTTCCGGATGCGGCAGGGGCGGCGCGGTGTGCGTACTGTAGCGCGCGGCGACTTCGCCATGAAAGTCGGCCAACGGCGGCTGCGCGGCAAACGGATCGACTTCGACCCAGGGCTCGCGCTCGTCTTCCGCCACCCACGGCAGCGAGGCGAGCGGCAGGCGCAGGCCCAGCGGCGAATCGCCGGGCGCGAGATAAATGCGGCCGCGCCGCAGCGTCCACAGGGCGCTGTGCCAGCCCGGCGTGGGCGCGGCCGGCTGCCAGGCCAGTGGCAGCACGTAGCCGGTTGGCGTGTTGAGGCCGCCCGACAGTTTGTTGGCCAGGTTCTGCCGCACCGCGGCGTCGGTGAGGTCGGCGCGCGCCAGGTCGAGGTTGGCCGGCAATTCGGCTTCCTGCTGCAGGGCGGCGAGCGCATCCTCAAAGGCGGGCTGCACGTAGCGGGGCGCCAGGCCGAGATGCTGCGCCAGCGTTTCGGCAAAGCGCTGCGCATCGAGATGGGTGTAGCCGCCATCCCAGCCGGCTTCCGCCAGCAGCGCTTCGTCCTTCCACACCGGCACCCCGTCGCGCCGCCAGAAAATGCCCAGCGCCCAGCGCGGCAGCGGTTCGCCCGGATACCACTTGCCCTGGCCGGTGTGCAGCAGCGCGCCAGGCGCGAGGCGGCCCTTCAGCCGTCGCACCAGCACCTCGGCGCGTTCCCGTTTGTGGGCGCCGAGCGCGTCGATGTTCCATTCCGGTGCATCCATGTCGTCGATCGACACGAAGGTGGGCTCGCCGCCGTGGGTGAGGCGCACGTCCTGCGCGGTGAGCTTGTCGTCGACCGCGTGGCCGAGCGCCAGGATCGCGGCCCAGTCGGCGTCGGAATAGGGCAGGGTCACGCGCGGGTCTTCGTGGATGCGGGTGACGGTATTGCTGAAGCTGAATTCGGATTCGCATGCGTCGGTCATGCCGTCGATCGGCGCGGCGGAGGACGGATGCGGCGTGCAGGCGAGCGGGATATGGCCTTCGCCGGCGAACAGCCCCGAGGTGGGGTCGAGCCCGATCCAGCCGGCGCCGGGCAGATAGACCTCGGCCCAGGCGTGCAGGTCGGTGAAGTCGGCGGTCGGCCCGGAGGGGCCGTCGAGCGATTTTTCGTCGGCGGTGAGCTGCACCAGATAGCCCGACACGAAGCGCGCCGCCAGTCCCAGATGGCGCAGGATCTGCACCAGCAGCCAGGCCGAGTCGCGGCACGAGCCAAGCGCTTTTTCCAGGGTTTCCTCGCAGGACTGGACGCCGGGTTCCATGCGCACGGTGTAGGCGATGTCGGCGTTGAGGCGGCTGTTCAACGCCACCAGAAAATCGATGCTGCGCAGCGGCGTGCGCTCGACCTGCGCCAGCCATGCTTTCAGCCGCGCACCCGCCGGCGCGGCCTCCAGGTAGGGCGTCAGTTCCTTTTGCAGCGCGGCGTCATAGTCGAACGGCCACTTCGCGCAGGCGTCGTCGACGAAGAAATCGAAGGGGTTGATCACCGTCAGGTCGGCGATCACCTCGACATCGACCGAGAATTCGCGCGTCGCCTCGGGGAACACCAGCCGCGCCAGGTAATTGCCGAAGGGGTCCTGCTGCCAGTTGATGAAGTGCGTCGCCGGCGTGACCTTCAACGTATAGCCGAGGATGGGCGTGCGCGAATGCGGCGCCGGGCGCAGCCGCACCACATGCGGGGAGAGCATCACGCGGCGATCGAACGTGTAGTGCGTGGTGTGACGGAGGGCGACGTGGATGCTCATGGGGGCAGTCAGAGGGGAGACGGTCTGTCTCAAGCAAGGGGCGAGCCAGGGGGCAGGGGCTAGGAATTAGGATCTAGGGGATGAGCGGCCTGCGGCCGCGCCTCCCCCTGACCCCTAGCCCCTAAATCCTAGCCCCTAGCCTCACCCCTGCATCTGCCCGCCGCTGTTGCTCGCCACCACCTGCAGCGGTTGCGGCTGGGTTTCCCATTCGAAGGGCGGCAGGCTGTTGAGCGCCTGGCGCAGGCCTTCGTTCCAGGCGTCGCCCAGCGCCCGGTAATAGGGGTGGTCTTCGGAAAACAGCAGGCGGCGGCCGCTGTCGAGCGCGTCGGCGTTATAGAGCAGCAGTTCGACCGGCGGACCGACGGTGAGGTTGGAGCGGATGGTCGAGTTGATCGACACCAGTGCGCAGCGCGCCGCCTGTTCAAGCGGCGTGTCGGAGCGGACCACGCGGTCGAGGATCGGCTTGCCGTACTTCGTCTCGCCGATCTGCAGAAAGGGGTGGGCGGCCGATTCGTGGATGTGGTTGCCCTGCGGATAGATCATGTAGATCTCGGGCGCCTGTCCGGCGATCTGTCCCCCGAAGATGAAGGTGGCCTCGAAGTTTGTGGTGGCGGTGTCGCGCGCCGCCTGGTTGCGCTGAACCTCGGCCGAGATCGAGCCGACGTAATCGACCGCGTCGCTCATCGACGTGATGGTGTTCAGGCACGGCAGGTTGCCGAGTTGGCAGTCGTCACGCAGCCGCTTGACCACGGCCTGCGTGGTGGCCAGGTTGCCGGCCGCCAGCAGCACGAACATGCGGCTGCCGGGCAGGACGAAGCTGTGCATCTTGGAATAGGTGCTGACATGGTCGATGCCGGCGTTGGTGAGCGAGTCTGACGCAAAAACCAGTCCGTTGTTGGTTTTGATGGCGACGCAATAAGTCATGGCAGGAAAAATCCGGTTAGCTGGTATTCATCCTGCCTGCAATCCGGCGATGACTCAAGCGCTGCCATCAGCCCTCAACGTTCAGGCCGCTTCCTTGGGCCGCATCTGCCGGCTGTAGAGGAATTCCAGCACCTGGCTGCGCAGATCGTGGTATTTCGGGTCGTGCGCCAGTTGCAGGCGGTCGCGCGGGCGCGGCAGGTCGACCGTGAGGACGTCGCCGATGGTGGCGGACGGACCATTGGTCATCATTACGATGCGGTCGGACAGCAGCACCGCCTCGTCGACGTCGTGGGTGACCATGATGACCGTGCTCTTCGTGGCAGCGACGATTTTCATCAGCTCGTCCTGCAGGTGGGCACGGGTCAGCGCGTCCAGTGCGCCGAAGGGCTCGTCCAACAGCAGTACTTTCGGCTCCATCGCCAGCGCGCGCGCAATGCCGACGCGCTGCTTCATGCCGCCGGAGATTTCGCCCGGAAGCTTGTTGGCGGCGTGGGTCAGCCCCACCAGTTCCAGCGCGGCCTTGGTGCGCGCCTTGAGTTGCGCTTTCGATTCGCTGCTGCCGAACACCTTTTCCACCGCCAAGTAGACGTTCTCGAACGCGGTGAGCCAGGGCAGCAGCGAGTGGTTCTGGAACACCACCCCGCGTTCCGGCCCCGGCCCCTTGATTTCCTTGTTGGCGAGCAGCAGCACGCCGTCGGTGGCGTCGAGCAGGCCGGCCACCAGATTCAGCAGGGTCGACTTGCCGCAGCCCGAGTGGCCGATCAGTGCGATGAACTCGCCCTGGTCGACATGGAGGTTGATGTCGGTGAGCGCGGTGAACCTGCCTTTTTTGGTGCTGAACACCATGCCGGCGTTTTCGATCTGGACGTAGCTTTGCATCTTGAATTCTCCTTGGGATATAGGAACTGGGATCTGGGGGCTAGGGGATGTGGCGCGGCGAAGCCGCACCGCCCCTGATTCCTAACCCCTAGCTCCTAGCCCCTCATTCATATGAAAACCGTTTCGCGATCAGCATCAGCGCCTGTTCGAGCAGCAGCCCGACGATGCCGACGTCGAAGATGGCGATGATGATGTGGGCGACGTTGAGGTTGTTCCACTCGTCCCACACCCAGAAGCCGATGCCGACGCCGCCGGTGAGCATTTCCGCCGCGACGATGACCAGCCAGGCGACGCCGATCGCCAGCCGCACGCCGGTGAGCACATAGGGCAGCACCGCCGGGAACAGGATTTTGGTGAAGACCTTGAACTCGGACAGGTTGAGCACGCGGGCGACGTTCATGTAGTCCTGCGGGATGCGCTGCACGCCGGCTGCGGTGTTGAGCACCATGGGCCAGATGCTGGAGATGAAGATCACCCAGATCGATGCCGGCTCGGCTTTTTGCAGAATCAGCAGGCCGATCGGCAGCCAGGCCAGCGGCGACACCGGGCGCAGGATGCTGATCACCGGCGAGAGCATGCGGTTGAGGAAGTCGAAGCGGCCGATCATGAAGCCGAGCGGAATGCCGACGGCGGCGGCCAGGCTGAAGCCGATGCCGACGCGGTACAGCGAGTTGAGGATGTTCCAGCCGATGCCCTGGTCGTTGGGGCCGTTGTCATAGAAGGGGTCGGAAAAAAGCACCACTGCGGCGTCCCAGGTTTCGGCGGGGCCGGGAATCGTCTTGCCGCTGTTGGACACCAGCGCCCACATGGCAACAAACAGCAGCATGCCGAGCAGCGGCGGGATGGCATTCTTGAACAGGTTCAGCGTACCTTCGATGAAGCGCTTGCCCGACTCGGTTTCGAAGTAGGGCGTGCGCCGCGCGGGGATCGCCGCAGCGGGTGCTTTGGATGTCGGGGCGATATCCTCGCCTGACAGGATTTCGCTCAAATTTTCGGGTGTTGCATTGACTGCGCTCATATCGCACTCCTGAGTGTTGACGACGCCTTGCGGCCGCCTGCGTCTGTCGGGCAGGAGGCGGCCGCGGCTTTCATGCCGGGGCGTAGGCGGCCTGTTTCATGGCGGATGCCAGCGTGGTGTAGGTTTCCACCCAGGCATCCTTGACCGCCGGGGTGAACTGCTCGCCCAGGCCCTTGCCCAGGGTCCAGATCAGCGCGCTGCCCACGGTGTCGTAATGGGCCTCCGTCACGCCGTAAGCGACATGGCGACGCCCCATGTCCTGGACTGCGCCCAGAATGGGGCTGAGATCATCCAGGCTGTTGACGGCCGTATTGATGATGGCCATCAGCTTGCGGCCCTGCTCGGCCATGTCGCCCTTGAACATGCTGCGCAGCGAGGGATCGAGTTCGAACAGCTGGCCATAGAACAGCTGAGCCGACGTGTCCTTGATGGGCAGCACCAACTGCCAGCTGCTGCGTACCAGTGCGATTTTTTCAGGTGTCATGATCATTCCTTTTCTGTGTAATCAGACCGTGATCTGGGTCAGGCCTTGATTTTGAAACTGTCGGCGTACTTGGCCGGATCCTTGCCGTCCCACACCACGCCGTCGATCAGCTTCGAGGTGCGCATGTCGGACTTCGGCAGCGGCGTCTTGGTCATCGCGGCGGCCGCCTTGTACACGTCGATGCGGTTGACCTTCTTGGCCACGGCCAGATAGTCAGGATGATCCTTCAAGAGGCCCCAGCGCTTGTGCTGGGTGAGGAACCACATGCCGTCGGACAGGTAGGGGAAGCCCACCGTGCCGTTGTTGTAGAACTTCATGTAATTGGGGTCCGCCCATTTCTTGCCGATGCCGTTGTTGTACTGGCCGAGCATGCGGTCCTCGATCGAATCGAAGTCGGTGTTGACGTAGGACTTGGCGGAGATCACTTTGGCGACTTCCGAGCGGTTCTTCATGTCGTCGATGTACTTCGATGCATCGAGGATCGCCGCCACCATCGCCCGCGCGGTGTTGGGGTACTTCTGCACGAATTCGGCGGTGGTGCCGAGCACCTTCTCCGGATGGTCCTTCCAGATGTCCTGGGTGGTCGCCGCGGTGAAGCCGATGTTGTCGCGGATCGCGCGCGCGTTCCACGGCTCGCCCACGCAGAAGCCATCCATGTTGCCGACCCGCATGTTGGCCACCATCTGCGGCGGCGGCACCACGATGTTCTTCACGTCGCGGAAGGGGTCGATGCCGTAGGCGGCCAGCCAGTAGTAGAGCCACATCGCGTGGGTGCCGGTGGGGAAGGTCTGGGCGAAGGTGTATTCGCGCGGCTCGGCCTTCACCAGCTTGGCGAGCGATGCTCCGTCGGTCACGCCCTTGTCCTTGAGCTGGTTCGACAGCGTGATCGCCTGGCCGTTGTTGTTGAGCGTGGCCAGCACCGCCATGTCCTTCTTCGGCCCGCCGATGCCGAGCTGCACGCCGTAGATCAGGCCATACAGCACGTGCGCGGCGTCGAGCTCGCCGTTCACCAGCTTGTCGCGCACCGCAGCCCATGAAGCCTCCTTGCTGGGCGTGATGGTGAGGCCGTATTTCTTGTCGAAGCCCTTCACCGAGGCCATCACCACCGACGCGCAGTCGGTCAGCGGAATGAAGCCGATGCTGAGGTTGGGCTTCTCGGGGGCGTCGGAACCGGCGGCCCAGGCACCTTGGCGCACGCCGGGCGGCACCATGGCCATGAGTGCGGCGGCGACGGAAAGTCCGGTGGTCTTTTTCATGAAATAACGCTTGCTCGGGTCTTGTACAAGGGGCTTGTCCTGGGTGTCGCTCACGGTGTGTTCTCCAAATAAAAAAGGCGTCGCCTTCAGGGCGGACGCCTTTGTCCAGTGATGAAAAAGTTGACGGTCACGCTGAAAGCCACATCGTTGCGACTGTTCAGTAGGGGTGTAGCAACCGCTGTGCCAGCTCTATGAATTCCTTGTGTGGCAGGGGTTTGCGGGCAATCGGGCCGGCATGTCGCGTGGGTCGGTGCGCTGCTCGGTGCACCCATGCGGTGCGCGTTTGTCGTGCGATGCACCAATCGGAACCAAAAATCAGGCCAGCGGCTTTTGCAGAATCTGTCGTGCAATGTCCGCCAGTTTTAGGCCGCGATCCATTGCCGCACGGCGCATCTCGCGATACACCTCGGGCTCAGATGCGCCGGTCTGCTTGATCAGCAGCGCCTTGGCCTGGTCGATCAGCTTGCGCTCCGACAGTTCGAGTCGGGTTTGCTCCAGTTGGTCGTGCAGCGCCTGAAACGCCTCGAAGCGCGACACCGCCACGTCGAGAATGGGGCGGATGCGCGCAGGATCGAGGCCGTCCACCACATAGGAGGTCACCCCCGCCTGCGTCGCCGCGCGGATCGAATCCGGGCTGCCGTCGTCGGTGAACATCACGATGGGGCGCGGACAGTCCTGGTTCACCACGCAGATGTGCTCCAGCGTGTCGCGATCCGGCGAGTCCTGCGCAATGATCACCACGTCGGGCCGCAGCGCCTGAATCTGCACGTCCAGGCTGCGCGCCGAATTGAGCGTGGCCGTCACCACACAGCCCGCCGCTTCCAGCGCCGGCACCAGCATCGCCAGCCGGTCGGGCTGGTTTTCAACAATCAATACGCGCATGTTCTATTCGTTTGTCTGTAGGCGTCTCAAAAAAAGGCGGCCTCCGGAGAGGCCGCTAAGTCGGAGGAGACTGCCTGAGCAACCTGGCCTTGCGGTTTGGATACTCAGTTGGGATATAGCAGGCGGCGTGCCAGCTTCGGGAGTGGTTAATTATCAAATGCTTATGTGTTTTTTGGGCTGCTGTGACCTGGGCTGGAATGAGCAGTTGTGGTGCATGGGACGGGGAAACAGGGTTAAAACGGGGCACAAATGATGCGTCGTTCGTCATTGCGAGCGCAGCGAAGCATACGACTCCACACGCGCTTCGGCGCGTAGTGGATCGGAGTCCTTTAGGGCAATCCAGTCTTTGGATTGGCGCGGAGCACGACCGCTTAGTTGGCGCTTTTGCAGGACGGCGGACCGTTGGCCGGGGGTAGCCCGGCGGCTAGTCACTTTCTTTTGTCTCGCCAAAAGAAAGTAACCAAAGAAAAGGCGACCCCGACAGTCCCGAATTCCCGAAGATCAAGCGCGTCGGGTGGGCGGCAAAGAACTCGCCCCG
>JAIBFA010000092.1 GCA_019459325.1 Thiobacillus sp.
AAGGGATGACGCCATGCCGGGGCCGAGCGCAAGACGAACAGGGTGGCCAGCAGGTAGGCATAGCGCGCGCCGGCCAGGTCGCGGCGGGCGGACAGCACCTGCTGCTCGGCGTCGAGCACGTCGAGGTTGGTGCGCACGCCGACGTCCAGGCCGAGCTTGGTTGAATCGAGCTGAGCCCTGGTGGAGACCAGCGCCTGTTCCAGTGCCTGCACGCGGGCAATGCCGCTGTTGACGTTGAGCCAGGCCTGGCGGGCCTGCAGGCCGGCTTCGCGGGTGGCATTTTCCAGGTCCTGGCGCGCCTTTTCCTGGTTGGCGACCGCCTCGCGCACGCGCGAGCTGGTGAGCCCGCCCTGGTAGATCGGCAGGTTGAGTTCCACGCCGATGCTGGCGGTGCGGGTGTCCACCTGCTGGGTGCCGAAATTCTGATTGTTGGTGATGGTGTAGCCGGCGACGGCATCCAGCGTCGGATAGTGGCCGGCGCGGTTGCGCTCGACTTCCTGGTCGGCGATGACCTTGGAGATGCGCTGGATTTCGGCCTGCAGGTTGCCGTCGGCGGCGCGCATGGCCCATTCGTCGAGGGTGCCGGATTCGGCCTTCAGCAGCTTGTTGTCGACCAGGCTGTCGAGCGTGCCGGCCGGCTTGCCGATGAGTTTTTCCAGCGTACGCAGGCGGATGTTGAGGCTGTTCTGCTCGGCGATTTCCTGCGCGACCGCAAGGTCGTAGCGCGCCTGCGCTTCATGGGTGTCGGTGATGGTGGCGGTGCCGACCTCGAAGTTGCGCTTGGCGGCGGCCAGCTGTTCGGTGATGGAGGCCTTCTGCGAATTGATGAAGGCGATGTTGTCCTGCGACTGCAGCACGTCGAAATAGGCCTGCGCGACCCGCAGGATCAGATCCTGTGCGGCCACCTTCAATTGCATGTCGGCGATCTTCACCTGCTCCTTGGCCTGCGCGTACTGCACCCAGTTCTGCTTGCGGAACAGCGGCTGCGCGCCGGTGAGCGACATGCCGTTGGAATCGAAATCGGCGTCGCCGCCGGGCAGACTGGAATCGACGCTGTTATAGCGCACGTTGCCGCCCAGATTGATGTTGGGCAGCAAGCCGGCGCGACCCTGCACCGCCTTTTCCTGCCCGGCCTGCCAGGCCGCGCGGGCGGAAGCGTATTGCGCATCGTAGGCCAGCGCGTCGCGGTAGACATCGGTCAGGTTGGTGGCGTGGGCGGCGGGCGCCAGCGCCAGGGTCAGGGCAAGAAACAGGGGCTTGAGTTGCATGATGGATCCAGTCCTAATTGTTGTGTCAGTAACGCGGCATGGCCGGATCGACTTCGTCGGCCCAGGCGGCCATGCCGCCCGACAGATTGACGACATCGCCGAAGCCTGTTGTTTCAAGATAGCGGGCCGCGTGATAACTGCGAACGCCATGATGGCAGATGACCACCGTTTCAGCATCCTTGTTCAACTCCGCCAGGCGAGCGGGCAGTTCGTGCATCGGAATCAGGATCGCGCCGGGCAGGCGGCACAGGTTCCACTCCCAGGGTTCGCGCACATCGAGCAGCACCGGCATGTGTCCGGTCTGGATATGGGCGGCGAGTTCGGCGGGGCGAAACTGGCGCATGGCGTGGGCTTCAGAAGACAAACGCCGCGGGGTGCGGGGCATTCAGCAGCGGGGCCTCGCAGGTTTCGAACAGCGTCACGCTGCGGGTGGCGCCGGGCGCGGTGCAGGTGATGAGCTGGGCCAGCATCACCGGCGCAATGCCGGTGATGGCGAACAGCCGTCCGCCGACCTTGAGGCGACGCAGGAAGGCATCCGACAGCAGCGGGGTCGAGCCGGTCAGCACGATCACATCGAAACCGTCTTCGTCGGGCCAGTCGCGGGCCGCGTCGGCGGTGTGCAGCACCACATTGTCGAAGCCGTGCGCGCGCAGTTTCTGCATCGCGGCGGAAGTGAATTCAGGGAAGATGTCGATCGACACCACGCCGGCGGCCAGGGACGCCAGCAGCGCGGTGAGGTAGCCGCTGCCGGTGCCGATTTCCAGCACGCGGTCGGTGGAACGGATCGCGAGTTCCTGGATCACCCGCGCCTCGAGTTTCGGCGTCCACATCGACTGGCCGTGGCCGAGCGGGATCTCCATGTCGACAAAGGCCAGCGCGCGGTGCGCTTCCGGCACGAAGTCCTCGCGGCGCACCTTGAGCAGCAGGTCCAGCACGTCCTGATCCAGTACGTCCCAAGGGCGGATCTGCTGTTCCACCATGTTGTAGCGCGCCTGCTCCATGTCCATGCGGTCCCTTGAATATCAATAAGTTAGATGGGGTCTTGCCTTGCAATTATTCCACATTTCCGCTACCTTGACCGCTCGCCAGGGGTCTCCGGACGGCACATGCCAAACGGAGTGAGACATACCCTTCGAACCTGATGCGGTTGAGACCGCCGTAGGGAGGCCGATGTGGCCTCCCTTGGATTAATGCAACGAGGCCGCCCGACGCGCCTCCTGCTTTCTGGAGCGCCACCATGAACGCCAACCCCAAGTTTCTCGCTGCCACTGCCCACGTCGATGAAGCGGCCGTGCATCCCCTGCCCAATTCGCGCAAGATTTATGTGCAGGGCAGCCAGCCCGACATCCGCGTACCCATGCGCGAGATCAGCCAGGCCGACACGCCCCTGATGTTCAGTGGCGAATCCGGATCCGGCGGCACCCGCTCGGAGCCCAACCCGCCGATCTTCGTCTACGACTGCTCGGGCCCGTATTCCGATCCGGCTGCAAAGATCGACATCCGCACCGGCCTGCCCGCGCTGCGCACGCGCTGGATCGAGGCGCGCGGCGACACCGAAGTCCTCGCCGACCTGAGCTCGGAATACGGTCGCCAGCAGGCTGCCAATCCCGAACTCGCGACGATGCGCTTCCCCGGCCTGCACCGCACGCCGCGCCGCGCCAAGGCCGGCATGAACGTCAGCCAGATGCACTACGCGCGCCAGGGCATCATCACGCCGGAAATGGAGTTCATCGCCATCCGCGAGAACAACAACCGCACCGCCTATCTGGAATCGCTGAAAGCCTCCGGCCCGATGGGCGAGAAGCTCGCCGCGCTGATGAACCGCCAGCATCCGGGGCAGAACTTCGGTGCGAACCTGCAGAACGAGATCACCCCGGAGTTCGTGCGCAGCGAAATCGCGCGCGGCCGCGCCATCATCCCCAACAACATCAACCACCCGGAATCCGAGCCGATGATCATCGGCCGCAATTTCCTGGTGAAGATCAATGCCAACATCGGCAACTCGGCGCTCGGTTCCAGCATCCAGGAAGAAGTCGAGAAAATGACCTGGGCGATCCGCTGGGGCGGCGACACCGTGATGGATCTGTCCACCGGCAAGAACATCCACGAGACGCGCGAGTGGATCATCCGCAACTCGCCCGTTCCGATCGGCACTGTGCCGATCTACCAGGCGCTGGAGAAGGTCGACGGCAAGGCCGAAGAGCTGACCTGGGAAATGTTCCGCGACACGCTGATCGAGCAAGCCGAGCAGGGCGTCGACTACTTCACCATCCACGCCGGCGTCTTGCTGCGCTACGTGCCGATGACCGCCAACCGCATGACCGGCATCGTCTCGCGCGGCGGCTCGATCATGGCCAAGTGGTGCCTCGCGCACCACAAAGAGAGCTTCCTCTACACCCACTTCGAGGACATCTGCGAAATCATGAAGGCCTACGACGTCGCCTTCTCGCTCGGCGACGGCCTGCGTCCCGGTTCGATCTACGACGCCAACGACGAAGCGCAATTGAGCGAACTCAGAACGCTCGGCGAACTGACCCAGGTGGCGTGGAAGCACGACGTGCAGGTGATGATCGAGGGCCCCGGCCACGTGCCGATGCAGCTGATCAAGGAGAACATGGACATCCAGCTGGAGTCCTGCTCCGAGGCGCCGTTCTACACCTTGGGCCCGCTGACCACCGACATCGCCCCCGGCTACGACCACATCACCAGCGGCATCGGCGCCGCGATGATCGGCTGGTACGGCACCGCGATGCTCTGCTACGTGACGCCGAAGGAACACCTCGGCCTGCCGGACAAGGACGACGTCAAGGAAGGCATCATCAC
>JAIBFA010000015.1 GCA_019459325.1 Thiobacillus sp.
GAGCGCGGAAGAGTCCGGCAAGTTTCTCGATATCGGCCAGGTGGGCGAGATCACGGGCATTGACCCGACAATCATCCAGCTGCTCGACTCGGGCGATTTCATCCCGGTGGTCGCGCCGCGTGGCACCGACGCGGAAGGCAATGCCTACAACATCAACGCCGATGTCGCGGCCGGCAAGCTGGCCGGCGTGCTGAAGGCGGAGAAGGTTATTTTCCTCACCAATACCCCCGGGGTGCTGGACAAGGCGGGCACGCTGCTCACCGGCCTGACGCCGCGTCAGGTCGAGGAGCGCATCGCCGACGGCACCATCTCCGGTGGCATGATTCCCAAGGTCGGTTATGCGGTCGACGCGGTCAACAGCGGCGTGAAAACGGCGCACATCATCGACGGCCGCGTCGAGCACGCCCTGCTGCTGGAAATCATGACCCCGGAAGGCGTCGGCACCCTGATCAAGCGGGCCTGAGCATGCGCTACTGGCTGATGAAATCCGAACCGAGCGACGTCAGCATCGACGACCTCGCCGCCATGCCGAAGCAGAGCGTTGCCTGGTACGGCGTGCGCAACTATCAGGCGCGCAATTTCATGCGCGACCAGATGAAGCCCGGCGACAAGGTGCTGTTCTACCATTCGTCGTGTGCCGAGCCGGGCATCGCCGGACTGGCCGAAGTCGGCGTGGCGGCGTATCCCGATGCCACCCAGTTCGACCCGAAGAACAAGTACTTCGACCCCAAGGCCACCGCGGAAACGCCGCGCTGGTTCAATGTCGACGTCAAGCTGGTGAAGAAGACGCGGCTGATGCCGCTGTCCGAAATCCGCGGCTATCCCGAACTCGCCCACATGCGCATCCTGCAGAAGGGCAACCGCCTGTCGATCACCCCGGTCGATCCGGCCGAATACGCCTTCATTGTCAAACACCTCTGATGCTTGAGCTGGCGCCCGCGCTGCTCGCGTCCTATGTCGGCCTCGGCCTGGTGGTCGGTTTCGTCGCCGGCCTCCTCGGCGTCGGCGGTGGCCTCATCATCGTGCCGGTGCTGATCATGCTGCTGCACGTGCAGGGCCTGGCGGCCGGCATGGAACCGCAGCTGGCGCTCGGCACCTCGCTTGCTTCCATTCTGTTCACTTCGCTTTCCAGCGTACGCGCGCACCATCGCCATGGCGCGGTCGAATGGCCGCTGGTGCGGCGCATTGCGCCCGGCATCCTGCTCGGCACCCTGGCCGGTGCGGTACTGGCCGCGCAGATGTCGGCAATGGTGCTGAAAGTGTTTTTTGTCGCCTTCCTGTTCTATGCCGCCGTCCAGATGTGGCTCGACTTCAAGCCGGCACCGCATCGCGGTCTGCCGGGGCGCGCCGGGACCACGCTGGCGGGCGGCGTGATCGGTGCGGTATCGAGCTGGGTCGGGATCGGTGGCGGCACCCTGTCGGTGCCCTTCATGTTGTGGCACAACGTTCCGCTGCACCGGGCGATCGCCACCTCGGCGGCGATCGGCTTCCCGATCGCCATCGCCGGCGCGGCCGGCTATGTGCTGGGCGGCTGGAACGCGAGCGGCCTGCCCATCGGCAGCGTCGGCTTCGTCTATCTTCCGGCGCTCGCCGGCATCGTGCTCGGCAGCGTCCTCACCGCACCGCTCGGCGCACGCACCGCGCACCGCCTGCCGGTGCGACCGCTCAAGCGGATTTTCGCATTGCTGCTGATCGCGTTGGCGCTGCGCATGGTATGGACGTTCTAGGCTTAAGGGTTGCCGAACCCCGATTTAGCGCCCGGCAACGCCATATTTCACTAGATGTTGTGTTGCGTCCCCTGTAACGATTTCACGCTTGAGTGGCTGCACCGCCCGCGTTAGTCTTCCGACACATGCTGGAAATTCATCGCATGGCCGATTACCTAACCCGCGGAGATACTCATGGCGCACCTGCAAGCTGTACGGACCACGCTGCAACCGCAGCAAAACGCATACACGCAACTCACCACGTATTTCGATCCGCATAGCCAGGTTGCGTGGGGCTATATGCATTCGGAACCGCGTCCCTGCTTTACCCCGACTTTGTTGCAGGATCTCCTGGGCTGGTGTCATGCCGTGGCCAACCAGATCGACGATCCCGACCAACCGGATGTGCGCTACATGGTGACCGCATCGTCGCACCCGGAGGTGTTCAATTACGGCGGCGACCTGAACCGCTTTGCCGAACTGATTGCGGCCGGCGAGCGCGATCGCCTGGCGCAGTATGCCCAGGCCTGCATCGAACCGCTGTATCTGAATGCGGTACACCTGAATCGACCGGGACTGAAATCGATCACGCTGGTGCAGGGCGATGCGCTGGGGGGCGGTTTCGAATGCGCCTTGTCCGGCAACGTATTGATCGCCGAACGTGGCAGCAAGCTCGGTTTCCCGGAAATCCTTTTCAACCTGTTCCCGGGCATGGGCGCGCTGAGTCTGCTGGGACGCCGCGTGGGTTACCAAAAAGCCGAGCAGATGATCCTGAGCGGGCGGCTCTTCCTCGCCGAGGAGCTGCATGCCCTGGGGGTGGTGGATGTGCTCGCCGAGCCGGGAGAAGGGGAGCGGGCGGTACATGAGTACATCCGGCGTGAAGCCCGCTCAAGGAACGGCGCACTTGCGCTGCGCAGCGTGCGCGACGAAATTCAGCCGATTGCGTATGCCGAGTTGATGCGGGTTGCCGACATATGGGTGGATGCCGCCTTGCGCCTGGAGGCGAAGGACTTGCGCATGATGGAGCGCCTGGTCAGCCGTCAGACCGGTAAAGCCGAAACCGCAAACGGCAATGGATCAGCTGTGCTCAGCGCGTAGTCTGCTGGTTTGGTAAGTAGCCAGGGCAATCTGGGCGAGGACCAACGCATCCCGAACTGCCCCCAGTTTGTCGTGCGCCAGGTTGGTCGCGAGTTCGAACGGTTTGATGCGTTCGGCTTCGGCACACCGCTGCGCCAGCTGGATGGCGCCGACATCGCTGGCGCCTCCTTTCAGCATGTGCAGCTGGTGGTGCCACTGACCGTAATCCTCCACGACCAGCGCGCGCTCGATGTCGCGCAGTGCGCGCTTGCTGTCTTCTTCAAAGCTGGCCAGCAGGTCCTGCACGAAAGTGGGGCCGCCTAGCTGGGCGAGGTCGTCGAGGACCGATTCATCCAGCTCGTCCGGCGGCTGGGTAGCGGATGCCGCGGCGGCAGCGGTTTTTTGCGCCTGTTGCCCTGCGAGTCGGGTAATGAGGTCGAGCAGCTCGCGGCTGTTGACCGGCTTGGTAAGAAAGGTGTCGGCCCCGGCTTCCTCACAGGCTGCCTGCGCCTCGGCGCGCGCGTCGGCGGTGAGCATGATGATGGGCAGATGGCCTCTTTCCATGAAACGCCAGCGCTTCACCACTTCGGGGCCGGAGAGATGCGGCATATGCATGTCGATGATGGCCAGGTTGAACGTCGCCTCGTCAGCCTCGAGCATGGCCAGCGCTTCTTCACCATTGTGCGCCAGATGGGTCGTGTGTCCGGCATGTTCCAGCAGGCCGCGAATGACCCGCTGGTTGACCGGATTGTCTTCCGCCACCAGGACGTGCAGTGCCGACGCGGTGCCAGCCTGGGACTGGAAGCGATTGGCCAGCGAGACCACGTTGCCCGGCATGTCGTGACTGATGACGGCATGGATGGCGTTGAACAGCAGGGTGGTGTTGACCGGTGTGCGCAGCACCGAGGCATAGCCCTCCTGTACCCAGCGCGCATCCTGCGCTGGTGCAGCGCTCGCGTCGGACTCGATCAGAATGACCGGCAGCGCGGCCAGGCTGGCGTCGTCTCGCAGCAGGCGCAGAAAGGCGCCCGGATCGCCGGGCAGCGCGCTGCGTTCCACCACCACGGCGCCCAGGGGCGTGCCGCCCGATAAATAGGCAGACAGCTCGGCGGCGAGCCGGGTGGTGTTGTCCACCGAGACGGTTTCGGCGCCCCAGTTGCGGATGACCGACTGGATCCGGATCGCCAGCTCGTTTCCGGCCAGGATGCCGACCCGCATCGGCGCATCGAAACGTTCGCCCGATGCGGCGGTGCCTGCCGCCTGCAGCCCGAACGGCAGCTCGAACCAGAGGGTCGTTCCCTCGCCCTCCCGGCTGTGCAGGCCGATTTGCCCGCCCAGCGTTTCCACCAGCTGTTTGGCGATGGCGGTGCCGAGACCGCTGCCGCCAAATCGACGTGTGACGGTCGTGTCGGCCTGGGTGAAACTGTCGAAGATGCGTGCCTGCGCGGCTTCCGGAATGCCGATGCCGGTGTCGACGACTTCGAAGCGCAGCCGCTGCGGCTGGCCCTGTCCGGCCGGCCGGACATAGACGTCGACCCGACCATGTTCAGTGAATTTGATGGCATTGCCCATCAGGTTGATCAGGACTTGGCGCAGGTGACGCGCATCGCCGTGCAGGTGGAACGGTGTCTGCGGTGCGATGTGCGCCGCCAGCACCAAGCCCTTGCTTTGGGCCAGGGTTTCCAGCATGGCGACCGTGCCGTTGACCAGGCGGTGCAGATCGAAGTCTTCGTTCACGGTGGAAATACGCCCGGCCTCGATACGCGAGATGTCCAGCACGTTGTCGATCAGTTCGAGCAGGGTGTTGGCCGATGCGCGGATGATCTGGGAAAACTCCTGTTGTTCCTTGTCGAGCTTTGTTTCCGCCAGCAGGTCGGCCACCCCGATGACGCCGTTCAGCGGGGTGCGGAGTTCGTGGCTCATGTTGGCGAGGAAATTGGATTTGGCCTGACTGGCTTCGTTTGCGCGATTGACCGCCGAATGCAGCTGGCGCGTCAAGGAGGCGGCATAGAGCGGCACGATCACCATGGTGAACAAAATGCCGATCCCCAGCGCAAGATGGGTGTGCCAGAAGGGGTTGAAAGCCAGTACGGATCCGAAACCCACGGTGGCGAGCACCGTCGAAAAATACAAATAGGGCACGCCGTACCTGAATCCGTTTCCGAGCGTGACCCACAAATAAATGCCGACCAGGGGGGCAGACGTCTCGCCGCCGATCAGCAGAAGGAACGATGCAGTCGAGAAATCCACGACGGCACCACAGAGTCGGCGGAGGGGTGAGGCGCGCAGATTGATCAGCGTGCCGAGCAGAATGAGGGTGGCCGTCGACAGGAAGAAAAGCGCAACAAAGTGGATGCTGGAGTAAATGTATTCCGAGTGGGAAACCCAGCTTGAACTGAAATACAGATAGGAGATGACCCCAATGATGAAGCGTATCAGCGCTTGCTGAAACTCCGTATCCGGCCGTGCGCGAATTCGCTCCTGCAGGCGTCTGACCAGAGCTGAAAGGGGAAAATTCGACATGGTGCGGTTGGGGTGGCTAAGGCCTTCAGGTTGGCGTGTCGCCCAGTTCGCGCATGATGGCCGCCACGGCATCGATGCGCAGCTCGAATGCACGCACGCACGCGGGGTCGAAATGCCTGCCGCTTTCGGTCTGGATGTAGTTCAGGGCATCCTGAAACGACCACGCGCGCTTGTAGGGGCGATTGGAGGTCAGGGCGTCGAACACGTCGGCCACGGCCACAATGCGCGCGGGGAGCGGAATGTCCTCGCCGGCCAGGCCCTGCGGATAGCCGCTGCCGTCGAATTTTTCGTGATGCCCGAGTGCGATCACTGCGCCCATCTGTAGGTAGCGCGAGGGACTGTCGGAAAGGATTTCATGGCCGATCAGCGGGTGGCGGCGCATGATTTCCTGCTCATCCGGGGTGTGCCGACCGGGCTTCAGCAGAATCACGTCGGGAATCCCGATCTTGCCGATATCGTGCATCGGCGAGGCGGCTTCGATCTCGTCGCACTCCATGGCGGTCAGGGCGAGTTCCTCGGCGATCAGGCGCGCGTACTTCGACATGCGGATGATGTGATTGCCGGTTTCCTCGTCGCGGTATTCGCCGGCCTTGGCCAGTTTCATCAGGGTCTCGCGTTCGCGGGTGCGTACTGCGCGGGTGGCTTGCATCACCTGCTCCTCCAGCCACATTGCGCGGTCGGCCACCATACGCTGGCTGCGCCGCAGGGACAGCAGGTTGAGGCAGCGTGCACGGCATTCCAGCGGGTCGATCGGGCGGGTGAGGAAGTCGGTGGCGCCGTTTTCCAGTGCCTGATAGCGAATCTGGCGGTCTTCCACCACCGTGACGATGACCAGCGGCACGTCGGCAAGACGGCGTTCGGCGCGGACACGGCGGGTGAACTCGATGCCGTCCATGCCCGGCATCCGGTAGTCGGTGATGATGAGGTCCGGCGTCACCAGCTGCATTTGCGCCAGTGCCTCCAGCGGGTCGGCGAAGCTGTCCACCACCACCCCGGGCTCCAGCGTGCGGGCCAGCCCTTCGAGCAGGCTGCGTGCTGTGCTGCGGTCGTCGACAATCACCACCCGCGCACCGCCTCGCGGGCGCACATCGCGCGTCAGGGCGGTCGGCAAGCCGGGGGGCACGACGCGCAATGGAGTGGGGGTCACTTTAATTTCTACCTTGAACGGTTGATATTTGGACAGTTTCGCTCAATTATCGGGCGGGCGAATTGCTAACTTTAATCCGCGGGAGGCGAAATATGAAGAAATACATACTGTTGAACCTGTTGGCTGGATGGATTGCGCTGTTTTCCCTGACAGCGTTTGCCGAGCCTGCCGCGGATTATGCGCGCGAAAAGAAATGGGCCGAGGAGATCGTCCCCGGGCTGGTGGTGGGCGATCCGGTCTACCTGCAAACGCCGCGCGGCCATCACAAGTTCCTGACTTTGTTCACCCCGGCGGACACCGGCAAGGCGGCCATCGTCGTTCACGGCATGGGCATCCATCCCGACTGGGGCATGGTCGGCACCTTGCGTACGGAACTGGCTGACCGCGGTTTCTCCACCCTGTCGATCCAGATGCCGATCCTGGCTGCCGACGCGAAGAGCGAGGCCTATCCGCCGACCTTCCCCGAGGCTGCCGAGCGGCTTGCCGAGGCGGTCGAGTTTCTCAAGGCAAAGGGCTATCAGCGGATCGCCATCGTGTCGCACAGCCTGGGCTCGCGCATGAGCCGCGTCTATCTGGCCGGCAAACCCGATCCTGCCGTGAAATCGTGGGCGAGCCTGGGGATTTCGCAGGACGATTACACGGCGGTGAAATTGCCGATTCTGGACATATACGGCGACAACGACCTGCCGCCGGTGCTGGCGAAGGCCGGCAAGCGCAAGCAGAGTCTGGCGGCCAAGGAGTCAAAACAGGTGATGATTGCCCGCGCCGACCACTTCTTTACCGGACGCGAGGCCGAGATGGTGGCGGCGGTGGCGGATTTTCTGAATGCGACGCTGAAATAATCAGCCCAGCAAGCGCGACATCGCCTCGCGGTATTTCTCGCTGGTCTTTTCCACAATTTCCGCAGGCAGCGCCGGCCCCGGCGCCTGCTTGTTCCAGCCGCTGGCTTCCAGCCAGTCGCGCACAAACTGCTTGTCGAAGCTGGGCGGGTTGCTGCCGGGCCGGTACTGGTCGGCCGGCCAGAAGCGCGACGAATCGGGGGTCAGCGCCTCGTCGATCCACACCAGCTGGCCTTTTTCATCCAGCCCGAACTCGAACTTGGTGTCGGCGATGATGATGCCGCGAGTGAGCGCATACTCTGCCGCAGTCTTGTACAGGGCCTGGAGGACGTCGCGAACCTGCTTCGCCAGGTCGACGCCGATCAGCTCGGCCATCTGCTCAAAACTGATGTTTTCGTCGTGCGCGCCGACCGCGGCCTTGGTCGACGGCGTGAAGATCGGCTCGGGCAGGCGGTCGGCCTGCTTGAGTCCGGCGGGCAGCGCGATGCCGCACACCGACTGGTTGGACTGGTATTCCTTCCAGCCGGAGCCGACCAGATAGCCGCGCACGATGGCCTCGACCGGCAGCGCCTTCAGTTTCCTCACCACGATGGCACGGCCCGTGACCTGGCCACGTTCGTTTTCCGCGACCACCGATTCCGGCGCGACATCGAGCGCCTGGCTCGGCACGATGGCTTTCAGCTTGTCGAACCAGAATGCCGATACCTTGGTCAGCACTTCGCCCTTGCCGGCAATCGGCGTCGGCATCACCACGTCGAAGGCAGACAGGCGGTCGGTGGTGACAATCAGCAGCCTGTCGTCGCCGACGGCATAGATGTCGCGCACCTTGCCGCGGTGGACCAGCGGCAGCGAGGCGATGCGCGATTCGAGTAGGGGTGGGCCAAGGGGCGATGCGGTCATGGCGGGCGTTGCGGAATCGAAAGAGCCGGCATTATAGCCGCCGCGATAAAGGTCGCTCTGCTCGTATACGCCGCGCAGTTCGCGCAGTGCCACCAGCAGCACCGCCGCCAGCGGCACCGCCAGCAGTACGCCGACAAAACCGAACAACTGACCGAATGCGGCCAGCGCGAAGATGACCGCCACCGGATGCAGGCCGACCCGTTCGCCGACGATGCGTGGGGTAATCACGTAGCCTTCGATGAGCTGGCCGACCATGAAAATCCCCGCCACCCAGGCCACCCCGCTCCAGTCGCCAAACTGCAGCAGCGCCACCAGCAAGGCCAGCGTCACGCCCAAACCGATTCCGAGAAAAGGGACGAAGGACAACAGTCCGGTAAGAATGCCGATCGGCAGGGCATAGTCGAGACCCAGCACCCACAGTGCAATGGCGTGATACAGCGCGAGGAGGGTCATGACCGCCAGCTGCCCGCGCATGAATTCGCCGACCACCGCGTCCATCGCGCGTGCGACGCGGGTGGCGGTCCCCATCCAGGGGCGCGGCACCAGTGCTGCGACGCGCGCCACGATCACGTCCCAGTCCTTCAGCAGATAAAACATCACCACCGGAATCAGCAGCAGGTTGATCACCACGCCCAGGACGGCAAGCGCACCGGTTTGCAGGGAGGGCAGCCAGCTGTCGCTGTTTTCAGTGGCCTGTTCGGTCATCCAGCTTTTGAGCGCATCGAGATTGGGGGCGATGGTGATGCCGAAGGTCTGCTGCAGCCAGGGCAGGAAGCGGGTTTGCAGCAGGTCGAGGAAGGCAGGCAGGCGCTGGCTCAACTCGGCAAACTGGCCTTGAAACAGGGGCAGGGCAATCAGAATCAGGCCAAAGACCGCGAGGCCCGCCAGCACGATCACCGCAACCGTTCCGGAAACGCGTGACCACCCGTGCGTTTCCAGCCGATCGACCAGCGGATCGAACATGTAGGCCAGCAGGGCGCCGGCCAGGAAAGGCGTGAGGATGGGGCCGAGCAGATAGACCAGTCCGCCCGTGACGAGCAGGACGGCGAGTGCAAGCCAGGGAATGTTGAGCGGGCGGATGGTAGGCATAGGCGGTAAAATAGCGCACTTTTTGATTCTGGAGCCGGGCGTGTCATCCATTTCCTACAAAGATGCCGGGGTCGATATCGACGCCGGCGATGCCCTGGTCGAGCGCATCAAGCCGCTGGCCAAACGCACCATGCGGCCCGAAGTGCTGACCGGCATCGGCGGCTTCGGCGCGCTGGTCGAGATTTCCAAGAAATTCAAGGAGCCGGTGCTGGTCTCCGGCACCGACGGCGTCGGCACCAAGCTCAAGCTGGCGTTCGAGCTGAATCGCCACGACACCGTCGGCATCGACCTCGTCGCGATGAGCGTCAACGACATCCTGGTGCAGGGCGCGGAACCCCTGTTCTTCCTCGACTACTTCGCCTGCGGCAAGCTCACCCTCGACACTGCCGAAGCGGTGATCGCCGGCATCGCCACCGGCTGCGAGCAGGCCGGCTGCGCGCTGATCGGCGGCGAAACGGCCGAGATGCCCGGCATGTATCCCGATGGCGAATACGATCTCGCCGGCTTTGCCGTCGGCGTGGTCGAGAAATCCAAGGTCATCGGCGGACAGACCATCGCCGCGGGTGACGTGGTGCTGGGGCTGGCGTCTTCCGGCGCGCATTCCAACGGCTATTCGCTGATCCGCAAGCTGATCGACCTCAGCCACATCGGCCTCAAATCGGACTTTCACGGCCGCCCGTTTGCCGACGCCGTGATGGAGCCGACGCGCATCTACGTCAAGCCGCTCTTGACGCTGATGGAAAAGTTCCCGGTCAAGGGCATGGCGCACATCACTGGCGGCGGCATCACCGGCAACCTGCCGCGTTGCTTGCCGGAAGGCGTTGCCGCCCGCGTCGACCCAAACATCTGGACGCGGCCCCCGCTGTTCGACTGGCTGCAGCAGGCCGGCAATGTGGCGCCGGATGAAATGCTGCGCACCTTCAACTGCGGCATCGGCATGTGCGTGGTCGTGGCCGCAAGCGACGCGGCCGCGGCGATGGCGCACCTGCAGGCCAGTGGCGAAACCGTGTGGCAGATTGGCGAAATCGTCGCGCGTCCCGCAGACTCGGAACAGGTTGTTTATCTGTGACCTGCCGCGTCGTCGTGCTGCTGTCCGGGCGCGGCAGTAATTTTCAGGCGATTGTCGAGGCGCAACTGCCGATTGAAATCGTCGCCGTCATCAGCAACCGGCCCCATGCCGCCGGTCTCGACACTGCCCGCGCGCGCGGCCTGACCACCGTCGCGCTCGACCACACCGCCCTCCCCGACCGCGAGACCTTCGATGCCCTGCTGGCCGACGAGATCGAGCGCCATCACCCGGACCTCGTGGTGCTGGCAGGCTATATGCGCATCCTCAGCGCCGCGTTCATCGCGCGCTTCGAGGGCCGCCTGCTGAATATCCACCCTTCGCTGCTGCCCATGTTCCCGGGGCTGAAAACCCATGAGCGTGCCTTGGCCGAAGGCGTGAAAATCCACGGCTGCACCGTGCACTTCGTCACCGCCGATCTGGATCACGGGCCCATCGTCATCCAGGCCGCGGTGCCGGTGCGGGCGGACGACACTCCCGACACGCTGGCGGCGCGCGTGCTGCAGCAGGAGCATCGTATCTATCCGCAAGCCGTCCGCTGGTTTGCCGAGGGACGGCTGGTAAAAAATCATGGCCACGTAAACTTGAAGGACGATTTGACGTCACAGTCTGTGTTCTCCATCGGAATGTGATCATGCTCAAAACCCTACTACTGGCCTTCAGCCTGTTTGCTGCTTCCGCCCAAGCCGCGCTTCCGCAACAGATGAGCCTGGTGTACGACCTCTACCGTAACGGCCACAAGCTGGGTCAGGTGACCGACACCTTCACCCGCAGCGGCAGCCGCTACACCCTCACCAGCGAAACCCGTGCGAGCGGCCCGCTGAAAATGCTGTGGCCGGGCACCATCCGCCTCGAAAGCACCGGCGTGGTGACGCCGCAGGGTCTGCGCCCCACGCAGTTCCAGCATGCCCGCAGCGATGCGCCGCACAAGCTGGCGACCGCGCGCCTCGACTGGAAACAGCGCAGCATCGCTTATCAGTACAAGGGCGAAGCGTGGCGGGTGAACGGCCTGCAGAATGGCGCGCAGGACCAGCTGTCGCAGCTGTACCAATTCATGTTCGCGCCCCGACTGCCTGCCGACTACAGCCTGCAGGTGGTGAGCGGCCGCGATCTCAACGACTATCGCTATGCACGCAGCAGGGGCGGGGCCATGCAGACGCCACTGGGGTCGCTGGCAACCCAGCGCTATCAGCGCATCACGCAAAAGCCCGACGAAAAGGCCGTCACCGTGTGGGTCGCGCCCGCGCGCGACAATCTGCCGGTGCAGATCCGCGTCAGCGAAGACGGCGTCACCCTCGAACAACGCCTGGTGCACGCCAGCATCAAGGGCTAGGCATGTCGGGGCGCAGCGTTCGCCCGTGGTGGATCGCGCTGACGGGTTCGCTGCTGCTGCACGCGGGCTTGCTCGGCGGCGTGTCGTGGACTCTGCCGCAGAGGCATGTCCCCTCCGGGCAGGCCCTCATCGAGGCACGCCTGGTGCCGCTGACGCCCGCGAAGTCGCCACCGGCCTCAGACGCGAAACCCCCGACCGCGTCGCCACGCCCCAGCCCTGCGCCCCCGCCTGCGCGGCGAGCCGAACCTGTTGTCGAAACGGCAGCGCCCGCCATCGCCGTCGACGCCGACGCCGTTGTTGCAATCGCCGAACCGATCGTTGCGCCCCTCGACGACGCGCCGGGGATCGAAGCGGTTTCCGCAAAAACATCCGCGCCGGAGGCCGCCGCGGAGCTGCCGCCGCTCAATGTGTTACCGCCGCGGATCGAGATGCGTTATCAGGTGCGGTACGGGCCGGCATCGGGCGAGCAGACTCTGTTGTGGGTCAGGCAAGGGGACGATTACACCGTGACCAGTGTGGTTGCGGCTACGGGCCTGACCGGCCTTTTTTACCGTGGACGCTTTGTGCAGACCAGCCGCGGCCGCATCACGCCGCACGGTCTGCAGCCCGAGGAATTTTGGGATCAGCGCGGCAACAAGCGCAGCAGCGCACGTTTTGATACCGGGGAGCGCCTTCTCACGTTGAACCCGGCCAAGGGGGCGCCGCGTCACTTTGCCTACCAGGGCGACGTGCAGGATGCGCTCAGCCTGTTTTTCCAGCTGGCGCTCACCGCGCCGCCGTCCGCCGGACAGCTGACCTACACGGTGTTCAACGGCAAGAAGCTGCGTGACTACACATACGAAGTGCGCGGCGTGGATACGCTGGAAACCGCGCTGGGCGCGGTGCGCGTGCTGCATCTTGTCCGGGTGACCGATGGCGACGGCCGCTTCGAAGTTTGGCTTGCCATCGACCGCCATTATCTGCCGGTGCGCGTGCTGCGCAGCGACGACAAGGGTAGCGAGATGGAGCTCGAGCTGCGGTCTATTTCGCCCTAGCAGGCTAGCGGGGCAAGCCGTCCACCTGCGCGCGTGCCGCGATGCCGCGGCGCTTGAACTCGCCCTGCCGCACTTCCAGCGCGTAGCGGATGTCCGCATTCGGACAGTGCAGCGTCTCGCTGCGCGGCTGCATGTCAGCGAGGTCGGCGATGCGACCCGCCGAATCGATGAACGCGATCGACAACGGCAGAGGCGTGTCGCGCATCCAGAAGCAATGCCGGCCCGGCTGCTCGAACACGAACAGCATGCCGCCATCGGCGGCAAGATGCGTGCGGCCCATCAGGCCGCGGGCGCGTTGTTGCGGGGTGGCTGCACGCTCGACCTGGAAAACATGCGGGCCGATGCGCAGCGGCAGGTGCGCGTCATTGCCCGCTGCATGGGCGGTGCCGCATAGCAGGAGCAGCGCCAATGTGAATGCGCGGCCGGTCTGGATCGATGCGCTGCAGCGACCGACAGGGATGGATGCGCTATAGCGCCAACTTTGAATGGATGCGCTATAGCGCATGGCGCATCTGTTCGGCCAACTGCAGCGCGGTATCCAGATCGGCATCCAGCACGTTGAAATGGCCCATCTTGCGTCCTGGGCGCGCGGCTTCCTTGCCGTACAGATGCAGTTTGATATTCGAGTGCGACAGCAGTGCGTCCCAGTGCGGCCCACCGTTGTGCCAGCGGTCTCCGAGGATGTTGACCATCGCCACCGGCGACAGCAGGCGGGTGTCGCCGAGCGGCAGGCCGGCGAGCGCGCGCACCTGCTGTTCGAACTGGTCGGTGACGCAGGCGTCCAGCGTGTAGTGGCCGGAGTTGTGCGGGCGCGGGGCGATTTCGTTGACCATCAGGCGGCCGTCGGCGACGAAGAACTCGACTGCCATGACGCCGACATAACCGAGCTTGTCGGCCACTGCCCGCGCCAACTCGCGCGCCTGCTGCGCGAGGCTGTCGGGCACCTGGGCGGGGACGATGGACACGTCGAGGATGCCGTTTTCATGGCGGTTTTCGGCGACGGGAAACAGCGCACACTCTCCCGCATCGTCGCGCGCCAGCACCACCGAGACCTCGCGCTCCAGCTTGACGAAGCCTTCCAGCACGCTGGGCTGGCCGCCGAATTCACGGAACGCGGCACACGCTTCGGCCAGCGTATCGACGCGGGCCTGCCCCTTGCCGTCATAACCGAAGCGCGACACCTTCAGCAGTGCCGGGGTGCCGGTCGCCGCCAGCGCGGCGTCGAGGTCGGCCTCGCTGTTGATCAGCGCGAACGGCGCGGTGGCGAAGCCGTTGTCGGCAAGCCAGGTTTTTTCGTGGCTGCGGTCCTGCACGATGGCCACCGCTGCGGCGCCGGGCGACACCCGGCAATGGTCCGCCAGTTCGATCAGGCTGGCCGCCGGAACGTTCTCGAATTCGGTGGTGATGGCGGCGCAGGCTGCACCGAGCTGTTTCAGCGCGGCGTGGTCGGTGTAGTCGGCGCGCACATGCACATCGGCCATCTGCCCGGCAGGGCTGGCGGCATCGGGGTCGAGCACCATGACCTTGTATCCCATGGTGCGCGCGGCGATGGTGAACATGCGGCCGAGCTGGCCGCCGCCGAGGATGCCGAGCGTGGCGCCGGGCAGGATGGGCAGCGGCTTACTCGACATCGGGCAGACCCATCGCCATGACCGAATCCGACTGGCCGCGGCGGAAGTCGTGCAGCTGTTCGGCCAGGCCGTTGTCGTAACGCGCGATCAGCGCCGCGGCGAACAGTGCCGCGTTGGCCGCGCCGGCTTCGCCGATGGCGAAGGTGGCGACCGGGATGCCTTTCGGCATCTGCACGATGGACAACAGCGAATCCATGCCCTTGAGATATTTCGACGGCACCGGCACGCCGAGTACCGGGACGATGGTTTTCGACGCGAGCATGCCCGGCAGGTGGGCGGCGCCGCCGGCACCCGCGATGATGGCCTTGATGCCGCGCGCTTCGGCGGTCGAGGCGTATTCGTAGAGCAGATCCGGCGTGCGGTGTGCAGACACCACCTTGGTTTCGAAATGGATGCCCAGCTGCTTCAGCAGCATCGCCGCGTGTTTCATCACCTCCCAGTCGCTGGAAGACCCCATCACCACACCGACCAGAGGCGCATTCATAGGTCTGACTCGTCGAAGAAAAGCGGCATTTTAACGCGAGAGGCCCCTACAATTCGCGCGTCGTCGTTTCGGATCGATGCCATGCCCGTTACCCTGCAAACCGTCCTTCTGCTGACCGCGTCCAATGTCTTCATGACCTTCGCCTGGTACGCGCACCTGAAGAACCTGGCCGACAAGCCGTGGATCGTCGCCGCGCTGGTGAGCTGGGGCATTGCGCTGTTCGAGTACCTGTTCCAGGTGCCGGCCAACCGCATCGGTTACACCGTGCTGAGCCTGCCGCAACTGAAGATCCTGCAGGAGGTGATCACGCTGTCGGTGTTCGTGCCGTTCGCGATCTTCTACATGCGGGCGGAGCTGAAATGGGATTTTCTGTGGGCTGCGCTGTGCCTGGTGGGCGCGGTCTATTTCATGTTTCGCGGGACGCAGTGAGTGAGTCGGGCGTTTTTTGACTATGGTGAAAGGCCCTAGGCTGCTGCGGGCATCCGCCCGGCAGTGCATGCCTGGCCAACACGAAGGAGGTCTCATGCACACTCGAGCGATTGCACGCCGGTCCCGCACTCAAGGCTTGCTGCCGGCCTTGCTGCTTTCCGGAGTTTTCGCCGCGGCCCCGGCCATTGCACAGGGACCCCCGCTTTCGAACACCGCGGGGAATCCCGCGCTCAAGTGGGGCGGCTGTCCCGACTTCATGCCAAAAGGCTGCGAGATCGCGGTGCTCCACGGCGATCCCGCCAAAAGCAATGCCGACGTCTTCTTCAAGGTGCCTGCAAATGCGGTGATCCCGCGCCATTGGCACACCTCGGCCGAGCGCATGGTGCTGGTGGCTGGCGAGCTTCACGTGACCTATGACGGCTATCCGACCGCCGTGCTCACGCCGGGGTCCTATGCCTATGGCCCACCCAGGCTGCCACATGCTGCGCTGTGCGGGGCGGCAGGCCCCTGCACCCTGTTCATCGCATTCGAAGCGCCGGTGGATGCCGTTGCGAGCGACGATGCCCGGAAATAGCTGAGCCGTGTGCCAGGCGTCCAAATAAAACGCCCCGCACGGGGCGGGGCGTTTCGGTACGACGGCTTGCTTGGTTAACTCACACGCAACCGGTCGGCTTCGGGGTGCCGGCGTAGCGGCCTGCCTGCTTGGCGGGTCCGAACGGGAACAGGTCGAACAGGAATTTCTTCTCGCCCCATTCGCCGCCGAATTCTTCCTTCAGGCCTTTCTGCAGGAAGCGCAGGTTGGGCGCAGTGCCGTTCTGAGCGAAGTACTCGCGCATGTAGTGGATGATCTTCCAGTGGTTTTCGCCCAGTTCCAGGTTGTCTTCCTTGGCCAGTTCGACAGCCAGTTCCTCGGACCAGTCTTCCAGGTTGACCAGATAGCCTTCGGGGTCGGTTTCGACCATTTTGCCGTTGATTTCGCGTTCCATGATGCAGTCCTAGCGTTCAATAAAAATTGTGATGCCGCACAATAGAATAACCAAGTAATTTGGTCAACCATTTTCTTTTCGGGGGGATCGGGTGGTTTGCGGTCCGACCGGCCAGGGCGCGACAGCGGGGAAGCCGGCAATCAGCGCAACGCGAACGCCAGCACGACGGGCATGACAAGCAGCGCGGCCAGGTTGCCGAGCAGCACGATCGACGCCACCCGTTCCGGTTCCTGGCGGTACTGCTCGGCCATCAGGTAGTTCAGCACCGCCGGCGGCAGTGCGCCGAACACCAGCAGGATGGACTGCTGCACCGGGTCGAGGTCGAGGAAGGGCGTCACCAGCAGCACCATGACGATGCCGGTGGCGGGCGACACGATGCCGCTCGCAACACCGATGTGCCAGTCGCGGAACGACACCTGATTGAGCCGCACCCCCAGCGCGAACAGCAGCATCGGGATCGAGGCATCGCCGAGCATCTTGATCGCGGTGTAGAGCGGCGCCGGCAAGCTCGTTCCGGACAGGCTCACCGCCACGCCCAGCACGGTCGCAGCCATCACCGGGGTTTTCAGCAGCTGCAGCAGGCGCATGCGGTGGGCCAGCATGTAGGGGCCCATCGAGAAGTGCAGCACCATTTCCACCAGGAACAGGATGATCGCCGCCCCCAGCGCGGCCTCGCCGAAGGCGAGCACGATGAGCGGAATGCCCATGTTGCCGGAATTGTTGAACATCATCGGCGGCACGAAGGTTTTCGCATCGACCTTCAGCAGCCGCGCCACCGGCCAGGCGAGCAGGCCCGAGCCGAGGATCACCAGCGCGCCGCCCAAGGCCAGTTGCCAGTAGTGCGCGAAGTCGAATTCCTTGGAGGCGAGTGCGGCGAACACCAGCGCCGGCACCAGCACGTCCATGCTGATCTGATTGGTGACGCCGATGTCGGGACGCTTGACCCGCCCGTACCACCAGCCGATGCCGATGATCGCGAACACGGGGAAGACGATGGAGAGGATGCGCAGGCCGAGCATCGCGAAATGGTAGCCTGAATGCCTGCCGGTGTGCGTGGCTCGCCCGGATCGCGTGCCGTGTTTACGTTCCGGCGGTGAGTGAGGGGTGCGACTCGCCCTGCGCGTGCCGCAGCCAGGCGTAGTAGGCGTCGTACATCACCATGCCTTGCTGCAGCATCGCGTGGTCGTCCGCATGGAGCGCAGACAGCCCCAGCGACTGCGCCAGCAGGCCGGCGCATTGCGGCGCCAGGTCGAGCCGGCCGGTGTCGGCGCCGCGCACGATGACGGCGAGTTGCTGCAAGGCCGGATCAGTCAAGCCGTGCAGACGCAAAAAGGCATCGAAGCTGCACAGTTCGCCGACGTGACCATATTCCACACCGGGGATGTCGTAGGGCGTCGCGCCGGTCTCTTCAGCCACCTTCAGCACCTGGTCGGCGGGCACATAGAGAAACTCGGCCGCCGGGTCGATGAAGCGCGCGATCAGCCAGGGGCAGGCGATGCGGTCGATCTTCGGCCGCGCGCGGGTGACCCATTTCATTTGGCGACGACCTTGCCGCCCGCCGCCTTGTAGGCCTCGAGGCCGCCCTCGATGTAGCGCGCCTTGACGCCCGCCGCCTGCAGGCGGTCGACCACGCTGTTCGACACGCTGCCGCCGCGCACGCAGTAGATCACCACGTCGAGGGTAAGCGGCAGTGCGCCGATCCAGGCGTCGATCTTGTCCGGGTTTTTCCACATCGCGCCGGGAATGATTTCATCGGACGCGGCGAAGTCGGCCTCGCGCCGCACGTCGAACACCAGGGTGGTGTCCGGGTTAAGCTTCGCGGGCGCGATCGTGCGCGGCAGGTCCGGGCATTTGTCGGTCGGGGCACCGCAGCCGCAGCGCTTCAGGGGTTGAGCAGTGGGTTCCATGATGTGTCCTTACCTGAAGAATGAATAAGCCAGCCCGAGCAGGGCGCACACGCCGATCACCTTCATGATGTCGGCCTTATATTTCCACAGGGCGATGAAGGCGGCGACGGCGACGATGACCGGAAACCAGTCGAAGCTGCCGGCGAACGGCGCGTCGGCCGTGCCCTGCGGCCAGAAGGTGTGCCAGGCGAAGAATACCGCCAGATTGAGAATCACGCCGACCACCGCCGCAGTGATGCCGGTGAGCGGTGCGGTGAAGCGGATCTCGCCGCGGGTGGCCTCGACCAGCGGGCCGCCGGCGAGGATGAAGAAGAACGAGGGCAGGAAGGTGAAGAAGGTCGCGACCGTGGCGCCGGCGAAACCGGCGGCCAGCGGGTTGCCGAACATCTCCTTGGCGACGCCGCCGAGGTAACCGACCCAGGTGACGACCATGATCAGCGGCCCCGGCGTGGTCTCGCCGAGCGCGAGGCCGTCCATCATCTGCGGGCCGGTCAGCCAGCCGTAGTGTTCCACCCCGCCCTGGTAGACGTAGGGCAGCACGGCGTAGGCGCCGCCGATGGTGAGGAAGGCCGCTTTGGTGAAGAACTCGCCCATGTGGTAGAGATCGGGCACCCCCTTGATCGCGGCCATGGCGGCCAGCCAGATGAGCACGAACACGGCGGTGGTCGCAGCCAGCTTGCCCCAGGAAAATCGGGCGTGGGCAGGCGTCGGCGTGTCGTCGTCGATCAGCGCCGGGCCGAATTGCTTGTGCGATGCGCCGTGGCCGCCGCCGCCCTTGAACTTGGCGGGCATCAGCTTGCCGCCGAGCGCGCCGAGCAGTGCTGCCGCCAGCACGATCCACGGAAAACCGATGTCGAATACGAAGATGCCGATGAAGGCGAGCGCCGCCATCCCCCACAGCACTTCGTTCTTCAGCGCGCGCGAGCCGATGCGCCAGGCCGCGAAAAGCACCACCGCCACCACCGCCGGCCGGATGCCATAGAAGATGCCCTGCACCAGCGGCACCTCGCCCCATGCCAGATAGAGTCCCGCCAGCAGCGCCAGCAGCAGAAAGCCGGGCAGGAAGAACAGCACGCCGGCGCTGATCCCCCCCTTCACGCCGTGCATCAGCCAGCTGATGTAGATCGCCAGCTGGGTCGCCTCTGGGCCGGGCAGCAGCATGCAGTAGTTGAGCGCGTGCAGGTAGCGGTGCTCGGAAATCCAGCGGCGTTTCTCCACCAGTTCCTGATGCATCATCGAAATCTGCCCGGCGGGGCCGCCGAAGCTGATGAAACCGAGCCTGAGCCAGTATTTGAAGGATTCGCCCAGAGAAACGGGCGCGGGTCGTGCGGCGTGTGCGGTGTCCAAGAAAAATGCTCCAAACGTGAGTGGATGAAACCAGGCTTGGACGGGACACCGTCTTGCGGATGCTTGGCTGCAACCCTGACGCCGGGAGCTGGCAATCCCGACTCTGACGATTATCACGGGTGACTTGCAGGGGCGTCAATGGACTCAATCCGGGGTGCATTTGTGGGCGGGATCGTGAGGGCTGTCCCTGTTTATCCATACAGAATAACTAATGATTATTATTAATAAACCGTACTGTTATGAATGAGTGATCGCATTTATGCTCGCTGCATCGCGCCAAGAGGGCGGCCTTCTCAGGGAGCAACCATGTTCAGTCTGTCCAATATGCTGATCCCGGCAATCCTGTTTTTTGCACTGGGATTTCTTGCGCAACTGATCCGATCGGATCTCAAGTTTCCGTCTGATCTCGCCAAGGCCTTGTCGATCTATCTACTGGTCGGGATCGGCCTGCACGGCGGGATGGAGTTGGCCAAAATCGATCCGGCGAGCGCAATCGGAGCGGTGGTGGCGGCGCTCGGGCTGGGTTTTGGGTTGCCGGTCATCGCCTATCTCTTGCTTGCGCAGGTGGTGCGCATCGATCGCTTGAATGCCGCCGCCATTGCAGCGCACTATGGTTCGGTGAGCGCCGGTACGTTCGTGACCGCCGTCGCGTTTCTCGATTCCCTCAAGGTTGCCCACGAAGGCTATCCCGTGATCATGCTGGCAATCATGGAGTCGCCCGCCATCATCATTGGCCTCGTTCTGGCAAATCTGGCGCGCAAGGGGGCGGGGAATGGGCACGAAAAAAGGGTCAGCCGCGAACTCGTGCACGACGCCTTCACCAATGGCAGTGTCGTGCTGCTGCTGGGTAGCATGCTGATCGGTGCGATCGCCCAGCCCGCCGGACTCAGCAAGATACTGCCTTTCTACGACACCATGTTCATGGGCGTCTTGTGTCTGTTCCTCCTGGATATGGGCATGGAAGCGTCGCGCCGCATAGGCGACTTCAGAAAGGTTGGGCCATCGTTGTTGATCTTCGGCATCACGATGCCGCTGATCGGCGCGACGATCGGCTTGGCGGTTGGTCACTGGCTGCTCGGGTTTGGCGTGGGCGGCACGCTGCTGGTCGCTGTGCTGGCAGCGAGCGCGTCCTACATCGCAGTGCCGCCCGCAATGCGCCTCGCCATTCCTGAGGCCAGTCCGGCGCTGTTCCTGACGCTGTCTCTCGGGGTGACCTTTCCCTTCAATGTCATTGTGGGAATCCCGCTATATTTCAGTGCAGCCCAGTGGCTCGCGCGCTAATCGGCAAGGATCATCATGAAACCAGTCAAACGCATCGAAATCGTGATCGAGGAAATCGAGCTTGAAAACGTCATCAGGGAGCTCGATCGCATCGGCGTGGTCGGCTACACCATCGTGCCGCGAGCCGGCGGGCGGGGCGAGCGCGGTGTGCGCTACGAAAGTGTGCAGGGCCTGGGCAACGTCCTGATGACCATTGCCTGCGATGAGCGGCAGGCAAACCAGGTGATCGAGGCCATCCGGCCCATTCTCAAACGCTACGGCGGTGTCTGCCTGGTGTCGGACGCGATGTGGGTCGTCCACGATTCATGAGCGTGTGACGCGGCGGGCCGACCGGCCGGCGGGCCGGGGTTTCGGCTGCGGCAGGGTGATCACCCGGTTGGCCTCGTTCAGCACGAAATCGTGGAAGGCCTGTGCAATCGGCGACATGCGCTTGCCGCTGCGGTGCACCAGATACCACTCTTTCATGATCGGAAATCCCTCCACGCTGAGGATGGCGATGCGGTTCAGCGCCAGCTCGAACTCCAGTGTGTGCAGGGAGACGATGCCCAGGCCCAGGCCGGCCATCACCGCGTGCTTGATCGCCTCGTTGCGGCTCATTTCCATCGAGGTATTGAGCTTGATCCCGCGTTGCGAGAAAAACCTTTCCACGGCATTGCGCGTTCCCGAGCCCCGCTCGCGCAGGATGAAATTCTCCTCCGCCAGTTGACCGAGGGGGATGCGGCTCATCTGCGCCAGCGGGTGATCCGGGCGGGCGATGATCACCAGCGGATTCTCCATGAACGCCTGCGCGGTCAACTCGATGTTGTCCGGTGGCGTGCCCATGATCACCATGTCGGGAATGTTTTCCTGCAACTGCGCAACCAGCTCCTCGCGGTTCGTGACTTCGAGGTGCACCTGAGTGCCCGGATGGTGCTTGATGAATTCCGCCAGCAGGTAGGGTGCGAAATACTTGCCGGTGCTCGTCACCGTCAGCGACAGGGTGCCGCGCTTGACCCCCTTCATGTCATCCAGCACCGACTCGACGTCGCGGAACTGCTGCGCGATGGTGCGGCTGAAGGCATACACCTCTTTGCCTGCCTCGGTCAGGTAGATCTTCTTGCCCATCTGCTCGAATAGCGGCAGGCCGACTTCCTGCTCGAGTTGCTTGATCTGCGTCGAGACTGCCGGTTGCGTCAGGTGCAGTTCCTCGGAAGCGCGGGTGAAGCTGGAATTGCGCGCCACGGCTTCCAGCAGCCGCAACTGGCGGAACGTCACATTCATGGTTGATCTCCTTGGCTACCTGGCGTGAATATCATTCATATAGGTGAATGATAACAATAAATATTATTCATTATAAATTATGCATTGACGTCCGTATATTCACCTCAAGCGCGAAACCGATGCGCGCCCGACCCAACGATCAACAGCTGAAGCAAAGGAAGGCATCCATGAGCGAAGCGACCACAAGCACCCCAGAAGCGCGGCTGAGCGGCAGAGAGGCCGCACTCGCCCGTCGGCAGGCGTTGTCCCGCTACGGGAAAGCCGCGCTGTCCGGCGCCAATGCCCCAGGGATCAGCAGCGCGACCGAAGCGCGCCTTGCTGCCCGCAAGGGAAACGCCGCACCTGCGCCGGCAATCATCCAGAGCGCGACGCGCGCTGACACGCCTGAAACCCGCTGTGGCTGTCAACACGATGAAACATTGTCCGCACGTGTTGAATACGCCGGTTCGACCTATACCCCGGAGCCCATCTCGGCTGCACGCCAGCGGCGCATCGAGCAGTCGCTGAAAGGTCGTGGCGATGCCCCGCCCTGTCGTCCGTGCGGTCGGGTGCGCCCCGAACCGCAAAAGGTCGAGCTGGGCACCACCCTGTCCGGCAGCACGGTAACCGGCAACCAGGTCGAGCGCACCCAGCGCGTGACCGGCAATGAGTCCGGCACCTGCCGCAGCATTACCGGCACTGAATATATCGGCGCCGAGCAGTTCGGCGAATTTTGCGGTTCGTTGCCTGCCGCGTCGCCGGCCAAGGTGGGGACCAGCAGCACGAGTCGTGGCGGTCGTGTGACGGGTACCGAAGTGGGGCGCAGCAGCAAGGTGACCGGCGATGAGACCGGTAGCTGCAAGCGCGTGACCGGAACCGAATATCTCGCCCCCGAGCAGGCTGGCGAATTTTGTGGAACGCCGCCTGAGCCGCATCCGCAAAAATCCGCCTTGGGCATCACGGCCAGGAAAAACCCGATCAGCGGCAACGATCTCGCCCGCAAGGTCGATGTCACCGGCGGTGAGTCCGGCGCAAATCGCACGATTACCGGAAGCGCCTATATGGATGCAGCCCCGTTTCGCAGTGGGCCGGGAGAAGCGCCAAAAAAGGTGGAAACCCGTCACACGAGCGCTGGCAGCGAGGTGAGCGGCACCCTAGTGGGTCGATCGTCGAAAGTTACCGGCGATGAATCCGGCGCCTGCAAGCGTGTGACGGGTTCTGATTACATCAGCGCCGAGGAATTCGCATCCTTTTGCCGTGCAGAGCCTTTCCAGCCGCCGGCCAAGGTGGGCGTGTCGCGCACCTTGAAGGGCCAGGATGTTTCCGGCACCCAGGTTGGGCGCTCGACCAGCGTGACGGGGGACGAGTATGGCGCCTGCAAGCCGGTGACGGGCACGTCCTACATCGGGGCAGAGCAGTACGCCGAATTCTGTGCCACCCGCGCAGCGGCTGAAGCCATCAACCGTGCGCGTCTTGGACGCAGCGCCGATCTGACGGGTATTCAGCCCGGTCCGGATGCCAAGTTGACCGGCAACGCGCGAGGCGAGTGCCAGGAGGTGAGCGGCACCCCTTATGTGGGCGAAGTTCAGCAAGCCAGCGCCTGCGGCCGTCCACCGATGGCAAGCCATTACCGGGCTCGCGCGCCCGAAGGCGCGACGCCTGCCGCGGGCATCACCGGCAACGCGATGGATGCGCCAAGCAGTCGTCAGCCGGGTGATTTCTCGGTGGCATCGCCTGCCCGCACGGCGCGGGACAGCGAAACCCGCCGAATCACCGGCAGTGCCTTCAGCGGCGCCGGGCGCATTACCGGATCGCTCGCACGCGCCACCGGCCTCGTGTCCGGTACGCCTGAGTTCCGTTATCGCGATGGCAGCGAACCGGTGGCAGACAAGCCTGTTGCAGCTTCCAATCCGGTTCCCGAGCGCATCACCGGAGAAGGCCGCGAGCGCAGCGTCACGGGCGATGCCTGGGACCGCGGCGGGCGCGTGACGGGCACCGAAGGGCGCTCCGCAGCGGGACGCAACCCGACCCAGCGTGGCGAGCCGCGCGGCAACGGCGTGAGCCCCCGTGTTCCCCGCGAAGCGGTGCAGCCCGCAGCAGCCACGAGCCGCATCACGGGCAGCAGCGGCAACAGCCAGGGGGGTGCAGCCGTGACCCTGTCCGGCGGTGCACGCGGCTAAATCAACGACACGACGGTAATCGATGATGGATACCCGCAAACGCCGTGAACGCTTGCACCAGGCGGCTCATGCCGCCCCGGTGGGCATGGCGATACGCCCCCAGCCGGCCGCCGCCCCGGCCGCGTTGCCGAACTGGCCACAGCGGCACAGCTTCTGTGCGCCCGGCATGCAGCCGGGCGCGGGTGGCGAGTGCGTCAGCCAGCAATGCAGGCCGCGGGCCCACCCGCTGACGAACGTGGTGGAGAACCAGCGCCTGGTTGAGTACGAGCGCAGCGTGCGTGCCCGCTTCGACGCCATCGTGCCAACGTTGAAGACGATTGCCGGCCTGCAGCATGAGGCGGACTTCGAGGCCAGGTCGCAGCGCATTGCGCGTGAGCGCCTGGGCTTCGAGTTGCCCGCGCACGTGCTGGCGGACGCGTGGGTGACCGCGCTCGACATGCGTGCCCTGTATGGCTACAGCGTATTGCAGGCCTTTCATGAATGGGCCAGGGCCGTCAACGCCGACCTTGTTGGCCACGCCTCGGATGCCGAGTATGCATTGCGCTTCTTCATCGAATGCGGCTTCCACACGGTCGACATCAGCCCCTGCGCCGATGGCCGGCTGAAGGGCTTGCTTCAATATGTGCTCCGTCTGCCGCAACAGGCGGTGCGCCGGAAATCCTATGCCGGGGCGATGTTCGACGTGGAAGCGAACGTGACGCAGTGGAGCGAGACCGAATTGCGTCGCTTCCGCGAAGGCGTGCCGACGCTCGCCGATGCGAGCACTCAGTATCTGAAGATCGCGGTGTATCACTTCAGCAGCTCCGATCCGCACCACGAAGGCTGTGCGGCGCATGGCAGCGACGATCGCCAGGCGGCCGAGGCTGCGCTGGGACGCCTGCTGGCGTTCCGCACCGCGATCGAAAACGGCTTCTGCTGCGGCGCTTCGGTGGCGACCCTGCTGATCGGCGTTGATACCGACAACGATGCGATTCGCGTCCACGTCCCCGATGCCCAAGGCGACATGATGCTCGACTGCCTGGTCGACAACATGTCGCTGCACCAGGCGACGGCGGACCTGGCGCCCGACGACGCGCGCCGGCGCGTGGCGCAGGCGATCGATGCCGCAGCGCGGGAATGCGCCCGCAGCGCGCCGCAGCCTGGCATGCGCCGCTTCATCGAGCGGCTGCTGACGAACAACCTGTCGCAGATCGATTACGTCTGCACGCATCACAACGGGCGCTATGCCGACATCGGACACGCGGAGCGCTTCATCAGCATCGGCGACAGCTTCGAGGAAGTGCAGCTGCGCAACCTGGTCTATTTCGGCCACATGCACACGGTCGAAGAGGGTGCGGCGGATCTGGACGTCGGCATCAGCATCTTCAGCAGGCTGAATGTGAGCCACGGCCTGCCGGTGCCGGTCGCGATCCACTACCGCTACGACGAAAACGTACCGGGTGCACGCGAGCGCAGCGTGGCGCGTTGCCGCCGCATCAAGGCGGCGATCGAGCAGCGCTTCCCGAAGCTGTGCCAGGAAGGCTTGCTCTACTGCGGCATGACGGTCCAGGCGAACCATGCGGGCAGTGCGCTCGAGCCGGTGGATGCCGCGCCTGCTGCAGCACACGGACATTGAACGGGTGAACTCATGAAGATCATGCAAGTGGAAAAGACCCTGGTTTCGACCAACCGCGTTCGGGAAATGGGACACCGCCCGCTGCTGGTGGTGCGCGAGAAGGCTGGCGCTGGGCGTCAGGTGGCGGTGGATGCGGTGGGCTGCATCCCGGGCGACTGGGTGATTTGCGTCGGCAGTTCGGCGGCGCGCGAGGCGGCGGGTGCCAAGGATTTTCCGAGCGACCTGACCATCGTCGGCATCATCGACCACTGGCAGGAGCACTGAGATGGAAATCCTGCGCGTGGTGTCGGATCTGGTGTGCACCCGGCGCGTTCCCGGCCTGGCGAGCATCTCGCTGCGCGTACTGGCAGACGAAAAAGGCAGGCTCTCGGTGGCAGTCGACCCCGTGGGCGTGCCGGAAGGCAAATGGGTTTTTACCGCCGGCGGCTCGGCCGCCCGCTACGGCGCCGGCGACTACAGGATTCTCACCGATCTGACGATCCTCGGGATCATCGATCAGTGGAATGCGGAGGAAGGCCTCCGCGAGCTGGCAGCAGGCAAGGCAGTTTTATCAACCGTGTAAAGGAGAAACATCATGGCAAGCGCAATGACGGGCATCGCCCTCGGAATGATTGAAACACGTGGTCTGGTTCCCGCCATCGAGGCGGCGGATGCCATGACCAAGGCGGCGGAAGTGCGGCTGATCGGACGTCAGTTCGTCGGTGGCGGGTATGTGACCGTGCTGGTGCGCGGCGAAACCGGCGCGGTCAACGCGGCGGTGCGTGCCGGCGCCGACGCCTGCGAACGGGTGGGCGACGGCCTGGTTGCCGCCCACATCATCGCGCGTGTTCACAGCGAAGTGGAGAACATCCTCCCGACCGCTGAAGCAGCTTGATTTTGATTGAAACGTACTTTTAAGGAGATCTGAAATGGCTACCGGAATGACTGGCATTGCTTTGGGCATGATTGAAACCCGCGGTCTGGTTCCCGCGATCGAGGCGGCAGACGCGATGACCAAGGCGGCGGAAGTGCGGCTGATCGGCCGTCAGTTCGTCGGCGGCGGTTATGTGACCGTGCTGGTGCGCGGCGAAACCGGCGCGGTCAATGCGGCGGTGCGTGCCGGCGCGGATGCGTGCGAGCGCGTGGGCGACGGCCTGGTTGCCGCCCACATCATCGCCCGCGTGCACGGCGAAGTCGAAAACATCCTGCCCACGGCGGCCGCGGCCTGATCGGGGCGCGTCATGGACATGGCTGTTGAAGTCAAGCGCAAGGTCATGGCGGGCACGGCGACCGGCGTCGCGCTCGGCATGATCGAAACGCGCGGTCTGGTTCCCGCGATCGAGGCGGCGGATGCAATGACCAAGGCGGCGGAGGTGCGGCTGATCGGCCGCCAGTTCGTCGGCGGCGGTTATGTCACCGTCCTCGTTCGGGGTGAAACCGGCGCAGTCAACGCGGCGGTGCGTGCCGGCGCGGATGCCTGCGAGCGTGTGGGCGACGGCCTGGTCGCCGCCCACATCATCGCCCGCGTGCACGGCGAGATGGAGGGCATCCTGCCCACCGAGCCGAGCGCAGCGGGAGGTGGCCGTGATGGTGAGGTGTGCGTCTTCGCCTAGGCGATGACGCACCGCGCACCGCTTTACGAGGAGCAGGGCATGGTAATGGATCCACGATTACTGGGTTATCTCAACCGGGCACTGGGCCATGAAATGGCAGCGGTTCAGCAGTACATGGCCCAGTCCAAACTGTGCGACCTGTGGGACATGGCCGAGTACTGCAGCCATTTTCGCCAGGACGTCATCGAAGAACTGGGGCACGTGGAAAGCCTGATGGGCGCGCTGCTCAAGCTCGGTTTGACGCCGCATGCCACACAGCTGTCCCCGGTGCGCCTGGGGCGCACGCTGGAGGAAATGTTGGCGATCGACCGCGTGCTTGAAGTCGAGGCGGTTCGTCTCTACGAGGAAGCGGCGGCCTATTGCACACGGGTACGCGATTTCGATCACCACGCATTGTTCGCGCAGATCCTGCGCGACGAAATGCAGCATCTGGATGAGTTGGACAAGATGGAGTCTGCCCTACATGAAAAGGAGCGAAGCTATGGCTGAGGAAGGCAATCCGATTCCGCGCTGGCAGCGGCAGGACCTGCCGCCGACATTGAGCCAGCGCTTCGAATTCGACTCGTATACCGAGACCCGGCGTTTTCTCGATGGTGTCGCCAAGCTTGCGGACGAGGCGCAGCACTACCCCAACCTGAGTTTCGGCAAGACCTATGTCAGCGTCACGCTGGATGCCGATGGCAAGAAGCTGACCCCCGACATCGTCGCGCTGGCGCAGAAGATCGATTTGCTGGTGGCGACGGCGGATTGAGACGTCATGGCCGCCCTCCGCATCGCGGTCGCGAATCAGAAAGGTGGAACGGGCAAGACGACCCTGGCGGTCAACCTGGCAGCCGGCCTGCATCGACGCGGCACGACCGTTCTGCTGGATGCCGATCCGCAGGGCTCGGCCGCAAACTGGGCTCGGGTCGGGGGCGCTGACGGCGATCTGCCGCCGGTGCGTGGCCTGGTTGCTGCCGAGGTCGGCTCGGCCATAGGCCAGGCGGCCGACAGCTGCCGCTACGTGCTGGTGGATTGCCCGCCGCACTTGCAGTCGGACACGCTGCGTCGGGTGATGGAATGGGTCGACCTGGTGTTGATCCCGGTTCAGCCTTCGCCGCTCGACCTGTGGGCGAGCGTAGACATGGCGGCAACCGTGGTCGGGACGCGCGTGCGCAATCCTCGCCTGCGCGCGTTCATGGTGCTCAATCAGCTCGACAGCCGCAATGCGCTGTCGGGCGCGATGCATCAGGCGCTGGCCGAGTTTGACGTGCCGGCCCTGACGAACGGATTGATGCGCCGCGCGGCGTTTCGCAGCGCGGCGCTTGAGGGCCGCAGCGTCTACGGCCTTGGCAGCCGCGGCGCGAGTGCGGTGCGGGATTTGGAAGCGATCATCAAGGAGATAACGGGTTTATGAACAAGGCGACCAACAAACTGGCGAGCGGTATCCGCAAGGTCAAGGAACGGCACGCCGCACCCGCCGTCGCTGACACGACGGCTGTGCGACGGCCCGCTCAGCGCAAGGCCGAACGGGCCGTCAAGCCAGGTGGCCTCGACGGGGGCGCTTTCGAGCATCCCCCGCGGGTGTGGCCCGACTAGGCCTGCGCGCGCTGCCTATTGGCGGCGCCCCCTGAGTGCTTTTTCGAGGTGACTGATCATGAACACGCCGCCCCGCTTCCCGACTGCCCCCCGCGGGCACCCGGTTCGTGCGATCAAGCAAGACGTGCACGCCCGTCGGCACAACAAAGCCCCAGCCTTGCTGACATTTCTGGGTTGCGTGGGCTATGCGCCGAGCGTGGAGTTGGGAATCGTGGTGGGCACCGGGGTTGCGCTGGCGATCTATTTTTTGCGCCCCTGAAGTCGTATGAATCGATGGGGGGCGCAAGTGTTCGTGCCGTCAGCGTGGCGTTCCAGAACGGCCGAAGCGTGACGCGATTGGGCTGGCCGGCTTAGTCACCACGGACCCATGGCATGCCTGTGCTTGCATCCTTGAGCACGAACTCCTTGAACGCCTGCGCCGCAGGCGACAACCGCTTGTCGGCGCGGTGGACGACGTACCAGTGGCGCATGATCGGAAAACCCTCGACCTGAAGCACGGCCAGGCGCTTCAGCGCCAGTTCCATTTCCAGCGTCTGCAGCGACAGGATGCCCAGCCCCAGCCCGGCCTGCACCGCCTGCTTGATCGCCTCGTTGCTGTTCATTTCCATGCTGCTGTGAAGCTCCAGCCCTTTTTCCGCGAAAAAGCGCGTCATCGCCGCGCGCGTGCCTGAACCGGCCTCCCGCACCAGGAAGGACTCGGATGACAGGTCGCGCAGCGACACTTTTTTCTTCTGCGCGAACGGGTGGTCGGGCGGGGCGATCGCCACCAGCGGGTTGTCCATGATGCGGGTGGCTTCAAGCTCCAGCCCGTCCGGCACCTGGCCCATGATGGCGAGATCGATGCGGTTGGCGGCCAGTTGCTCAAGCACCGACTCGCGGTTGGACACGCCCAGATGGATGGACACTCCGGGATGGCGGCCGCGGAAGCGCACCAGGATGCCGGTTGCGACGGCGTTCACGGTCGAGGTCACGGCGAGATTGAGGCGGCCGCTGTCGATGCCCTGAAGCTGCGCGAGGTTGGACTGCAGGTCGTCGAGCCGCGCGGTGATGGCGCGGCTGGCGTGCAGCACCTCGCGTCCGGCCTCCGTGAGAAAGATCTTCCTGCCCAGTTGTTCGGTCAGCGGCAGGCCCAGGATGACTTCGATTCCCCGCACCTGCATGGAGACGGCGGGCTGGGAGAGGTGCAATTCCTCGGCCGCCCTGGAAAAGGAGAGGTGGCGGGCAACGGCTTCGAAAACCCTGAACTGGCGGAGCGTGAGTCGGCGCATCGATATATAAGCGAAAAGATATAGCTGTGATCATAACAATTGAATATTAATTATATTAGCTCGTGCGTATAGTCCGCCCCTGTCGTGTTCAGGGGCATCGCTCCTGGCGCTTTGTTTATCTACCGCAGGAGTCATGCAATGGATCAATCCGCACGTTACGCCGACCTCAGCCTCAAAGAGGAAGACCTGATCAAGGGTGGCAAGCACATCCTCGTCGCCTACAAGATGAAGCCCAAGGCCGGCTACGGCTACCTGGAAGCGGCCGCTCACTTCGCCGCTGAGTCGTCCACGGGCACCAACGTTGAAGTGTCCACCACCGACGACTTCACCAAGGGCGTCGACGCGCTGGTCTATTACATCGACGAAGCGACCGAAGACATGCGGATCGCCTACCCGCTCGACCTGTTCGACCGCAACATCACCGACGGCCGCATGATGATCGTGTCGTTCCTGACGCTGGTGATCGGCAACAACCAGGGCATGGGCGACATCGAGCACGCCAAGATCCATGACTTCTATGTGCCCGAGCGCGCCATCCAGCTGTTCGACGGCCCGTCCAAGGACATTTCCGACATGTGGCGCATCCTCGGCCGTCCGGTCGTCAACGGCGGCTACATCTCCGGCACCATCATCAAGCCGAAGCTGGGTCTGCGTCCCGAGCCGTTCGCGGCTGCTGCCTACCAGTTCTGGCTGGGCGGCGACTTCATCAAGAACGACGAACCCCAGGGCAACCAGGTGTTCTGCCCGGCCAAAAAGGTCTACCCGCTGGTGTACGACGCGATGAAGCGCGCCCAGGACGAAACCGGCCAGGCCAAGTTGTTCTCCGCCAACATCACGGCTGACGACCACTATGAAATGTGCGCCCGGGCCGACTTCATTCTGGAAGCCTTCGGCCCCGATGCGGACAAGGTTGCCTTCCTGGTCGACGGTTTCGTCGGCGGCCCCGGCATGATCACCACCGCCCGCCGTCAGTACCCCAACCAGTACCTGCACTACCACCGTGCCGGTCACGGCATGATCACCTCGCCGTCCGCCAAGCGTGGCTACACCGCATTCGTGCTGGCCAAGATCTCCCGTCTGCAGGGGGCTTCGGGCATCCACGTGGGCACCATGGGCTACGGCAAGATGGAAGGCGAGCATTCGGACAAGCTGATCGCCTACATGATCGAGCGCGACGAGTGCCAGGGCCCGGTCTACTTCCAGAAGTGGTACGGCATGAAGCCCACCACCCCGATCATCTCCGGCGGCATGAACGCACTGCGTCTGCCCGGCTTCTTCGAGAACCTGGGTCACGGCAACGTCATCAACACCTCCGGCGGCGGCTCCTACGGCCACATCGACAGCCCGGCGG
>JAIBFA010000097.1 GCA_019459325.1 Thiobacillus sp.
ACCCCCTTTGAGCATACGTCAGCCGATACGTATGCTGTCCATCGATCCCAACACGCCGAAAACCTGCAGCAGCCATATCACGACAACAATGACGACGACGATATTCAGGATGTTTTTGATCTTTCGATCCATGGGTATGTAGGTATTGACGAGCCAAAGCAGCACGCCCACCACGATCAGGACGATAACCAAGTTAATCAGAGGCATACGGATTCTCCTGTGAGAGCATTAAATTGCTAGGGGCACCGACCGAATAGTTTGGGTGCGGCCTGATACTACCCCATTCTTCTTTTCTGTTTTTATAGCCGGTCGCAAACGGCGTCTTCGTCGTTGCCGCGCAGCGCCGCGAAACGTGTGCAGACGACGGCGGCGACTCAACCCGGCTTGACCGCCTGATACTCCCCCAGAATCGACAGCGCCCGGGTTTCGATATGTCGTTTCACGCCGGTGAAACCCGCGTTCTCCAGCGTACTGATCACCCCGCTCGGCGGCACGCAGGCCTCGATGGTGTCCCAGTAGTAGCGCCACAGCTTGGCCGACTCGGCGCTGCTGCCGATCAGGCGGGCCAGCACCGGCACTACGCCACGCATATAGACCTTGAGCAGCGCCTGGCTCCAGGCGCGTTCTGGCTTGGTGATCTCGAGCAGGCACAGGCGGCCGCCGGGCTTGAGGACGCGATGGAATTCGCTGAACGCGGCCGATAGATCGCCGATGTGGCGCAGCGCGTAGCCCATGCTGAGAAAGTCGAAGCTGGCATCGGGGAAGGGGATCGCTTCGGCCCGCCCCTCGATGAGCTGGACGCCCGGCAGGTTCGCGCAGGCCATCATGCCGGCGCTGGGGTCGACGCCCACCACCAGGGCGGGATCGCCCACCAGTTTGACGGCTTCGCGCGCCACCAGGCCGGTGCCGACGCCGATGTCGACGATACGCATGCCGGGTTTGAGCCCGGCTCGCTGCAGCGCCTGGTTGCGGTACCAGGGGCCGCTACCCAGCGCGAGCAGGCGGTCAATGCGGTCGTAGTCGGAGGCGGTGCGGTCGAACAGCTTGCCGACGAAGCCGCGCCGCTCCTGTTCGCTGGCGTAGTAGCCGGTGAGGGGCGGATGCGGGGCATGCACCGCTTGCTCGGACGAATCGGGGGGATTTTTCATGGGGTATGTGACCGGTGAGGGTTCAGGCGCCGCAGCAGCAGAAGCGGCAAGCGCAGCAGGAAACCCAGCATCAGCCGGAGGTGCATCCAGGTGAGCAGGGTGTTGTCGCGCAGGTAGTTGAAGTGGGAAACGCCACCTTCGTCGGTACGCAGGTATTTCACCGGCGCGGGCAGATTGATCGGACGCACCCCGCGCCAGCACAGGCGCACCACGGCCTCGGGGTCGAAGTCGAAGCGGCGCATCCAGCGCTGGCCGCGCATCACCTGGCGCAGGGGGTCGATCGGATAGACGCGAAAGCCGTAGAGCGAATCGCCGATGCCCGCCCACAGCGTTTCCAGATTGGCCCAGCCGTTGGAAATCTTGCGGCCCTGCACGCGCAGCGCGGGGGCATCGGCATCGAATACCGGCTTGCCGAGGACCATCGCCCCGGGTGCCTGTTGCGAGGCGGCCATGAAGGCCGGGATGAGATCGGCCGGGTGCTGGCCGTCGGAGTCCATCGTCAGGGCGTGGGTGTAGCCGTGCTGCGCGGCGAGGTCCAGGCCGTGCAGCACGGCCGCACCCTTGCCGCCGTTTGCGGGCAGCACCCACACCTTCAGTTGCGGGTCGCTCGCCGCCATGTCCTTGAGGCCTGCGGCGGTGCCGTCGCTGCTGCCGTCCACCACCACCCACACCGGCGCCCACTGGGCGCGGGCGGCGCGCACTGTTTCGTAGACCTGGGGGCCCGGGTTATAGCTGGGGATCAGCACCAGGTGGCTGGCGGAAACGTTCATATGCATCAGGTCTGCCGCGCCGCACCGGCGCCCGTGGCTTGCGGTGCGTCGGACGGCAGGAAATGCGGGGCATCGCGCAGCTCATCGATGAAGTAGCGCTCCAGGTCCTCGGTAAAGGTTCCGGCTTTTTCCGGCGGCGCGAAGCGGCGGCCGAGGCGGACGCGGTAGGTGATCGGCATCGTCGGGCGGCGGAACAGCGGCCAGCCCTTGCCGAGGTAGCCCGAGTCGGTCTCGATGAATACGGTCTGGATCGGCACACGGGCCCGGCTGGCGATGAGCGCGGTGGTGCCCTTGCAGGTATTGATCGGCCAGCGGGTGGTGCGGGTGCCTTCGGGGAAGATCAGCAGGTGGCTGCCGTTTTTCAGCTCGGCGACGGCTTGCTTGATCATGCTCAGCTGCGCGTCGTTGCGGATGTAGCCGGCCAGGCGGGCGCCGGCGCCGAGGAAGACGTTGTCGAAGATGTCGGCCTTGATGATGCAGGCCATGTTGGGCAGGCGCGAGATGACCATCAGGGCATCGAGCAGGCAGGGGTGGTTGGGGGCGATGATCAGCGGGCCTTCTGCGCGCAGGGAATCGAGTTCGGTAAGGTCGAAGCGGCAGGCCCCGATGAGAGCGAGCCCGCCGAGATAGAGGCGCGTACAGAGGGTGGCGGCCCAACGCCCAACCGGGTCGGCCCAACGCTTCGGCAAGACGTGATAGAGAGGCACGGCGAACAGCGTCCAGGTCAGGGAAATCGTGCCGAGCAGCCCCAGACCGAACCACAGCGCAAAATATTCGTAGAGCCGGTGCAGCCAGCGTCGGGGCAGGCTGGACGGCGAAAGCAGGGTTGCGTTCACTCGACCGCCTCGACGCGGGTGGACGACTCGCCGAGGATCCAGGCAACGCCGACGCCGGCGGCAAAGTAATTCTCGCTCTTGACCAGCGGGCTGTCATCGAAGGCGGCGCCTTTGAGGCTGTCCCAGCGGACAAACGCACCCAGCCAATATTTCGGATAGCGCTTCGACATCGACATCAGGACCTGGCTACCGGCGTAGCCCCCCTTGGCATTGAAGGCCGGACGGTCGGGGGTGGCGTATTGCGGCGCCACCGAATAGAAATACTCATGGTTGCGCTCCGATCCCACCATGGGACCGGCGAGCAGCCCCATATTCCATCCAGCCAGCCCCGCGACATCCGTGATGTCGAGGTTGAGGCGCGGCGAGAACACCCAGCCGATGTCGTGCATCCCGTCTGCCACGGTGACGGCAGTTCGGACCGGCAGGCGCAGGTCCAGCGTGGTGCGCCGGTCGTGGGTGCGCCACAGATTGAGGTCGAGCGAGGGACCGATCTCCACCGTCGGATGCAGGTCGGGCATGCCCTGCCGGGCCTGGTTGTCGTCGCTGTTCACCGGCAGCGAGGCGCCGACGCTGACACTGAGTTCGATGCGGTCGCTGCCGAAGAAGGTGCCACGGATGCCGTCCCGGTCCGCCTTCAGGAAGGTGCCGCGATAGACCAGATAGGGAAAGGGAATGGCGTAGACGCTGGACTGGTCCGAACCACGATAGTCAGGGAAGGACAGGGCACTCATGCCGATGCCCAGTTCCCACAGGGGTTTCTCGGCAGCGCAGGCGTGGCCGGCTGAAATGCCGGTGAACAACAGGACGGCGAGGGTCAGGCGACGGTGGAAAGACATGGCATGTTCCCGAATGAAAAAACCCGTTTAAGCGGGACCGATGGCATGGCCGCCCGAGGCCTCGATTTCGACCTGCAGGTCGGCACGGCACACGTCGGCCTGCAGGAAGACGGCCGACACCGCGCCGCCGATGAACTGCGCCATTTCGCGACGGACCGTGTCCATGTCTTCAGGATGTCGGACATAGACCTTGTAGGCAAGCGTATCGAGGCGAAAACCGGCGTCCGGGGCCTGGCGGTTGGCCTCGGCGACGATGGCCGCGATGTTGTTCAGGCATTCCCGCGTCTGCGCTGCCACATCGCCGTGGTGTAGCGTCTGGTGACCGACGATGCTGGCGGTACCGGAGATGAACAGCATGTCACGCCCCCCCAGTTTGACCAGGCCTGCGCGCGCGAAGGTCGGGCTGCGCGGTCCATACTGGCTGGGGTAGTGATAGGCGCTGAGCTGGCGCGGGTTCTCGACGCCGATCACGTCCGCCCGCGCCGCCAGGAAGGCGATGTGCAGGCCACCCGCGGCGGAGCCGAGGGCGCAGGCGGCGGGCACCCTGTCGACGACCGAGCGGCCATGGGCCAGGAAGGCATCCTGGCGGCCGATGTTGAACTGGCGATAGCGCTCCATGCTGTGGCTTTCCCGGTTGATCGCGGGGAAATAGTTCCAGAAGCGCAGGATGGCGTGATAACCGCGGGCGTCCAGCAACGCGAAGATGGCCTGGTAGGCGGATTCCGTCGCGGCCTGCAGAGGCGCACGCGCATCGTTGAGGGCCGCCACGGCGGATTCGTCCAGGCTCAGGCAGCCGAACAGCAGCGTGTCGCCATGACGATAGCGGATGGGGCCATGCTGGCCGGATTGCAGCGGCTCACGGCTATGCCAGACCTCACAGATCGCCTCTTCCCCGGGCGGCAGGTCCATGTCCACGGCCAGGACAGGAAAATCCGCGATATCGGGCGGGCAGGCCGGATGCGAAAAGCAGGCGCCGCCCAGCACCCCGCCGCGTTCGTCGCCGGCCAGTCGGACAAGGCGGGACGCGGGCAGAACCTCCAGCCGCAGCATCGCTTCCGCGGGCATCATCGGCTGCCGGCCCCTTCCGCCTCTTCGACATAGCGGATATTCAACTTGCGCAGCTTCCACGCCGTGATCGTGCGCTTCAGCTTGGCCAGCGAGGTGAGGTAATAGATCGCCTTGAATGCCAAGAGCGAACGCCAGATGGGCGTCCTGCCGAAGATGTCGCCGGCCAGCACCGACAGCAGCGCCTCCCTGACCCGGAAGTAGTTGCGCGGCGACATGAACAGGTCGCGCATGGTGGGGTTGGTGATCCGGTAGATGAACCAGGAGAATTCCTTCGGCCCGTGCTTCATCGCCTGGTCGAAATGCCTGAGTGCCAGCGCCGCCTGGTCCGGCTGGCGCAGACAGGTGTCGACCGCCTCGGCGCCGACGAAGGCGCTGTTCATCGCCAGCATGACGCCGGACGAAAAGACCGGGTCGATGAAGGCATAGGCGTCGCCCAGCAGCAGGTAGTTGGCGCCGTGACTGCGGTCGCAGGTATAGGAAAAGTTGCCGGTGGCTTCAACGTCCGAGACGAGTTCGGCATCCTTCAGCCGCGCCGCCAGGACGGGGCATTGGGCGATGAGGTCGAGGAAAAAGTCGCGTACCGGTTTCTTGCGGGTTTTCAGGTGGGCCGGCCAGATCACAGCGCCGACGCTGGTGGTGCCGTCGGCGAGGGGGATGAACCAGAACCAGCCATGCTCGAACCAGAACAGACTGATGTGGCCCTCTTTATGGCCCGCATTGCGTTGGGCGCCCGTGAAATGGCCGTAGAGCGCAGCACTGTTGTGTCTGGGGTTGCGCTGCTTGGCCTTGAGGCGGTTGCCGAGGAAGGTGTCGCGGCCGGAGGCGTCGATGAGGAACCGGCATTGCCAGGTCTCGCTGCGCCCGTCGTCGTGTTCCGCCCGCACGATGGCGCCTTCGTCGTTCCGCAGGAATTCCACGTCGCGCACACGGCAGCCTTCGATGACGTTGGCGCCTTTGCGCGCGGCATTGCGAATCAGGATCTCGTCGAACTCGGAACGGCGCACCTGGTAGGCAAGCGGCATCGACTTGTCCCAGGCGTCGGCAAATTCGAAGGTCTGGCGGTGTTCGTGCCAGGGAGAGATGAATTCCGCCCCCCACTTCTGCATGCCGATGGCCTCCACCTCGGCGCGTACGCCCAGCTTCTCGAACAGGGGCAGGTTGGCCGGCAGCAGGGATTCGCCGATGTGGAAACGCGGGTGGTGCGCCTTCTCCAGCAGGGTGACCCGGTGACCCTTTTCCGCCAGCAGCGCGGCGGCAGTCGAGCCGGCGGGGCCACCGCCAATCACCAGGACATCACAGCGGTGTTCGGCAGGGCCGGAGGGTATGGAATCGTACGACATGAGACTTTCCTCGGATGACGGCAGCTCGGCGAAAGGCTCTGTCCGCATAACTGAAAAAACTGGCGAATTTTACCCAAACAACACGCTTTGCTGGTGATTCATGCGCACGCGCCCGGCGCCGTCCGGCCGACATGGCTCGGCCTCGTCTAATCCGGCAAAAACAGCGCCAGCAAATCATTCAGAAAATGCTGCCCCTGCACCGTCGGCCTGAGCCGGACAGGATCGGCTTCCAGCAAGCCCAGGCCGCGCGCCCGCTCGAGCGCAGCCGCGCAGACGATCAGCGGCAGGCCCGTGCGTTCCTCGAACAGCGCGGCGGGCACGCCTTCGGTCAGCCGCAGCGCGTTCATCATGAATTCGAACGGCAGGTCGGCGCGCGTGAGGGGGCGGGTGTCGGCGATATGCGCGTCCTGCTTCACCGCGTCCATGTACTGCTGCGGATGCTTGGTACGCATCTGCCGCACGATGCGGTCGTGAAAGCTGAGCTTGGAATGCGCGCCGGCACCGATGCCGAGGTAATCGCCGAACTGCCAGTAGTTGAGGTTGTGGCGGCTGGCGTGATGCGGCCGCGCGTAGGCCGAGGTTTCGTAGTGCTGCATGCCCGCCTCCATCAATCGCGCCTCGATCGCCAACTGCATGTCGGCGGCCAGGTCGTCGTCCGGCAGGTTGGGCGGCGCGCTGTGGCCGAACGGCGTATTGGGTTCGAGCGTGAGGTGGTAGGCCGAGAGGTGCGGCGGCCGGAATGTCAGCGCAGTGTCGAGATCCATCATCGCCTCGGCCAGCGTCTGCCCCGGCAGGGCGAACATCAGGTCGAGGTTGAAGGTGTCGAAATGGGTGGCGGCGAGTTCGGCGGCGCGGCGCGCTTCGCGATCGTCGTGGATGCGCCCGAGCGCCTGCAGATGACGCGGGTTGAAGCTCTGGATGCCGAGCGACACTCGGGTCACCCCCGCTTCGCGGAAGCCGGCGAATTTGGCCGCTTCCACCGTCCCGGGGTTGGCTTCCAGGGTGATCTCGGCGCCGGGTACAAGTTGGGTCAGCGTGCGCACGCCGGTCAGGATGCGGTCGATGCCCTCCGCCGAAAACAGGCTGGGCGTGCCGCCGCCGAAGAACACGGTCTGGATCCTGCGCCCCCAGATGTCGGGCAGCGCGCGCTCCAGGTCGAGCAGCAGCGCATCGATGTAGGCCGCTTCGGGAAGGGTCTGCGCGGCATGCGAATTGAAGTCGCAATACGGGCACTTCTTCACGCACCATGGCAGGTGGATGTAGAGCGACAGCGGCGGCTGGACCGTCAGGCCGCCGTTGTGGAAATGGACGACGGACTCAGCCAAGCCGCTTCAGCTTGTCGGCCAGTTCGCGCAGCGCCTGGCCGCGATGCGAAACGGCGTTCTTCTCGTCCTCGCCGAGCTCGGCGCCGGTTTTTCCAAACTGGGGAACGAGGAAAAACGGATCGTAGCCGAAGCCGTTCTCGCCGCGCGGCGTGTCGATGATTTCGCCGAACCAGCGGCCCTCGGCGATCAGCGGCTCGGGGTCGTCGGCGTAGCGCACCAGCACCATCACGCAGTAGTAGTGCGCGCGGCGGTTGGTCTGCCCCGCAAGAGCGGCGATAAGCTTGTCGTTGTTGCGCGCATCGGATTTCGGCTCGCCGGCATAGCGCGCGGAATACACGCCGGGGGCGCCGTTCAGGGCTTCGACGCAGATGCCGGAATCGTCAGCCAGCGCCGGCAGTCCGGTGTGCGCGCTGGCGTGGCGCGCCTTGGCGAGGCAGTTCTCGACGAAGGTGACGTGCGGCTCCGGGCATTCAGGCACGCCGAAATCGGACTGCGGCGCAGCGACGATGGCGAGCGGTTCGAGAATGCGTGCGATTTCGCGCAGCTTGCCGGCGTTGCCGGAGGCGATGACGAGTTTTTCCATGGATTTCCCTTTGATGTTCATCCGCGAAGGACGCGAAGGGTCGCGAAGAAAACCTGATTTCAACTTCGCGCTTCTTCGCGCCCTTCGCGGATCAATTCGCTTTCAATGCTGCCCGCTGCGCTGCGGTGATCTGGCCGATGCCTGCCGTCGCCAGGTCGAGCAGTGCCTCCAGGGTGGCGCGGGAAAACGGCGTGCCTTCGGCGGTACCCTGCACTTCGACAATGCCGCCCCTGCCGGTCATCACCACGTTCATGTCGGTGTCGCAGTCGGAATCCTCGATGTAATCGAGATCGAGCACCGGCTGGCCCTGATAGACGCCGACGGAGACGGCGGCGATGCTGTCGGCAAGCGGCGTTTCGGCGAGCTTGCCCTCGCGCACGAGCCAGGCGATGGCGTCGGCCACCGCGACATAGGCGCCGCAGATACTGGCGCAGCGGGTGCCGCCGTCGGCCTGCAGGACGTCGCAGTCGATGTGCAGGGTGCGTTCGCCCAGTTTCTTCAGGTCGACCACAGCGCGCAGGCTGCGCCCGATCAGGCGCTGGATCTCCTGGGTGCGGCCGGACTGCTTGCCGCGCGCGGCCTCACGGTCGCTGCGGGTGTGGGTGGAGCGCGGCAGCATGCCGTATTCGGCCGTCACCCAGCCTTCGCCGCTGCCTTTCTTGTGCGGCGGCAGCTTGTCGAGCACGCTGGCGGTGCACAGCACCCGGGTATCGCCCATGACGACGAGCACCGACCCTTCGGCGTGCTTGGTGAACTGGCGGGTGAACGACAGGGGTCGCAGCGCGTCAGGGGCGCGGCCGCTGGGACGGGAAATGGCAGACATGGCGACGATCAGGAAAGGGAAAGCGCGATTTTACCGCGCCAAGCCTGCCGGGCGCGTTTTACCGCGCCGCCGCCGCCGCCGGGCTGCCGTCTATTTGGCGGAGATTTTCTGGATGGCCTGCTGGATTTCAGCGATGGCGCGTTCGATCTCGTCGTCCGACACCGCCGGCGTGCCGGATACGGAACGCATCGTGTTGATCTGGGTGGTGACGCCACCGTCCGGCAGCGCCAGGGTGGAGATGGAATCCTTGCTCGGCATGCGCGCATCGCCCCAGGTCATGGCAATGAGGCTGAGGTTGTCGCCGTGCTCGCCACCGCGGAATTCGGCGTGATCCATCAGGTGCCGCACCGCGTCCTCCAGCGTGTAGGCATGCAGCAGGGCGGATACTTCGGGAATGCTGATCATGCCCCAGATGCCGTCGGTGCACAGCAGCATGGTATCGGCGTCGTGCAGCGGAATCGGCGCGTTGCATTCCACCTGCGGGGCAACATAGCCGCCCAGGCAGTTGGACACCTTGTTGCGTTCGGGGTGGTGGCCGGCCTCTTCTTCGCTGATGATGCCGTTGCGCACCAACTGAGCCACTGCGGTGTGGTCTTCGGTGCGCGCGATCAGGCTGCCGTCGCTGAACAGGTAGAGCCGCGAATCCCCCACATGCGCCCAGTAGGCGGTGTTGTCCTGTACCACGGCGGCGACGACCGTGGTGTGGGGAATTTCCAGCAGATCCTGTTCGACCGCGTAATCGTTGATCGCATAGTGCGCACGTTCGGTCGTGTCGGCCAGGAAGGCCATCGGGTCGTCCAGACGCGGCTTGGCCATTTTCTGGAACTGGTCGGTCAGAGTCTGCACCGCGATCTGTGCGGCGATTTCGCCGTGCATGTGGCCGCCCATGCCGTCGGCCACCACCATCAGCAGCGCTTCGCGGCTATAGGAGTAGGCCACCCGATCCTGGTTGTTCTTGCGCCCGCCCTGACGCGACGCCTGATAAATGGTGAATTTCATGGCGATACTTTAGAACAATTCGCGGTTCAGTGAGCGTTTGATGCTGGAAAGCAACGAAGAACGGGGCGGCGCCATCGCAGTGCGATCCATCAGGACCTTTTGCAGGCTGAACACGCTTTGCGGGCGTTCCATGTAGTTGAGCTTCAAGCAGTGGTCGATGGTTTCCAGCAGCTGGTCGGAGTAGGCCCCCCGCCAATTCACCGTTGCCGGCACCAGTTTGTCGTTGAGCAGGCGCGCATCCGCCGCCTGCGGCGGGTAGCCCGCCAGGCAGGCATACAGGCTCGCGCCGACGCTGTAGACATCGGTCCACGGCCCCAGCCGTTCGCGGTTGTGATACTGCTCGGGGGCGGCGAAGCCGGGCGTGTACATCGGTTGCAGCTTGCTCTCTTCCTGGGTGAGGGTCTGCCGCGCCGCGCCGAAGTCGATCAGCACCGGCGAACCGTCCAGGCGGATATACAGGTTGGACGGCTTGATATCCAGATGGAGCAGCTTGTGTGTGTGGACCTCGCGCAGGCCGTTCATCAACTGCGCGAATACGCGCCGGATGAAACTCTCGCGGATGGTGCCGCGATTGGCCTGGATGTGCTGCTGCAGGGTTTTGCCGCGCTCGAAGCGCATCACCATGTAGACGGTGTCGTTGGCGCGGAAGAAGTTGGTCACGCGGATGACGTTGGGGTGGTCGATGCGCGCGAGCGCCCGCCCTTCCTCGAAAAAACACTTCATGCCATGGCGGAAGATATTGTTGTTCTCGGTCGAACTGGCCTGCACTATGACCGAGCCTTCGGTACGCAGCACCAGCGCGCCCGGCAGGTATTCCTTGATCGCCACCGACTGGTTGTTGTCGTCACGCGCCAGATAGACCATGCTGAAGCCACCGCCGCCGATCTTGCGCACGATGGTGTATTCGTTGAGCCGGTAGCCGTTGGGAAGCGCCTGGTTGGGTTGAGTCGCCATAGTCGAACGTCTATTATCTTTGCCTGTTAATCGGCCATGCCGTAAAAGCTTACGCCGGTTTAGCACCGGCAATCGTTATTCATAAACCACAAAAGACTACTCATGACAGCCAGCATGACCGGGTTCGCCGCCCGCAGCCTCAACCTCGACCATGCCAGCGTCAACATCGACCTGCGTAGCGTGAATCAGCGCTTTCTGGAGCTGCATTTTCGCCTGGCCGACGAATTTCGTTCACTGGAGCCGCAACTGCGCGAACTGATCAATCAACGCCTTGCGCGCGGCAAGGTGGAGTGTCGCATCAGCCTGACCATGCTTCCAGCCGCCACGCTGGATAACGGCTTGAATCCGGGCATTCTTGAGCGCCTGACGTCCTGGCAGACCGACGTGTTGCAGCGCCTGCCGGGCAGCGCCCCGCTCTCCGTCAACGAGATCCTGCGCTGGCCTGGCGCCGTGCAGACCGCCGCGCTGTCGCAGGATGCGCTGAACGAGGCAGCGCTGGCAGCCGTGCGCGAGACGCTGGACGAACTGGTCGAGAGCCGCCAGCGCGAGGGCGCCAAACTGAAACAGCACATTCTCGACCGGCTCGCCGCCGCCGAAGCGCAGGTGGCAGGCCTGCAGCCGCTGTTGCCCGCGCTGGCCGCCGCGCAGCGCGAGAAACTGGCGGAACGCCTGCGCGACGCGTTGGGTGAGGCCGGATACGAGCGGCTGGCCCAGGAAGTCGCGCTGGCGGCGCAAAAAGCCGACATCGACGAGGAATGCTCGCGGCTGACCACCCATTTTGCCGAGGTGCGCCGCGTGCTCGACCAGCGCGGCGCGGTCGGCAAGCGCCTCGATTTCCTGATGCAGGAGCTGCACCGCGAGGCCAATACCCTGGGCTCGAAATCGGTGGCGGTGGAAACCTCGCGCGTTTCGCTCGAACTCAAGGTGCTGATCGAGCAGATGCGCGAACAGGTGCAAAATATTGAATGACAACAGGAACGGACCAACCATGACCCCCTCCCCCAGCGAAGGCGTGCTTTACATCGTCAGCGCGCCCTCCGGCGCCGGCAAGACCAGTCTGGTCAAGGCGTTGCTGAAAGCCGACCCGGCGATCCGCCTCTCGGTCTCCTACACCACGCGCGCACCGCGCCCTGGCGAAACCGACGGCCGCGACTACCATTTCGTCAACCGCGAACGCTTCGAAATCATGCTGGCCGAAGGCGAGTTTCTCGAGCACGCCGAGGTGTACGGCAACTTCTACGGCACCTCGAAAGGCAGCATCGGCCGCGACCTCAACGCCGGCCACGACATCCTGCTGGAGATCGACTGGCAGGGCGCGGAGCAGGTCGGGCAGCATTTTCCGCAATCCGCGTCGATTTTCATTCTGCCGCCGTCGTTCAGCGCGCTGCGCACCCGTCTGGCCGGGCGCGGCCAGGACAGCGACGAGGTGATCGAGCGCCGGCTGGCCGCAGCTGCCCACGATGTCGCTCACGCCGAGGCGTTCGACTATATAATCGTCAATGATGATTTCGATCACGCCCTGCAGGACCTGGTCGCCATCACCCGCAGCATTCGCCTCGAAGCAGCACGCCAGTTCAAGCGGCACACCGCGCTGTTCGAGGAATTCCGACGTATCTAAGCGCACCCGCGCCCCCTGAAGCAGGAGTATCCGCATGGCCCGTATAACCGTTGATGATTGCCTTGAGATGTTCCCCAACCGGTTCGAGCTCACCCTCGCCGTAACCTACCGCGCGCGCCAGCTGGCCCAGGGCTCGCAGCCCATGGTCGAATCGAAGGACAAACCCATCGTTACCGCATTGCGCGAAATCGCCGCGGGCAAGGTCGGCCGTGAAATCCTCAACCGGGGCCGTGCCTGAGCATTCCTCCCCACGTCAACCGGCGCACGCCCACCGCGCGCCGGCGATGACACACGAATTCGAATCGCTGCGCCCGGTCCTGGCCTACCTGTCCGCTGACGAAGTCGGCCAGATCGAGCAGGCCTACGAGTTCAGCCGCAATGCCCACGAAGGGCAGTTCCGCAAAAGCGGCGAACCCTACATTTCCCACCCGCTTGCCGTCGCCGGCATCCTCGCCGGCTGGCATCTCGACGCGCAGACCCTGTGCGCCGCGCTGCTGCATGACGTGGTGGAGGACACCCCGGCCACCGCGAACGAAATCGAGGCGCGCTTCGGCAAGGCGGTGGCGCTGCTGGTCGAGGGCGTGTCCAAGCTCGACAAGCTGGCGTTCGCCTCGGAGCAGCACGCGCAGGCGGAGAACTTCCGCAAGATGCTGCTGGCGATGGCGCAGGACGTACGCGTGATCCTGGTCAAGCTGGCCGACCGCCTGCACAACATGCACACCATGGGCGCGATGCCGGCCGAGAAACGCCGCCGCATCGCCACCGAAACGCTGGAGATCTACGCCCCCATCGCCAACCGGCTGGGGCTGCATTCGGTCTACCAGGAACTGGAAGACCTCGGCTTCCGCTACAGCCACCCCAACCGCTACCAGGTGCTGTCCAAGGCGGTGAAGGCGGCACGCGGCAACCGCCGCGAACTGGTCGACAAGGTCAAGGTCGCGCTGCAGGACAAGCTCGATCAGTGCAAGATCGAGGCCTCCATCACCGGCCGCGAGAAACACCTCTACAGCATCTACCGCAAGATGCAGGAAAAGAACCTGGCGTTCTCCGAAGTGTTCGACATCTACGGCTTCCGCGTGGTGGTGCGCGACCAGCCGACCTGCTATCTGGCGCTCGGCGCGCTGCATGCGCTATACAAACCGATCCCCGGCAAGTTCAAGGACTACATCGCGATCCCCAAGGCCAACGGCTATCAGTCGCTGCACTCGATCCTGTTCGGCCCCAACGGCACCCCGATCGAGATCCAGATCCGCACCACCGACATGAACCGGCTGGCCGAGTCGGGCGTGGCTTCTCACTGGATGTACAAGTCGGCGGACACGGCGCTGAACGACGTGCAGACGCGCACCCATCGCTGGCTGCAGTCGCTGCTCGACATCCACGCCGACCACGGCGATTCGCCGGAATTCCTCGAGCACATCAAGGTCGACCTGTTCCCCGACGAAGTCTATGTGTTCACGCCAAAAGGCAAGATCATGGCTCTGCCGCGCGGCGCCACGGCGGTCGACTTTGCGTTTGCGGTCCACACCGATGTCGGCCGCCACTGCGTGGCGGTGAAAATCAACTACGAACTGATGCCCTTGCGCACCCAACTGCGCAACGGCGACCACGTCGAAATCCTCACGGCATCCAACGCCAGTCCTAATGCGGCCTGGCTCAATTTTGTCGTCACCGGCAAGGCGCGCTCGCACATCCGCAACTACCTGCGCAATACGCGGGTGGAAGAAGCGGCGTCGCTCGGCGAGCGCCTGCTCAACAACGCCATCGCGGCGCTCCACCCCGAAGCGGTGGAACCCGATCCTGCGGTGTGGGAGCGTCTGCTCAAGGATTACGGTATGCAAACCCGGGAGGAGCTGTTCGCGGCCATCGGCCTGGGCGGCAAATTGCCGCTGGTGGTGGCGCACCAACTGCTGCAGGTTCAAGGCGAAAAAACCGGCGAGCCGGCGCATCCTCACGCCATCAGCATCCGCGGCACCGAAGGCATCGCGGTCGAACTGGCGCAGTGCTGCCACCCGATTCCCGGCGACCCGATTCTCGGTTTCATCCACAAGGATCGCGGCCTCATCATCCACACCCACGACTGTCCGTCGATCCGCGCCTTCCGCACCGACCCCGACAAGTGGCTGGACGTGGAATGGGAGGCCGAGCCCGGCCACATGTTCGACGTCTCGATCAAGGTCGTCGTCGGCAACCAGCGCGGCGTGCTGGCCAAGGTTGCGGCCGCGATCGCCGAACACGGTTCCAACATCGGCAACGTTTCGATGGAAGAGGAAGACGGCAGCCCCTACACCGTGCTGTTCTTCACCGTGCAGGTGGAGAACCGCATGCACCTCGCACGCGTGATGCGCGGCCTGCGCATGCTGCCCGACGTGGTGCGGATTTTCCGCATCAAGGGCAAGAAGGACGGCCGCGCCGCACAAACCCAGTAATTCGTTAGCAGACTCAGGATTCAGCATGAACAAAAGCATCATCCAGACCGCCGACGCGCCGGCCGCGATCGGAACCTATTCGCAGGCCGTGCGGGTTGACCACACCGTCTACCTGTCGGGGCAGATCGGCCTCGACCCCGCGGCCATGCAACTGGTCGACGGCATCGACGCGCAGATCCACCAGGTGTTCAAGAACCTGTCCGCAGTGGCCACCGCCGCGAGCGGTTCGCTGGCCGACGTGGTGAAGCTCAACGTCTTCCTCACCGATCTCGGTCACTTCCCCAAGGTCAACGAAATCATGGCGCAATATTTCACGGCGCCCTACCCGGCGCGCGCCGCGGTCGGCGTGGCAGCGTTGCCGCGCGGCGCGCTGGTCGAGGCCGACGCCGTGATGGTGACCGGTTAAATTGCTGCCTTGAAAGCGGCTTCGCCGTTTTCCTTTCCGGTCAGTCCGGCGCTCGCCGCCAAACTCGCCAAGCTGGGACTCACCCGCGACGCCGACCTGGTGTTGCATATGCCGCTGCGCTGGGAAGACGAGACCCGCCTCACGCCGATCCGCGACCTGCTGCCTGGACAGACGGCGCAGGTTCAGGCGGTGGTGCGCGAGGCCAGCGTCGCCTACCGGCCGCGCCGCATGCTGACGGTGACGGTGGAGGACGCTGGCGGCGTGCTCGGCATCCGTTTCCTGAATTTTTATCCCAGTCACTTGAAGCTGTTTCAGCCGGGCGGCTCCTTCCGTTTCAACGGCGAGGTGCGCGGCGGCTTTCTGGGGCTGGAGATGGTGCATCCGCGCTTCGTCAAAGCCGACGATGCCACGCCACTGCCGACGCAGCTGACCCCGGTATACCCCACCACTGCAGGCCTTGGCCAGGCCACCTTGCGCCGTGTGGTCGAACGCGCATTGGCAGCGCCGATTCCCGACACCCTGCCCGCCGCGTGGCTGGCCGAGCTCGGGCTGCCCGAGCTGGAAGCCAGCATCCGCCTGCTGCATCAGCCGCCGCTGGAGTGCGCGCTGGCCGAACTCGAATCACGTCAGCACCCCGCGTGGCAGCGGCTGGCATTCGACGAACTGCTGGCGCAGCAGCTATCGCTGGCCACCGCGCGCAAGCAACGCAAATCGCGCACTGCCCTCCCCTTGCCGCCCCGGAAGCAACTGACCGCCGCCTTTGCCGCCGCGCTGCCGTTTGAATTGACTACCGCGCAGGCGCGCGCCTGGCAGGAAATCAGCACCGATCTCGGCGAGCCGCACCCGATGCGCCGCCTGCTGCAGGGCGACGTCGGCAGCGGCAAGACCGTGGTGGCGGCGCTGGCCTGTCTGCAGGCGATCGAAAACGGTTTCCAGGCCGCCTTCATGGCGCCTACCGAGATCCTTGCCGAGCAGCACTACCGCAAGCTGGCGCCCCCCTTGTCGGCACTGGGCGTGCGCTGCGCCTGGGTATCAGGCAGCCAGCGCAAGGCCGAGCGCACCGCCGCCTGGCAGGCGATTGCAGCAGGCGAAGCCGACCTCGCATTCGGCACCCACGCGCTGTTCCAGGAAGCCGGCAGCTTCCAGCGACTGGGCGTGGCGGTGGTCGACGAGCAGCACCGCTTCGGCGTCGGCCAGCGGCTGGCGCTGATGCAGAAAGGCAGCGAACCGCACCAGCTGATGATGAGCGCGACACCGATTCCGCGCACCCTGGCGATGAGTTTTTTTGCCGACCTCGACGTCTCGGTGATCGACGAACTGCCGCCCGGCCGCTCGCCCATCGTCACGAAACTGGTCAGCGCCGCGCGCCGCGACGACGTGCTGGCACGCGTGACGGACGCCTGCCTCGCCGGCGGCCAGGCTTACTGGGTGTGCCCGCTGATCGAGGAATCGGAGAAGCTGCAGTTGCAGACCGCGCAGGACACCCATGCGACCCTGACCGAACAGCTGCCCGACCTGAAGATCGGTCTGGTGCACGGACGGCTGAAGCCGGACGAGAAGCAGGCGGTGATGGCCGCATTCCAGGCGCACGAAATCGACCTGCTGGTGGCCACCACCGTGATCGAGGTCGGCGTCGACGTGCCCAATGCCGCGCTGATGGTGATCGAGCATGCCGAGCGCATGGGGCTGGCGCAGTTGCACCAATTGCGAGGACGCGTCGGGCGCGGCAGCCGCGAATCGGTGTGCGTGCTGTTGTTCGAAACGCCGCTGTCCGAACTGGCGCGCGCGCGGCTCAAGGTGATCTTCGAACTCACCGACGGCTTCGAGATAGCGCGACAGGACCTGCTTCTGCGCGGGCCGGGAGAATTATTGGGGCACCGCCAGAGCGGCTTGCCGATGCTGCGCTTCGCCGACCTCGAACGCGACATCGCGCTGCTGGAACGGGCTCGCGACTACGCCCAACGCTGCCTCGAATCGCACCCCGAGATCGCCGCCCGCCATGCCGAGCGCTGGCTGGGCAGCCGTCAGACGTTAAGCGCCACCTAAGCGGCGCGCCACAGGCTCAGTGCCGGGATATACGTCAGCAGCAGCAGCCAGACGAGCAGCAGCACAAGAAACGGCAGCGTCGCGCGGAACACCGCGAGCACGGGCTGTTTGAAGCGCTGGCTGGCGAGGAAGAGGTTGATCCCCACCGGCGGGGTGAGATAGCCAATCTCCAGGTTGGCCAGGATGACGATGCCCAGATGCACCGGGTGGATACCGAAGTGCATCGCCAGAGGCAGCAGCAGCGGCGTGACGATGACGATGGCGGAAAAAATATCCATCATGCAGCCGACCGCCAGCAGGGCGAGATTCATCCACATCAGGAATTCGAGTGGGCTGGTGACCTGGGCCTGGACCCAATCGAGCAAGTGCATCGGAACCTGCGCGTCGATCAGCAGATTGGTGAGACCCAAACTCAATCCCAGAATGATGAAGAGGCTGCCCACCAGGGTCGCGGCTTCGTATACAACCCATACCAGCGCTTTCACGCCAATTTCCCGGTGGATCAGCGTTTCGAGCGCGAGCGCATACAACGCAGCGCATGCAGCGAGTTCGGCGACGGTGAGGAACCCGCCCGCCAGCCCGCCGATCACGCCCACGGGCAGCAAAAGATCGGCCCAGCCCGCACGTGCCGCGGCGGCGAGTTCGCGCACCTGAAAACGATGGCGTGGCGCGCTGCGCGTGCCGCGCAACAGGGAATAGGCCACCACCATCACGAACAGCAACAGGGTCGGCAGCAGGCCGGCGACGAACAGATCGCCGATATCGACCTGCGCCACCACGCCATACAGCAGCACCGCCAGACTGGGGGGCAACAGCAGCCCCATCGAGCCGCCGGAAGTGATGAGGCCGAGCGCGAATTTTTCCGGGTAATGCTCGCGTTTCAGCATCGGATACAGCAGCCCACCAAGCGCCAGGATGGTGACGCCTGAAGCCCCGGAAAACGCCGTGAACACCATGCACGTCACCGTCACGACCCAGGCGAGACCTGACGGCATCCAGCCCAGCAGTGCGTTGAAAAAACGCACCAGCCGCCGCGGCGCACCGCCCTGCCCCAGCGTCGCCCCGGCCAGCACGAAAAGCGGAATGGCGACCAGATTCGGCGACGCCGCGAGCCGGGCGAACTCGACCATCAAGAGCGCCGGGTCGAGCTGGGCCGCGCGCGTTGCCGTCAGCGCCGCCGCACCCAGCACGATGAAAAGCGGCATGCCGATCAGGGCCAGCACGACGAAGAGCGGAGTCGTCACGCCGCTTGCTCCTGGTTCGCGAGCACGGCGCGCAAAAGGAAGTGCAATGTCAGCAGGCCGAACGCCACGGGCAGGATCAGCCCCATCCAGGCCAGCCAGACGGCCTCGCTCGATTGGTAGTGCCATTCATCCTGCCAGTATGCCCACGCCGCCTTCGTGAGCAGCGCGCAGACGAGCGCCGCGGCAAGGTTGAAGGGTATCGCGGTCCACTTCTGCCAGCACGGACGCGCCGCCAAGTTGGCAGGATCGAGATGCAGATGGCGTTGGGCGGCGACCGCAAGGGCGGCGCCGGGCAGCGCCACCCACAGTACCAACTGACGCAGCACGAGATCGCTACCGGGCAAGGTCGCGTTGAACAGATTGCGCCCGATGATGTCGGCCGCCGACAGCGTTAGCATGGCGGCGAATGCGAGCAGCGCCGCACCAAGCTCGATCCGGGTCAGGGCCTGTTCCAGCCAGCGACAGGCACGCAACACCGTCACTTTATTTCCTGCCGCTGCGATAACCGGCGAGTGCGGCGTCCACCTGCCGGTTGAGGTCGACTGAAAGGTAGTTTCTGGCTTCCAGCGTACTGACAGTCTTGCGGGAGCGCACGGCCTGCTCGGCAAGATCGACTTTTTGCAGGCCCGCCATCGGCTGGGCGCGCTTTGCCAGCACCGCGAGCGATTTCAGGTCGTCGCGCCGGGTGTCGGCAATCAGTCTTTGCGAAAGCGGCACGCCGGTGCTTTTCAGCAGCGCCTGCAGATCGGGCGGCAGCCCGGCGTAGAACTTGTCCGACACCACCACCGCGCCGATCCCCGTCGCCATCGGCTGGGTGCTCATGTAGGGCGTCTTGCCCGCCCATTGCAGCGCAATGCTGGCGAGCGGCGTGCTCACCACGGTATCGACAAGTCCGGTCGAGAGGCCGGTGTAAACCTCGGTGATCGGCAAGGCCACGGGCGACCAGCCGTTGGCGCTGAAAAACGCATCGATGAAGCGGTCCCCCTGCCATTGCCAGATGCGGCGGCGTCCGAGTTCGTCCATGTTCGCCAGTGGCTTGGTCGAAAAGAAATGGATGTTGCCGACTTCCATCCAGGCGACCAGCTCGTAGCGGTTGTTGCGGAACCCGGCGTCGATCGCCGGCTGGATTTTGGCGCGCACGGCGTCGATCTCGGCGTGGTCGCGAAACAGGAAGGGCGTTTCGAGAATGCGCGCAGGCGGAAAAATCTCCCCGATGCCATGGCCCGACAGGGCCGCCCCCTGCAGCTGGCCGAAGCGGATTTTCTTCAGCATGTCGGGTTCGTCGCCCGAGATGCCGCCGGGGTAGAACTTGACCGTGAGCCGACCCTGGCTCTTGGCTGCCAACTCCTTGCCCCAGGCGTCGAAGGCTTTCATCCAGGTCGACCCCTGCGGCGCGAGGGTGGCGAATTTGAGCACGTAGGCGTCAGCTGCGTGGGCAACAGCGGTTCCCCATAGCGCACACGCGAACAGAACTTTGACCAGGTGACTGCGCATCAGAACAAATCCTCTTCCTGGGCGAGCAGCTCGGCGGCCTGCTTTCTGGCCAGCACGTTGGCAAGATTGAGATCGGGGTCGGCGCTGGCAGGCGCGTCGAGCACCCGATTCAGGGTGGCGTGAAACGCCGCACGGTCGCCCATCTGCCGCAACAAATAGCGGGCGCGATACACCTCGACCCACAGGAGCTGGTTCTGGCCGAGCGCTGCAGCCCGGTCGAAATGCCGTGCCGCGCGGGCGAAGTCGCCGCCAAACATGGGCGCACGACCGCCGTAATACACACCGAAAAACACGTGCGCGCCGCCGTGATAATAGGCTTCATCCAGCGCAAGGGCACGCTGCATCAGGGCCTCGACGCGCGGCAGTTCGGCCAGCCGCGCCGGGTCGTCGAGTTGAAGTTCGATCCATTTGGCCCACGCCGAGGCGGTCCAGAACAAGGCGGGGACCGCGTGCGCGTCGAGTCTCGCCAAAGCCTGCTCCCAACCCGCCGTGTCGCCGGTGATCGTGGCCTGCGTCACTCCCGCGCGATCGAGCGCGACCAGGGCATGATCGCGCGCGCGTAGATACAGCGCCGCTGCGCGATCCGGGTCACTGGACTCGACAAAGCCCAATGCATACCCGTAAAACCCCAGCGCGGCCTGCACCCGATACGCGGCGTTGCCCGGGTCGGCGAGCAGCAAGGCTTCGATCATCTTGAGGTTGGCCGGGATGCTTGCGCGAGCAAGTTCGAGATCGGTCTCGCGGTTCATCGCCGCGACACCGTGATCGATCAACGGCGACGCGCCACGCGCAACCAGCTGGCTGGTCGAACAGCCCGACAAGGGCAACCAGGCTATCATCGCCAGGCTCGCGAAGGCGGCACGGCGCAGGGGGGTGCGCAAAGGCATTCGGTCTCCTCGTTTTGTATCGTTGGGGGGTGCCCGCCATGCTAGCACCGTCCGAATATCTCCGCCGCTTTGGCATAATGCGCGCTTTGCTCTGGACTCCGCAGTGACCGCTTCACGGCACGATACCCGCCAGCAAATCAGTCTGCAGCACGGATGGCTGGCGCATCCCTTTCGCGCGCCGCGCGCGTTGCGTGGCTGGCTGTCGGACCGCGGTTCGCTCACCCGGCGCCTGAAGGCACGCTATGCCGATTTCAGGGTCAGTCCGGTCGCACGCGGATTCGCGCCGCCGTATCTCGACGAAGCCCAGGCATTGCGCCTGAGTCCTAAAGTGCATGCCTACGTACGTGACGTCCTGCTCATGGGCGGCGGGCACACCCGGGTGTTTGCCCACAGCGTGCTGCCCCGCACCAGCCTGCGCGGCGGCTGGTGCGGGATCACCCGGCTGGGGACGAAGCCCCTGGGGGAAGCGCTGTTTGCCGATCCGCGTATCCGTCGACTCGGATTGACGATACGCCGACTCGATGCGCGCCACCCGCTCTATCGCACGGCCAGGCGCCACACCGGCCTCACCGCGCGCCACCTGTGGGCGCGCCGCTCGGTGTTCTGTCTCAACGGCCACCCGCTCTTGGTAACCGAAGTTTTTCTGCCCGGAATCAACACGCCATGACCCTGTCCGAACGTCTGTCCCATTACGAAAAACTGATGCGGCTCGACAAGCCGATCGGCATCCTGCTGTTGCTGTGGCCCACGCTGTGGGCACAGTGGCTGGCCAGCAACGGTCGGCCGGACTGGCTCATTCTGTGGATTTTCGTCATGGGCGTGGTGCTGATGCGCTCGGCCGGCTGCGTCATCAACGACTACGCCGACCGCGAGTTCGACCCGCACGTGGCGCGCACCCGCGAGCGTCCGCTGGCCGCCGGCAAGGTATCGCCCAAGGAAGCACTGCTGCTGGCCGCGGGGCTCTCGCTGCTGGCCTTCCTGCTGATCCTGCCGCTCGACACACTGGTGCTGCAGCTGTCGGTCGTCGCGCTGTTTCTCGCCGCAAGCTATCCCTTCACCAAGCGCTTCTTCGCGATCCCGCAGGCCTATCTCGGCATCGCGTTCGGCTTCGGCATTCCGATGAGCTATGCCGCGCTGTGGGGCGAGGTGCCGCTGGAGGCTTGGGTATTGTTGGCCGCCAACACCTCCTGGGCGGTTGCCTACGACACCCAATACGCGATGGTCGACCGTGATGATGATCTCAGGATCGGCATCAAAACCTCGGCGATCACTTTCGGCCGCTTCGATCTGGCCGCCATCGCCCTCTGTTATGCCGCCACGCTGGGACTGCTCGGCTGGGTCGGATTGCAAAGGGAAGTGGGTGCGGCGTTCTACGGCGGGCTGATGGCGGCGGCGGCGATTGCGCTCTACCACATGAAGCTGATCCGGCAGCGCGATCCGCAGCAATGCTTTCGTGCGTTCCTGCACAACACCTGGTTTGGTGCCGCGGTGTTCGGCGGCATTGCGCTCCACTTTCTGCTGCGCAGCTTATGACAACGGGCAGGCCACCCGCGACTGCTGACTGTTCGGATAGGCCTGCTTGATCCCGCTCAGGCTTTTCAGCGCATCGGGGTCCTCGCTGCGAATCACGAAGTAAAACCCGGTTCCCTGGCGCGGCAGCACCTCAACCCGCGTGCCCAGCACACCCTTGCCCTCGAGTTCGCGCAGACGTCTTCCCGCCGCCTCATCGTTGGCAAACAGGCCGAGCGAGATGGCGTTGCGCCACGCGGCATCCTGCACCACAAAGGCATCCTGAACACCTGCCGCCGTCAGTTCATTGAGCTTGGCCGCCGCCGACTCGGCACTGGGCAGGGGCGGAAAAATCACCCAGCGGCGGGTATTGAGCGGCACTTCGGTGAACGACATTACCCGCTCGCCTGCCAGCGCTTTGAGCTGCTCGCGCACCTGCGCAAATTCATCCAGACTCAGGCCGCGCCATTCCACACAGAACGCCTCGGGCGCCGTCACGCTGGGCGGTGCCTCCTTGGCCGCGGGCGCCGACTGGCTGCGCAGACTAAGCCGGTCTACGTTCATCGGTGCATGGTGGTCCGTATCAGCCTGCGGCCAGTAGTCACGGCCCAGAAAAAATCCCGCCACCGCCAGGTTCATCGCCAGCAAGGTCCAAACAATCCATTTCATCGCGACTTTCCTTCTCTGGCCACGCAGTCTATGCCTTCCAGCACCAGGGCCGGTACCGGCTCGGCAGGCACGCCCAGATGCGCCACCACCATGTCGGCATCGCCCCCTGTCAACAAGCAGTGCGGCACCCTTCCCGCAACTTCGGCCAGACGCGCATGCTGCAGTTGAATGGCGCCGCACAGCGCCGCCACGATCCCGCTCAGCACGGCATCGGCAGTGGTGCGCGGAAAGGCCTGCCATCGGCCGCCCGCCTCTGCAATCTGCGCCGTTCCCTGCAGCAGCGCCTGCTGCATCAGGGTAAGCCCGGGCACAATCACGCCGCCCAGGAACACGCCATCGGCTGACAGCGAATCCACCGTCAGCGCGGTTCCAACCGACACCACCAGTACCGGTTCACGCGTGCGCTGGCGCGCAGCAATCAGCCCCATCCAGCGATCGACCCCCAGTTGCTGCGGATTCAGGTAGGTATTTTGCAGATCTGCAAAATACGGCTCAGCCTTCAGCCAGTTGGGGGCGATTCCCGTTCTGTCCAGCAGCCCGGCGAGCTGCTGCTCGCGCACAGGATCTGCCACGCTGGCAATGAAGCACTGAGTGCCGCTCGTCAACTGCGCCTGCAAGGCCGACCAGTCGGCGTAATCGCTCCTGCCCTGAGCGTGCCACTGCCCCGCTTCAACCACGGCCCATTTCAGGGTCGAGTTGCCAGCGTCGATCAATAGCCGCCTGTTCATCGACCGGCATCCAGACGCAGGCTGATTTCCCCGCCGCTGTAAGGGATCAGGTTCGACATGGCGTCGCGCAGCAGGAAGGCGCCCGTTTCATCCACCCCAGACGCCACGCCCTGAACACTGCTCGCATCCGGCAGGGCCAGCGCCACGGCTTTACCTGCATAGGCATCCAGCGCCAGCCAGTCCTCGCGCAAAGCCGCGAATCCGTGCGTGCGGAACCGGGTCAGCACCGCATGCAGTTCCTGCAGACAATCCGCCAGCAATCGATTGCGGCCCACCGTCACGCCCATTTCAGCCAAGTCGACCACGGCCTGATCGACCGCATCGCGCTGCGCCTCTGTCAGCCGGACGTTGAGCCCGATGCCGACCACGGCGAAGGCGGCCCCGTTCATGTCGCCCTGCACCTCGACCAGTATCCCGGCCAGCTTGCGATAGTCCACCAGCACATCGTTGGGCCATTTCAATCGCGCCGGGTGGCGGCTGTGGCGATTGACTGCCCGCGCGATCGCCAACCCCACTGCGAGGCTCAGGCCCGCCAGGGACTGCAGGCCATTGTCGAAGCGCCATAGCGTCGAAAACGTCAGGCTGCCGCCCGGCACCGAGTGCCAGTGGCGGCCACGTCGCCCCTTGCCGGATTGCTGGTGTTCGCTGCAGAACAAGGTGCCGTCCGCCGCTCCGTTCAAGGCGGCGGCCATCAGGGCAGTGTTGGTCGAGTCCACACTGTCCAGGATATGGATCGTGAAAGCATCTGCCATGGCCCCCATGTGCCGCGCGAGCGCGGCACCATCGAGCCACTCGACGGGCTCGGGCAGGCGGTAGCCGCGTCCGCGCACCGCATGGATCGTCAGCCCCATGGTCTCGGCTTGAGCGAGCACGTTGAAGATGCTGGAGCGGGACAGACCGAATTCATCGGCCAGCGCCTGGCCCGAATGAAATCTGCCATCGGACAAACGGCGCAACAGCGGAAACAAGGCTTTGTGAGGACGGGTATACACCGGCCGAATTTTACATGGCTTGCGCGCGCGATTTCCCAATAAAAAACCCCCTCTTTATGGGAGGGGGTTTTGGGTACCCGGAGGTACGTATAAGGAGTCTGACGATGACCTACTTTCACAGGCGGATGCCTACTATCATTGGCGCGGGAGCGTTTCACCGTCCTGTTCGGGATGG
>JAIBFA010000099.1 GCA_019459325.1 Thiobacillus sp.
CTTCGTGGTGGACGACGCGGTGGTGGTGATCGAGAACATCACGCGCCATCTCGACATGGGCAAGTCGCGCTATCAGGCCGCGCTCGACGGTGCGCAGGAAATCGGCTTCACCGTGGTGTCGATGACGGTGTCGCTGGCGGCGGTGTTCCTGCCTATCCTGTTCATGGGCGGGATGATCGGGCGTCTGTTCCAGGAATTCGCCGTCAGCATCGGTGTGGCCGTGCTGCTGTCCGGCGTGGTGGCGCTGACCCTCACCCCCATGCTGTGCGCGCGCGGGCTGTCGCACGAAGCGCTGAACAACCCCTTGTCGCGCGGCTTCGAGGCCGCCTTCCAGCGCTTTCATGATTTCTACGGCGACACCCTGCGCGCCAGCATGCGTCACCGCGGCGCCATGCTGCTGCTGTCGGCGGCCGTGCTGGGCGGCATGCTGTGGCTGGCCGGGCAGGTCAAGCAGGGCTTCATCCCGCGCGTCGATTCCGGGATGATTTTCGCCAGCATCCAGTACCCGGAAGGCATCCCGTTCGAGGAACTCTCCACCCGCCAGCAGCGCATCGCCGAGATCGTGCAGAACCATCCCGCGGTCGAAGGCCTGATGTCGAGTGCGGGGCAGGCCGGAGGCGGCATCACCGGGAGCAACGTCGGCCGGCTGGTGATCCGTCTGACGCCGCGCGAGTCCCGGATCGGCGCCGACGACGTGATCGACGAGCTGCGTGTAGCGACGCGCAAGGTCAGCGGCGTCAACGTCACGCTGCAGAATCCGGCATCGATCAACGTCGGCTCGCTGATTTCCAGCAGCGACTACCAGCTGACGTTGAAGTCGAGCGATTTCGATGCGTTGAAAGCCGCCGCGGTCGCGGTCGAGAAGCGCCTCGACGAGCAGCCGCTGCTGGTCGACGTCAACAGCAACCTGGAGTTGCGCAACCCCGAGTTGCGCGTGGTCCTCGATCCGGTGCAGGCGGCACGGCTCGGCATCAGCGCACAGCAGGTGCAGCAAACTTTATACGACGCGCTCGGCGGACGCCGTATCAGCGAGATCTATGGCGTCGACGACCAGTACACGGTCAATCTGGAAATCCTGCCCGAAGCGCAGCTGAACCCGTCCATCCTTGGGCAATTGCCGTTAAGGACCGCATCGGGCGCGCTGACCCGGCTCGATGCGGTGGCAAAAGTCGAGGCCGGGGTGGGGCCGATCGCGGTGTATCACTACGGCCAGCAGCCGGCGGTCACGCTGTCGTTCAACCTGGCACCCGGCGCGTCGCTCAACGCTGCGCTCGATGCCGCGCTGGCCGCCGCCAACGAGGTGCTGCCGGCCGAGGTCAGCGCCGAACTCACCGGTGCGGCGCAGAAATTCCAGGAGTCGACCGTCACCTTGCCACTGCTGCTGCTGTTCACCGTCGTCATCATCTACATGGTGCTGGCGGTTCTGTACGAACACCTCGGCCATCCGCTCACCATCCTCACCGCCTTGCCGCTGGCGGGCTTCGGCGCGCTGCTGGTGCTGCTGCTGCTGGGCGAGGAGCTCAATATCTTCAGCTTCGTCGGCATCATCCTGCTGGTGGGGCTGGTGAAGAAGAACGGCATCATGATGATCGACTTCGCGCTGACCCGACAGCGCGCCGGGATGAGCGCCGAGGACGCCATCGTCGAAGCCAGCCTGGTGCGTCTGCGTCCGATCATGATGACCACCTTCGCCGCGATCTTCGCCACGCTCCCCATTGCAATTGGCTTCGGCGCCGGCGCCGAAGCACGCCGTCCGCTCGGCATCGCGGTGGTCGGCGGACTCGTGTTCTCGCAGTTCTTCACGCTCTACATCACGCCCACCTTCTACGTCAGCATGGCGCGGATGGAAGCGGCGCTCAACCGCTGGCGCGCGCGGAACGCCTGATTTACATCAGCCAGGCCAGCGCGGCATAGCGCGCCAGCTTGCCCAGCGTCACCAGCAGCAGAAAGCTGGCCACACCGACGCGCAGCACCCCGGCGACCAGGCACAGCGGGTCGCCGACCACCGGCAACCAGGCCAGCAGCAGGGCGGGGCGGCCAAAACGAACGAACCAGCGTTCCGCGCGCGCGATGTGCTGCTCGGCTTTGCCGCTGCGCCGCCGCACGGCCTGGCGCCCGAACCGTCCCATGCCATAGGTGATGAGGCTGCCGAGCACATTGCCGGCCGTGGCGGTCAGCACGTTGGCAAGCGGGTCGGCGCCCTGGTGCAGGCGATACAGCAGCAGCGCTTCGGAGCCGCCGGGGAACAGGGTCGACGACAGCAGCGCCGAGCCGAACAGGGTCCAGTCCATCATCGGTCGGACGCCTGGTGGGCAGGCGCGGCGGCGGGCAGGGTGACGGTCGACAGGCGGTACATGGCGGTTGCGATGAATGGGGGCGGGCCAAGTGTTGCACAGCCTCAGCGCGGAGGAACGGGACGATTGATGCTTTCAATCGAATTGATCCAGAATATCCGTTAGATCAACTTATTGACGATCTATAACATTCGTCCTGTCTTGATTGACATCGCAAATCAACCACACAGGAGCCGACCATGCAGAACACGAAATCCCCGACCATCCAGAACCTCGAAGCCGCCTTCGCCGGCGAGTCGATGGCCCACATCAAATACATGTGGTTCGCCCGCCAGTGCCGCAAGGTCGGCGACGAAGCCACCGCCAAGGTGTTCGAGGACACCGCCGCGCAGGAAATGCTGCACGCCTTCGGCCACGCCGAACTGCTGTTCGCCGATGAGACGATGACGCCGGCCAAGTGTCTGCAGTACGCGATCGACGGCGAAACCCACGAGTACACCGAGATGTATCCCAAGTTCCGCCACGAGGCGATGCAGGAAGGCCACGACGCGGCAGTGGCCGAGATCGACGAGCAGATCGCCGAATCGAAGGAGCACGCCGAGATGTTCAGGAGCGTGCTGGAAAAGGCCGCCAAGCGCTTCGCCGCGCTGGCCAAGGTGGAGGAGAAGCACGCGAAGCACTACCAGGCGCAAAAAGACGCGATTGCCGCCTGAGCGGATCACTGAATACTCTTTAACTACTTGAAAGGACCCATCATGAAAGCTTGGCAATGCATCGTTTGCGGTTATATCTACGACGAATCCAGAGGCGACCCGGAGCACGGCATCGCCCCCGGCACCCGCTGGGAAGACGTGCCGGAGAGCTGGGAATGCCCGGACTGCGGCGTCTCCAAGGCCGATTTCGAGATGGTCGAAGTCACCGCGGTCTGATCGTCGGCTGTAACGGGAGGTGCTGCTTGCCTCCCGCAATCTGAATCCAGGAGTTTGTCATGCACCCCATCGTCATCGTCGGTTCCGGCCTCGCCGGCTACACCCTGCTGAAGGAAATCCGCAAGCGCGACGCGACCACGCCGGTCACGCTCGTCACGGCGGACGACGGCGTCTTCTATTCCAAGCCCAACCTGTCGAACGCGCTCGCCACCGGCAGGACGGCAGCGGCACTGGCCAGCGCCAGCGCGGAGAAAATGGCGATGGAGCAGAACGCGACGGTGCTGACGCACACCCGCGTCACCGCGATCGATACGCAGGGCCAGCGCATCCGTGCCGACGGCGGCGAGCTTGAATACAGCACGCTGGTGCTCGCACTCGGCGCCGACCCGTTCCCGCATGGCCTCGCCGGCAGCGGCGCAGTCAGCGTGCGGGCGGTGAACGATCTGGCCGATTATGCGGCCTTCCGCAGCGCCATCGACGGCAAGAAGCGCGTCACCGTGCTCGGCGGCGGCCTGATCGGCTGCGAGTTCGCCAACGATCTGGTGCACGCCGGATTCGCAGTCGACGTGGTGCATCTGGGCGCGTGGCCGCTGGAGCGCCTGTTGCCGGTGGAAGCCGGACAGCGTCTGGCCGACAGCCTGGCCGCGCTGGGGGTGGTCTGGCATTTCGGGCGCACCGGAAAAAGCGTGGAGCAGACCCCGACCGGCTACCAGGTCGTGCTCGACAACGGGGACGTCATCGAAGCCGATGTCGTGTTGTCGGCGATCGGCCTGCGCCCGCGCACCCAGCTCGCGCAGGCGGCCGGCATCCCGGTAGGGCGCGGCATCCAGACCAACGGCCTGCTCGAAACCGGAGTGAAAAACATCTATGCGATGGGCGACTGCGCCGAAGTCGAAGGGCTCAACCTGCCTTACGTGCAGCCGCTGATGGTGCAGGCGCGCGCGCTCGCTGCCACGCTCACCGGCACGCCGACCCCTGTGGTGTATCCGGCGATGCCGGTGATGGTGAAAACGCCGGCACACCCGGTGGCGGTGCTGCCCCCCCGCATCGGCGCGGCGGGCGGCTGGAAGGTCGAATGCAGCGACACCGGCATCTGCGCATTGCATACCGACGACGCGGGCCGCTTGCAGGGCTTCGCGCTCACCGGCAGCGAAACCGGGCGCCGCAACGCGCTGGCTAAAGAACTCGCAGCTTGAGTTTCAGCGGGGGGGCGACGCGGATGCAGGCTGCAGCGCAGCGATCAATGGACAGCTCACCGTGTCCCGTCGGGCGGCGCAGCGATCCACCAGCTGTGTCAGCGCCGCTTCGATGCGCTGCAGGTCGGCCAGCCGCACCCGCACGTCTTCGAGCTTGCGCTCGGCGATGGCGCGGGCTTCCGCGCAATGCGTTCCGGCGTCCAGCTGCAAGAGCTGCGCAATCTCGTCCAGCGTAAACCCAATGCGCTGCGCGCTCTTGATGAACAGCACGCGCGCCACATCCGCCTGGCTGTAGCGGCGGATGCCGCCCAGCGGCTTGTCCGGCTCCGGCAGCAGACCGCGGCGCTGATAGAAACGGATCGTCTCGACGTTGACGCCCGCCGCACGCGCCAAGCCGGAAATGGTGTAGGTCTGCATCTTGACTCCGTACCTGAGTACGGAACTTATCGTACGTCCATCATGGTAATCAGGGAAGCTCGATGGACGTTAAACGAACCCTTTGGGCGAGCGCGCTGGCAGACGCCAAAACCGATGTGGCAAAGCTCGCCTGCGCCACGACAGGCGCCGGTTACCCCTCGATCGTCGAGGGCACGGCCCGATGAGCGTAGTCATTCTCGAGTCCACCCTGACCTGCCCCCTCTGTGGCCACGCCAAGACCGAAATCATGCCTACCGACTCCTGCCAGTGGTACTACGAGTGCGAGGCATGTCAAACGGTGCTGATGCCCCTGCCGGGGGAGTGCTGCGTGTTCTGCTCCTACGGCACGGTGCCGTGTCCGCTGATCCAGTCGGCCGGCAAGTCGGACAGCTGCGGCGGGAGCGGGGGCACCTAGCAGCTCTGGCACGGCTCCACCGGCAGGCCGCGCGCGATCCAGCCCGGCCCGGCGGCACTGCCGACCATGCCTTCCTTGATGTTGTAGACCTGGGTGAACCCCGCCTCGCGTAGCGCCTGCTGCATGTGCGTGGTGCGGTTGCCGGTGCGGCAGATGAGACCGATCGGCGCATTCCTGTCGCCGCCCACTTCGGCCGCCACCTGTCCCACGAATCCTGACGCGCCCTGCGGGTGGGCCATGTTGATGCGCAGCGCGTCCTTGGCCACCCCGGTCTGCCGCCACTCGTCGGGGCGGCGAATGTCGATCAGGGTCAGCTTGCCGGCCTGCGCCTGCGCAAAGGCCTCGGGCGCCGCGAGCACCGGGCCGCTTTCGCGGGAACAGGCAGTGATCGACAGCAGCATCAAGGCGGTCGCAGTCGCGACGAACAGGCGTTGCACGGGCATACGGCACTCCGGAAATGAGTAGGGAACAGCCGATAGTTTATCTGCGGGCGCATAAGTTCCGTCACCCTGTCGCATGGTCAGCCGCATCGTCTTGCGCGAGAATGCCGCATGGACATCTTCCGCATCTTCCACCTGCAATGCGCCCGGCACCTGCCCGCGTTGCCCGCAACCCATCCCTGCTCGCGCCTGCACGGCCATTCGTTCAAGGTCGAGCTCACCGTCAGCGGCAACGTCGACCCGGTGCTCGGCTGGGTGCTCGACTTCGCCGACATCGAGGCGGCCTGGCAGCCCATTCATGCCGCGCTCGATCATCGCACCCTCAATGACATCGCCGGGCTGGAAAACCCCACCAGCGAGCATCTGGCGATGTGGCTGTGGCAGCAGCTCAAGCCCGCGCTGCCTGGCCTGAGCGCGGTCAAGGTGATGGAAACGCACGATTCGGGTTGCGTCTATCGCGGCTAGGCCGGTTCGCGCCGGCAGGGGCCGAAAAAAAGCCGGCCATCTGCAGATGGCCGGCCTCGAAGCATCCTAGGAGCAGGCGGGAAACGCGTTCCCGCCCGGTTGGCTGCCGCGCTTAACGCCCCATGCTGGAGAAATCCAGATCGGCATGCGGGGTGTCGGCCACATTCTCGTCGATCATCAGGTAGATGTCCTCGTCGACGATGTCTTCGGCGGGGTGATGGGCGAATGCCGAGAACGAGGCCAGCAGGGAGGTGAGCACTGCAACTTGAATGACGCTTTTCATAACCGGTTTCCTTTTAAAAATTAAACAGAGCGTGTTACTCAGCGTGCTGCGTTCGCCTGTCGATGCGTCCGCGTCTGCTGATGGGATGCATCTTGAACGGGTTAGGTGTCCTCGGCGTGTCCTGCAGGTTTCCGAGTGTGACAGTGTGTTTCAATGGACGGAAAGCTGTGGTGTCCACCGAACCCACAAAAGAAAAGGGCACACGAAACGTGTGCCCTTCTCCCTGCAACAAGCTCCCGATCAATGGGTGTGTTCGGTGCCGCCGTCTTCGTGGCCGCCGTCGTCATGACCGCCGGCCCCGCCCGACTTGCCGTGGAAAATCTTGCCTTCCACCGCCTTGCTGCCGCCGTCCGAGCCGTCATGGTGCGAACTGCCGCCCTTGTGCGAGCTGCTGCCGTGGCTGGAGCCGCGGTCGCCACCCATGTACTTCGGACCCTTGCCCTTGCCACCCGAGGTGTGGCCGGACGAGTGGCCGTCGTCGTGGCTGTCGGCCGCGTAGGCGGTTGCAGTACCCGTTGCCAGGCCTGCAGCCAGCAACGCGATCGTTGCCCATTTGCTGTAAGCATTCATGCTGATGACTCCTGTTGCGTGTGATGCACCGGGCGGCGAACCGCCCGGCTGGCGATTAACGAACTTCGTTGTCGTGAACGAACTCGATCACTTGCAGGTAGTCGTTCGCAGCGGCCGCGAAGTCGTCCGCACCGCCCACTGCGGTCGGGTCAACCCAGTTGGTGCTGCCGAACACGGCGTCGTACAGGCTCACCACAGTCGGGACAAAGCTGCCATCCGGCTGCTTCACCAGCACGGTCGCAGTCGCGCTGCTCCACGTCGTGGCGCGATCGTAATTGACGCTGGAGAAGTCATAGTAGGTGGTGCCCGTGTTGATCCCCAGGATGGAGTTCATGTAGACCACGGTGTCCACGCTAAGGGTGCCCGTCTTGTCACCGGCAGCGGCAAGCAGTGCTGCAGGATTGAAGTTGGCGGGCAGGGTCACACCCGGCAGCGAGCCGGTGGTCATGTACTTGTCATACAGCGCCAGGTTCTCCAGCGGCGAGTCGATCGTCACGCCATTGACCGTCAGACGACCGGTCGAGTCCACCGCAACCACAGCGCCGGCGGCGGTGAGCTTGGACAGCGCTTCGTCCAGCGAATGCGTCAATACTTTTTCCGGTGCGCGGCCCACGCTCAGGCGACCCAGTTCGACTTCCGCGCCGAAGACATCATAGGTGACGCCGCCGACGGTGACGCTGGGCAACAAATCGCCTTCCGCATTGTAGGGAATCGTCACCAGATTGCCGGACGCGTCCTTCAGCGGAACCAGGGTGGTGCTGCCTGCGGGGTAGTAATACGCGATCACCTGAACCAAGCCATCCGCCGTCAGGATGGGCGCGCCATTGGCGTCGCGCAACAGAACGACCATGTCGCCAAACAGGTCACCCTTCTTGCTGCCGGCGCCCGCCGGCTTGCCGCCGCCGCCCGACTTGCCGCCCTTGACGCCCGCCCACACCGGACGGTCACTGTCTTCCGAGGGTTCGGCACGGAAAATCTTGTCAGCGCCTTTGCCCTGGCCGCCCTTGTTGGCTGCACCCTTCTTGGCACCGCCCTTGTTGGCGCTGCCTTTCTTGGCGCCACCGTCTTCAGCTGCCTGAGCGGACGAAATCACGCCCAGATCCAGACCGGTCACGCTATTGACGACCATCGGAACGGCCAGCATGGTGAATACGGCGCTGCCGGCAACGAGGAGTTTCTTGATATTGAATGCGGGGTGTGTCATGTATCTCTCCATAAATTAAGAATTTCTACCGCTTGTTTTCGGCCTGATGGCCGGGTCCAAGAACATCGTTACTACGATTTAAGACTAGCAACTCTTATTAAAAATAGCATTGATATTTCTCAATGCCTGAACATTTAAATCATTAAATATTTCAGTTGGTTAGAAGCGGAAGCCGAGGCCCAGACGAACCAGACTTTCGCTGTTGTCGAAGTTCATGTCGTCCGGGTCTCCCACGGGGTTGGACAGGATCTGGACCGTATCGCTGTAACGGGTGTAGCTGTAGTCCATGCGCACGAACGCGTTCTGCGAAGCCGGGATTTCGGCGCCGAGGCCGACGCGGGTGCCGTCCAGCGTGTTGCTGACGTTGATCGGGCCGCTGGCGCCGCGGTCGTAGAAGGTGTTGAAACGGGTCTCCACCGCACCGACGCGGCCGTACAGCAGGCCGCCGGTGGGCAGCACGTAGCCGACGCGCAGGCTGGCGCCGTAGCCGCCGCGCTTGTCGACTGCGAAGTCGCGTCCGCCCGCGCCGCCGGTCACCCGCTCGTGCTCCCAGCCGAAGTTGGCTGCCTCGGCTTCCAGTTCCACGCCGACGTAGACCCGGTTGATGGTGTGGCCGTAGCCGGCGAAGAAGCCGCCAGTGAAGCCGGCCTTGGCGAAGTCGCCGGTAAATGCGGCGGGATCCGAGACGGTGTTGTGCACGCCGGTCAGTTCGGTGCCCAGCGTGCCGTGGCCGAGATGGGCGCCCACGTACAGGCCGCGCAGTTCGGTGGCGGAACGCGTGGCGACCGCGGGACGTGCGCCGCCGAAGCGCCAGCCGAGGCCGAGGCTGAAGACGGCGTCGCTGGTCTCGAAGGACTCGGTGACCGGGGTGCCGCCGAGCTCTTCGTAGGTCACGTCGTAGTCGTCGTAGCGGGTGTAGGTGTAATCGGTGCGCACGAACAGGTTGCGCGAGGCCGGGACTTCCAGGCCGAGACCGATGCGGGTGCCGGTGTCGCGGTGTTTCTGGTCGGATGCGCCGGCGACGTTGTCGTTGTCCGTGTCATAGGTGTGGAAGCGGGTGCGCACCGCGCCGAGCTTGCCGTACAGAAGACCGCCGTCGAGCAGGTAGCCGACGCGGGCGCTCAGGCCCACGCTGTCGTCCTTGTCCACGTACACGGTGGGCGCGGTGCCCTTGTCCTTCTTGTGATACCAGCCGGCGTCGCTGTCGCCGGCATCGATTTCGAGGCCGAGGGTCCAGTTGTTGATCTCGGTGCCCCAGCCGGCGAACAGGCCGTAGCTGGCGCCGAAGCCGCCCATGGTGGTGGCGTCGGAGCCGCCGCCGTCGCGCGGGCCGAAGGTGGCGGTGGTGAGCCCGCCGTGGCCCAGCTGGGCGCCGGCGTAGAAGCCGGAGAACACGCCCTGCGCGCGCGGCGCGGCGGGCGCGCCGGCCTCGCGCTCGGGGATGATCGAGTAGTCGCGGCTGCGTGCCGGGGTGTAGCCGACGCTGACCATGACCTGATTGCGGCTGTACTGGGCACCCAGATCGCTGGAATCGCGGTCGACGATGCGCAGGTCGGCACCGACGAACACGGTCGGCATCACGTAGTAGCGCAGGCCGGCGCCGGCATCGATGATGTCGTCGCTGCGGTCGAAGCTCTGGAAATCGCTTTTCGTGTAGGCGGCGCGGCCGCTGACCGACAGCTTGCTGGTCAGGCGGCGTTCCACCTCGAAGCCGTAGGTGGTGTCGAGCGAGCCTGAGGCGTAGTCGGCGCCGTCGTAGACGGTGGTTTCTTCCAGCGAGCGGTCGATGAAACCCGTCACGGTCGTCAGCGAAGTGGGCTTCCACACCGCCAGCGCGCCGAAATAGGGCTTGCTGAGATCGGCGAAGGCGGCGTGGTCGTAGTCCTGGCGCATCACGCCGGCGAACACTTCCCCCGCAAGGCGCTGCGGCTGCAGGGTAAATTTCAGACCGGCCGCAGCGCGGTAGCCGTCGGAATCGCGGTTGAACAGCTGGCCGGTGATCAGGTTGTCGTATTCGCGGGCGTCGGTGGCGACCTGCCCGAACACTTCGTAACGGGGAGACAGGACATACCCCAGGCGCGCGCCCAGCGAGCTCAGGTCGTGGTCGCGGTAGTCGTTGGGCACGACGGCGCCACTGCTCAGTGTGCCATTCTTGTAGTCGTACTGGTCCCAGGTGCCGCCGACGCGCAGGCGGAAGGCGCCGAACGAATGCGCCACGCCCAGGTGCGCTTCCTCGTGGTCGTAGCGGGTCGGCTCGATCTGCGTCAGCAACGAACCGGGGGTGGAACGGTCTTCGTGGTCGCGGCTGTGGCGGGCGCCGCCGAAGAGGTTGGTGCGGGCGCTCAGGTCATAGTGGCCGTCGAAGCCCAGCCAGTAGTCGTTGACGTCTTCCGTGTCGTGGTTGCGGTAGCGGTCGAGATCGGCGCCGAGATCGAGGTTCAGCGCGTGCCGTTTCCAGTTGGATTTCATTTCCAGCGACGGCGACAGGGTGTAGACCACGTCCTCGGTCACATAGGTGCGATCCGGGGTCAGGAACGGGCGCTCGGCGTAGATGTTGTCGTCGTAGGTGACGGCCAGCGTCACCTCCGGATACAGCAGGAAGGAGCCCCAGGGGATGCCCGGAAACTCTTTCGGCTGGGTCGGGAACACCGAGGTCATCGGGCGGGTGGCCAGCACCGGGGGAACGGTTGCGGTCGGGGTGCCAGTGCCGGTGCCCGACTGGGCGCCATTTACGTTCTGGTTCTGGACGGGGGGCGCCGACGGGGGCGCGCCCCACACGTTGAAGGAGGTGGCTCCGAACATGGCGGCCATGCACGCGGCCAGCGGCTTCAAATGATGTTTCATAAGGACTCCCTGGAGAGGCAACGGTCGGGTGACGACGCAATGCCCACTTATTTTTATGGATTCAGACGAGGTTAAGAATCCGTTAAGTAAAACGTACCAACCATTTTAAGGGGCTCGAGAGGTGCTATGACTTTGATTGACAATTGTCAATGTCACAGTGTGGCAAATAAACAACTTTAGCCGTTGGCCAGGAGGGCCAGCCCGGCGTGATCGCAGACAAGCTCGCCGCCCCGGTCCGTCTGGATCAGTCCGCGCCGCCTGAACTCTGCCATGATGCGGCTCGCCGTTTCGGTGGTGATGCCGAGCAGCGCGCCCATGTCCTCACGGGTGGGCATGGCTTCCGGCTGGTCGCCGGTGCAGCCGAGCGTAATGAGCAGCCGTGCCATGCGCGCTTCCGCAGGGCCGGTGGACAGCGCGGTAATGAAGTGGTCGGCCTGGTCGACCGAGTTTTGCCAGCGCCGCAACAGGGCTTGGTGCACACGGGAGTTGGTCTGGTCCAGGCGGATCACCACGTCGCGCGGAATGCGGCAGACGTCGGCGGTTTGCAGGGCAATGGCGGTGTGGTGGTAACGCTCGCCCACCAGGGTTTCCATGCCGGCCACATCCCCCGGCCGCAGCAGCCGCACGATGCGCTGGCAGCCATTGGACAGATCAACCTTGAGCTTGATGAGCCCGCTCCGCACGGTGAAGAGGTTGGGCGCCGGCTCACCCTGTTCGTACAGCACCGAATGCTGCGGTACATGCAGGTTGTCGATCGGCTGCAGGATCGCGTTCAGTTCGTCCACGGACAGGCCGGCGAACAGGACAAAGTTGCGGACGTCGCAGACGGCACATTTCGAGCGGCCGATCCACTCGGGGTTGGTGCAATTCGCTTTCATCGGATGACGTCCTCGCCCGCTGGGACATCATCGTGCAGTCGCTTACCTGGGGCCATCGAATTCCATTCTTCGTTTTTTTGACATTGCGCGCCTCGCCGGACGCTTGTGCCTGGGTCGGGGCCGGGCGGGCCGATCAGGCCGGCAGGTATATATCACGCCATAGTCACAAATTACCATGCGAAAAGTCAATCAGCTGTCCCCGGTGGGATCGGAGCACCGTGGCCGGGCGGCGCTTCCTCAAGGGAGGGCATCGGGGTGGCGAGCACCTTGTCGATGCGCTTGCCGTCGAGGTCAACGACTTCCAGGCGCCAGTTTTCCCAGACCATCATGTCGCCGGTCTGCGGCAGTCGTCCTGACAGCCACATCACCAGCCCGCTCAGGGTGTGATAGCGGCCGCGGTCTTCCTCCGGCAGGCTTTTCAGCTCAAGCCTGTCCTTCAGTTCGGGAATGGGGATGAGGCCGTCGAGCAGCCAGGAGCCGTCCTCGCGCCGCACTGCCCACGCCTCGTCAAGATTGCGCGGTCTGAATTCGCCGGTCACCGCCTCCAGCACGTCCTGCAGCGTCACCAGGCCGTTGATTTCGCCGTATTCATCGATCACCAGCACCATGTGGGCGTCGGAAGCGCGAAACTGTTCCAAGAGGTCCATCCCGGTCAGGCTTTCCGGCACGTAGACCGCGGGGATCAGCTGCGCGGCCAGATCGGCCGGCCCGCCCTGCAGGGTCTGGTTGAGCAGCTGCTTGGCGCTGACGATGCCGAGTACCTCGTCGAGGCCGCCCTTGCAGACCGGAAAACGCGAGTGTTCCGATTCCGCCACGCGGCGCAGGTTGTCTTCCAGCGGCAGGCTGGTATCCAGATAGACGATGTCGGCGCGCGGAACCATCAGCGAATGGACATGCCGCGCGTCGAGCCGGAACACGTTGCGCACCATTTCGCGTTCCTGCTGCTCGATCACGCCGGATTCCGAACCCTCTTCCAGCAATGCGTGGATTTCTTCTTCGATCACGCCTGCCTGGGTGCTGGCCTGTTTGCCCATCAGACGCAGGATCGCATCGGTCGACACCGACAGCAGGCGCACGAACGGCCGCGCCAGGATCGCCAGCCAATTCATCGGCCGCGCCACCCGCCGCGCGATGCCCTCGGGATTGAACTGAGCGATGCGCTTGGGCACCAACTCGCCGATCACGATCGACACGTAGGTGATGACGATGACCACCAGCGCGGTCGAAGCGATCTCGCTGATTTCCAGGTCCATTCCGTGCGACTGCAGCCATAGTGCGAGCGGCCCGGCCAGCACGGCCTCGCCGATGATGCCGTTGAGAATGCCGATCGAGGTGATGCCGACCTGAACCGTCGACAGGAAGCGCGTCGGGTCGTCGTGCAGCCCGATGGCGACCGCCGCCGAGGCGTCACCCTCCTCGGCCAGGCGCGACAGGCGTGCGCGCCGTGCCGTCACCAGCGCGATTTCCGACATGGCGAACACGCCATTCAGCACGATCAGAGCGGTCAAGAGCAGGATTTCCATGGCGGGATCCGACAGGGGAAACGGAAGGGGAGGGCTGAATGGTAGCTCGGCCCACGACGCATGCGCTGCCCCCGGCAGGCTCAACGTGCCGGAACGAAAAGGGCGGCGCCCGCCAGCGGACACCGCCCTCTGCCAGGGAGCAAGGCTTACTGAATCGCCAGTTTCTTGGCCGAACTGACCGCCTTTTTCGGGAGTGTCAGCTCCAGCACGCCATCGCTGTACTTGGCCTGGGATTTGGCTTCATCGACATCGTGCGCCAGGGTGAAGCTGCGTGCCACCTTGCCGTAATAACGCTCGGAACGCAGTACTTTTTCGCCCTTCTTCTCTTCCTTTTCCGTCTTGGTTTCGGCGCTGATCGAAACCTGGTTGCCTTCTATGCTGACGTGGATGTCTTCCTTCTTCACGCCGGGGATGTCGGCGTGCACGGTATAGGCATTGTCATCCTCCTTCACGTCCATCTTGATCTGCATCTGAGGCTGACCCTCGAAAAGCGCAGGACGCACGAAAAACCCCTTGAACAAGTCGTCGATGTCGCCGAACGGGTCGGTGCGGGCGAGATTGAAGGGGTCGTAACGGGTGAGGTTGGCCATGACTTTTACTCCTGTAAACAAATGATTTTTGAATACACGCTTAAGCCGCTATCACGGCTACACACTCAATTTAGACCCGCGTCGGGCTATTTCAAGACCCCTCCATCCCTTTGTGTTCGGTCCATGCAAGAGATGCATTGAGAGGTGCGTCCGCTGGCCGCTGCTCTATGCTGGATAAGCAGACACCGAACTTCATTCTCCGTGCACATCCAGAGCCTCACCGCCGAGCAATCCCTCGCCAGCCTGCATACGGCGGCCGCCGGGCTGACCGTCGCCGAGGCGCAGCGGCGCCTCGCGGAGTTCGGCCCCAACCACGTCGAGGAGGTGGCGCGCGAGCCTCTGCTGCTTCGGTTCGCCCGCGAGTTCACCCATTTCTTCGCGCTCATCCTGTGGCTGGGCGCGGCGCTGGCGTTTTTTGCAGAAAGCTTCGAGCCCGGCCAGGGCATGGCGCGGCTGGGCGTTGCCATCGTCGGCGTCATCCTGATCAACGGCGTCTTCTCCTTCTGGCAGGAATACCGGGCAGAGCGCGCGGTCGCCGCGCTGCGCGAACTGTTGCCGCAGCAGGTGATGGTGCTGCGCGGCGGCGAAATCGTGGAACAGCTCGCCAGTGCGCTGGTGCCGGGCGACATCGTGCTGCTGGAAGAGGGTGACTTCGTCGCGGCGGACTGCCGGCTGATCGAGGCGTTCGGCCTGCGCTTGAACAACGCGACGATCACCGGCGAGTCGCTGCCGCAGGCGCGCAATGCCGATCCCCATCCCGAGGTATCGCCGCTCTTCGCCAAAAATCTCGTGCTGGCCGGCACCTCCGTAGTGTCGGGGCAGGCACGCGCCGTGGTGATCGCCACCGGCATGCGCACCGAATTCGGCAAGATCGCGCATCTGACGCAGACCGCGGGCGAGGCCACCTCGCCACTGCAGCGCGAGATCGCCCGGCTCTCCCGCATCGTGGCTTTTCTCGCTTCCGGCATCGGCGGCGCGTTTTTCCTCATCGGCCAGGCGCTCGGCCTGCCGTTCTGGGAGAACCTGCTGTTCACCATCGGCATCATCGTCGCCAACGTGCCGGAAGGCCTGCTGCCCACCGTGACGCTGTCGCTGGCCATGGCGACGCAGCGCATGGCGAAGCGCAATGCGCTGGTGCGGCACCTGCCGGCGGTGGAGGCGCTCGGCTCGACCACGGTGATCCTTTCCGACAAGACCGGCACGCTGACGCAGAACCGCATGTCGGTACGACGGCTGTGGCTGGGCGGCGAATTCTTCGCGCAGAATGACATCGCGACGCAGCCGCGTCTGGTCGTGAATCACCTTGCGCTGTTCGTGAACGCCGCGCTCTGCCACAACCTGAAGGAGGTCAACAGCCACGGTAACCACGAGTGGCTGGGCGACCCGATGGAAGTGGCGCTGGCCGCCATGGGCCGGGATGCGGCGGGCTCGCTGCTTGGTTTCGTGCGTCTCGACGAAATCCCCTTCGACACCGACCGCAAGCGCATGTCTGTTCGCGTCGCCACGCCGCAGGGGCGCGTGCTCTACTGCAAGGGGGCGCTGGAGACCGTGCTCGGGGTGTGCGACCGGGCGCTGCTCGCCGGCAATATGGTGCCGCTCGATGCTGCAGCGAGGGGTCGTTTGCTGGCGGCAGAAAACGAAATGACCAGTGCCGGCCTGCGCGTGCTGGCCTTCGCCCATGGTGCGGCTGACAGCGGCGCGATCGATGACGGCCTGCCCGCCGCTGAGCGCGGCCTGATCCTGTCGGGCCTGGTCGGGCTGGAGGATCCGCCGCGGCCCGAGGTGCCGGCAGCCATCGCGCGCTGTGCCTCGGCCGGCATCCGCGTCATCATGGTCACGGGCGACCATCCGCATACCGCGCAGGCCATCGCTCGCGAGATCGGCCTGCTGAAGACCGACCAGCCGGTCGTCATCACCGGCGACAACCTGCGGCGACTGTCGCCGGCCCAGTTGCAGCTGGCGCTGGATGCACCGGAAATCCTGTTCGCCCGCGTCGCCGCCGAGCAGAAGATGCACCTCGTCGAAGCCCTTCAAAAAAAGGGTGAGATCGTCGCCGTCACCGGCGACGGCGTCAACGACGCACCGGCGCTCAAGACCGCCGACATCGGCATCGCGATGGGGCTGAGCGGCACCGACGTCGCCAAGGAAGCCGCCGACCTGATCCTGCTCGACGACAACTTCGCCAGCATCGTCACCGCAATCGAGGAGGGGCGCGCGGTGTTCGACAACCTGCGCAAGTTCCTCACCTACATCCTTTCGTCGAACATCCCCGAGCTGGTGCCCTACCTTGCCTTCGTGCTGTTTCGCATTCCGCTGCCGCTCACCATCATCCAGATCCTCGCGGTCGATCTCGGCACCGACATGCTGCCGGCATTGGCGCTGGGCGCCGAAAAGCCCGACCCCGAGGTGATGCGGCGCCCGCCGCGTGCGCGCAGCGAGCGGCTGCTGTCGTGGGGACTGATCGCCCGCGCCTACCTCTTCCTCGGCGTACTCGAAGCGGCCGCCGCGATGGCCGTGTTCTTTGTCGTCCTCGACGCCGCCGGCTGGCAATACGGAGAAACCCTGGCGCGAACCGCGCCGCTCTATCTGCAGGCCACCACCGCCTGCTTGGCGGCGATCGTGATGACGCAGGTGATGAACGTCTTCCTCTGCCGCCATCCGCAGCGTTCGGTTTTCACCTTCGGCCTGTTCAGCAACCCGCTGATCCTGCTCGGCATCGCAGCGGAACTGGGCCTGCTGCTGTTCATCGTCTACACCCCGGCCGGCAACTGGCTGTTTGGCACGGCACCGGTGGGGGCAGAGGTCTGGCTGCTTGCCGTGGGACTGGCGGGGGTAATGGGCGGTGGGGAGGAAGCGCGAAAGGCGTGGGTGCGGCGGTTCCACCAGGGACGTTCTTGATGGGCTGCGGCAATCAGGGGGAGGTGCGAGGTTCGTGACAGCAGGGGGGGCTAGAATAGTCAGCATCCAGGATGCCGCGTTTATTCGATAACCATGAACCTCCGCGCTCGATCGCGATCGGCGGCAGCGACATGAATGCCATGACATGAAGACAAGCCGCTACGCCCCTCCAGACAAGATCATGGATCTGCTGCTCGATGCCGTATGCGTTGTTGACATGCAGGGGCGCTTTGTTTTTGTCAGCGCGGCGAGCGAACGGATTTTCGGTTACGCCCCGGAGGAGATGATCGGCCGGCCGATGATTGACTTTGTGTTTGACGAGGATCGGGCGAGGACGCTGCAGGCGGTCGACGAAATCGTGGTCGGACATTCCCAGCCCCATTTCGAGAACCGCTATGTACGCAAGGACGGCCAGATCGTCCATATCATGTGGTCAGCGCGCTGGTCGGAGGCCGACCAAGTGAGGGTGGGGGTGGCGCGCGACATTACCGAACGCAAGCGTGCCGACGCCATGCAGGCCGCGCTCCATGCCGTTTCGCAAGCGGCGCACGCCGCAGAAGATCTGGTCGCCTTGTTTCAACGCATCCATCAGATCATAGGCGGCTTGTTGCCGGCAGCCAGTTTCTTCGTTGCGCTGTACGATGAAAACAAGGACGCGTTGAGCTTTCCCTACTTTGTCGACGAATACGGCCAGCCGGCGCCTGCGCCGCAGAGTCTGGATTCTGCGGCCATGAGCGCAGAGGTCATCCGCACCGGGCAGGTCCTGCTGCTGGCACCCCATGCGGACGAGCGGCTGTCCGGGCAAGCCCGGCCCGATGTGGGCAGGGATTCATTGAACTGGCTTGGCGTTCCGCTTTGCGCGAAAAAGGGCGTCATCGGCGCGCTGGTGGTGCAGAGCCATCGCGCCGAGGCGCAATATACCCATCAGGATATCGAGCTGTTGCAGTTCGTCTCCACCCAGACCACCCTTGCGATCGAGCGCAAACAGATGGAAATCTGGCTGCAGCACATCGCGCGACACGACCCGCTGACCGATCTGCCCAACCGCGAACTGTTCCATGACCGACTGAAAACCGCGCTGCTCTGGTCTGAGCGCAACCAGACAGCGCTGGCCTTGCTGTATCTCGATCTGGACCGGTTCAAGCAGGTGAACGACACCCTGGGACATCCCATCGGCGACCTCCTTTTGCAGGAAGTGGCCCGCCGCCTCAGGCAGTGCGTACGAGACTCGGATACGGTCGGGCGCGTCGGCGGCGACGAGTTCCTGGTGCTGCTCAATGGCATCACCCTGCCCGAGCAGGCCTTGTCGGTTGCCGAAAAGATCCGGGTTGCACTCGACCAGCCCTATGACCTCGCGGGTCAGCTGGTGCATAGCTCGCCGAGCATTGGTGTCGCGCTCTATCCCGAGCACAGCAAGGATTACAAGCAACTGATCCGGTATGCGGACGAAGCGATGTATGACGCAAAAAAGACGGGCGGAAACCGCTTCCAGATCACATCTCGCCCCAGCATTCTCACAACCCGGAAAAGCCAATCATCGGCCTGAAAGCCGCCCCCTGATCGGGAGCCGGCGCTGGGGGTGTGTCCGGGGTGAATGCCGTGGGAGCGGCTTCAATCGTCCGAATCGAAGCGCAGCCGGCAATAGGTCTCGCGGGTCAGCGCCACGAACAGGACCGCGCCCACGGCACTGAACGCCAGCCACCGGAAGGCAGCGTGGTAGGCGGCCGCATCGTAGATGCGGGCGCCTTCGATCAGGTCGCCTTGCCAGTTGCGGTCGAGGATCCAGCCCATGGCGCTTTGCTGGAGGGCGGCGAAGCCGAGCACGGCCATGTTGACCACGCCGCCGACGGTGCCCGCCGCACCCGGGTGGTTGACCTCGCGCGAGAAGGCGAAGCCGATGATGAGCCCGCCGGCCGAGAAGCCGATGGCGGCGAACAGCAGGTATAGCGCCGTGGCCGATAGATCGTCGATCAACAGGAAGATCACCCAGCCCAGCGCATGCACGAGCGCCGCACCGAGATAAGGCAGCTTGCGCCGGCCCATGCGATCGGACAGGGCGCCGAGCAGCGGCCCGCCGATGGCGAAGCCGAGCAGCATGGTGGTGGTGAAGACGGCGGCATGGCTGCGTTCCAGCCCGTGCACCTGGACCAGATAGGGCACCCCCCAGAGGCCGGCGAAGGTGAGCACCGGCGCGGCGATCAGCCCGCCCGCGAAGAACAGCAGCCAGGTGTCCCGTACGGACATGACCAACATCAAACTGCGCCGCGGCGACAGGGTGGCCTTGTTGAGCGCCTCCGGATGGGCGTGACTGGCATAGCCGCGTTCGCTGGGATCGTCGCGCACCCACAACCAGACGACGGCGGCGAGCGCCAGGGTGACGCCCGCGCTGGCCAGCATGGCGGTGCGCCAGCCGACGCTGGCCACCGCCTCGGACAGCGGCACGCCGGCCAGCACGCCGCCGAGATTGCCGATCAGGAGGGAGATGCCGGTGACGGTCGCGAAACGGTTGGCGGGGAACCAGTGGCCGGCGAGCTTCATGCAGGCGACGAAGGCGACGGCGACCGAGGCGCCGATCAGGCCGCGGCCGAGACTGGCCATCCACAGGGTGTCCGCCTGCGCAAACAGGACGGTGCCGACGGCCGCAGCGACCGCCGCCGCCGTGGCCACGCGGCGCGGGCCGACGGCATCGGCGAGCAGGCCGCTGGGAATTTGCATGGCGGCGTAGGTGTAGAAGTAGATGGCAGAGAGATTGCCCAGCATCGTGGCGGCGATGCTGAAGTCGCGCATCAGCTCGTCGACCATCACCGCCGGCGCGACGCGCTGGAAATACCCGACGAAATAGAGGCTGGCCAGCAGACCCCAGGTCAGCCAGGCAAGCGAAACCGGCGGCAGGTTGCCGGAAGGGTGCGGGTTAGCCAATGCCGGCCTCACAGGGTGCTGAAGAAGTCATGCTGGTTTGGATTCCGGGGGGATTCGGGTGCACATGAAGCCATGCCAACCTGCCAATCATACGGGCAGCGCGGACGCATTCGAACGTCTGCCCGGACCGGGGGCCGCGGTGCCCCTTCTGACTGAGGGTGTTCTCCCGGCCAAGCGCACCAATTTGCGGCACAGCATCGCGCCCGTGCACTGCGGTTGAGCGTACCGCGTGGGCCGCATCCCGCCGAATTCCGCCAAGCCATTGAATTCGCTATGCTATGCCACCCTGGCACAGACTCTGCTGACAGACCGGTAAGGAGTCATCATGTCTGTCGTTTCATCTGTCTGCTGTTACTGCGGCACCGGTTGCGGGGTGCTGATCGAGGCCGACGCCGGGGAAATCACCGGCGTGCACGGCGATCCCGCGCATCCGGCCAATCAAGGCAAGCTGTGCACCAAGGGCGCGGCGCTGGCACTGTCGGCGCAGGCGTCCGGGCGCGCGCTTTTTCCCGAGCTGCGTACCGACCGCGCCTCGCCGCGCCAGCAGGTGAGCTGGGACACCGCGCTCGACCACGTGGCGGAAAAATTCCGCGCGGTCATCCTGGCGCACGGCCCCGACGCCGTCGCCTTCTATATTTCCGGCCAGCTCACCACCGAGGCGTATTACGTCTTCAACAAGCTCGCCAAGGGGCTGATCGGCACCAACAACGTCGACACCAATTCGCGCCTGTGCATGTCGTCCGCGGTGGCGGGCTACAAGGCGACGCTGGGCGCCGATTCGCCGCCGGGCTGCTACGACGACATCGACCATGCCGGGACGATTTTCATCGCCGGCTCCAACACGGCCTACGCGCACCCGATCCTGTTCCGCCGCATCGAGGCGGCGAGGAAGGCCAATCCCGACCTCAAGCTGATCGTGGTCGACCCGCGCCGCACCGACACCGCCGACGAGGCCGACCTGCATCTTGCCATTCTGCCCGGCACCGACGTTGCGCTGTATCACGCCATGTTGAACGTGATGCTGTGGGAGGAGCTGATCGACCGCGACGCCATCGCCGCGCACACCGAAGGCTGGGAGGCACTGCGCGATCTGGTGCGCGACTACACGCCGGAGAAGGTCGCGCCGATCTGCGGCGTGGCAGCAAGCGACATCGTGCAGGCGGCGCGCTTGTTTGCCGCCGGGCCGACGCTATCGATGTATTGCCAGGGTCTGAATCAGTCGAGCTGCGGGGTCGACAAGAACGCCGCGTTGATCAATCTGCATCTGGCCGCGGGGCAGATCGGCAAGCCCGGTGCCGCGCCGCTCTCGCTGACGGGCCAGCCCAACGCGATGGGCGGGCGCGAGGTCGGTGGCCTGGCGAACCTGCTGTCGGCGCACCGCGATCTGGCCAACCCCGAGCATCGCGCCGAGGTCGCGCGTCTGTGGGGGGTGGAAGACGTGCCGGCGACGCCGGGCAAGACTGCGGTGGAAATGTTCGAGGCGGTGAGGCGCGGCGAGATCAAGGCGATCTGGATCGCCTGCACCAATCCTGCGCAATCGATGCCGAATCAGGCGCTGGTGCACGAAGCCCTGCAGGCCGCTGAATGCGTGGTGCTGCAGGAAGCCTTTGCCGACACCGAAACCGCGCCCTTCGCCGATGTGCTGCTGCCGGCGTCCAGCTGGGGCGAAACCGACGGCACCATGACCAATTCCGAGCGCCGCATCTCGCGCGTCCATGCCGCCGTGCCGCCGCCGGGCGAAGCGCGCGCAGACTGGGCCATCGTCACCGACTTTGCGCGGCGGCTGATGCCGGACATGGGCGCACGGCTGTTTCCCTACGACCGTGCCGAAGCCGTGTTCGACGAGCATCGCGAAACCACACGCGGACGCGATCTCGACATCACCGGCCTCTCCTATGCACTGCTCGACGCCGCTCCGCAGCAGTGGCCATTTCCCGAGGGCGCCGTAGCTGGGCAGGCGCGCTTGTATGGCGACGGCGTCTATCCCACCGCCAGTGGACGCGCGCGCTTCCATGCCGCCCCGTATCGCCCGGTGGCGGAAGCCATCGACGCGCGTTATCCGCTGCATCTCAACACCGGCCGCCTGCGCGACCAGTGGCACGCGATGAGCCGCACCGGCCGCGTGGCGCGCCTGTTCGCCCACGCCGACACGCCGGTGCTGTCGATGGCGCAGCGCGATCTGGAGTTGCGGCGGCTGAAAGCGGGCGATCTGGTGCGCGTGAAAAGCCGTCGTGGCGAGGTGGTCGTGGTCGCCGACGCCAGCGACAGCCTGCGCCCCGGCCAGTGTTTCCTGCCGATGCACTGGGGCGCACGCTTCATGGGCGGGCTGGGCATCAACGCGCTCACCCTGCCGGTGTTCGATGCGGTGTCGAAGCAGCCCGAACTCAAGCATGCCGCAGTGCAGGTGGCCAAGGCCGACCTGCCTTGGCGCATGGCCGCGCTGGCGGTGGGCGATGGCGCCAAGCTGCTCGACGCCGTGCAGCCGCTGCTGCGCGCCTGCGACTACGCCGCCGCGGGGCTGGCGGGGCGCGACCAGGATGTATTGACGCTGCGGCTGGCGCACACGCAGCCGCTGCCCGACGCCCTGCTCGCCGCGCTCGACGCCGCGCTGGGGCTCGACGACCCGCTCGCGGTGATGAATTACCAGGACAGCCGGCGCGGCATTTCCAAGCGCGTGCGGGTCGACGGCGGCAAGGTGACCGCCGCCCGCCTGACCGGCGAGACTGCCGCCTTCGACTGGCTGCGGGACGTCATCGTCGACGGCATCGACGCGGCCTCGTTGCGCGCCTGGATGCTGGCGCCGGTGGCGCGGCCGCCGGCAGGCGGGGTAGGGCGCGGCCGCGTGGTGTGCAACTGCCTGAACGTGGCCGAGCCCGACATCGTCGCGGCGATTGCAGCAGGTGCCGATCTGGCCGCGCTGCAATCGAACCTGAAATGCGGCACCGAATGCGGCTCATGCGTGCCGGAACTGAAACGGCTGATCGCAAGCAGCAGGGTGGCGGCATGAGCTACGCCACTTTAATGGGCTCCGTCATTTCATGAGCTACGCGACCTTGATCCGCCAGATCGAAGCCGGCGAAGGCCTGGGCTTTGTCGACGCCCGGGCGCTGGGGGCGGCCTTGCTCGACGGCGGCGTGCCGGAACTGGAAACCGCGGCTTTCCTGGTCGCCTTTAATCAGCACGATCCCGGGCTGGATGCCTGGCTCGGCCTGCACGCGGCGCTGGCCGAGCGGCTGCCGGATTTCGTCGCGCCGTCCGGGCCTTTCCGCACCGTGGTGCTGCCGACCTATCACGGCGTGCGTGAGCATCCGCATCTCACCCCGCTTTTGGCGCTGCTGCTGAAAAGCTTCGGCATCCCGGTCCTGATCCACGGCGTTCTCGAAGGCGGCGGCGGCACGGCGGCGGCCTATGTATTGCGCGAACTCGGCATCATGCCGTGCGGCACGACGGCCCAGGTTAATGCGGCTTTGCTGGATGAAGGCATCGCGTTTGCGCCGGTGGCGCTGCTGAGCCCCGGCCTGGCTTCATTGCTGGCGCTGCGGGCGCGGCTTGGGGTGGATGGCTGGGTCACGCGGCTGGTGGCGCTGGCCGATGTGCTGGGTGAGCGTTCGGTGCGCGTGACGCCGGTCGTTTCGAGCGCCGCGATTGCGCCGACGCGCGACGTGCTGGAAGCCCTGGGTGGACACGCCCTGCTGCTGCAGGGCTGCGAGGGCGAGGCATTTGCCGACCCGTTGCAGCGGCCGGAGATGGTGCTGGTGCAGGACGGCCAGGGGCAGCAGGTCTACGAGGCGCAGACGACGGCGTCCGCGTCGGCGAACCTGCCCGGGATGGACGCGCGGGCAACCGGGGCGTGGATAGACCAGGTCATGCGCGATCACCTGCCGCTGCCCTTGCCGATCCGCAACCAGCTGGCAGTGTGTCTGTTTGCTGCGGGCTATACCGAAGACCTCAACCAGGCGCGAGCGATCACGGCGATCAACGGATTCGGTCGGGCGGCGGCGTAGATTTTGGTGCATGTCGCACGATCCGGCACCGCGGTGGTGCGGCAATGAGTGGACGGCCTGCGGGCAGTCAGAGCTGAATCCCCATGGAAACAGGGAAGTTGGCAGGTATTGATACGGTGGCATAGCGATTGCTTTGTCCTGTTTGAAGCAGACCGAATGCAACGGCGTATCTCGGTCATCACTTTTAAGTCATTTGTTTGGAGTGGTGAGATGGATATGAGTACGCCCATGGGACAGGGTTCCAAGATGAAGCTCGTGATGGTCGGCAACGGCATGGCCGGGGTGCGCACGCTGGAAGAACTGCTGAAGCTCGCGCCCGACCTGTACGACATCACCGTGTTCGGCTCCGAGCCGCACCCCAACTACAACCGCATCCTGCTCTCCCCGGTCCTCGCCGGCGAGCAGACGGTCGACGACATCGTGCTGAATCCGCTCGACTGGTACAACGAGAACAACATCACTCTGCACCTGGGCAAGAAAGTGGTGAAGATCGACCGCAATGCGCGCGCGGTCGAATCCGATGACGGCACCCGCGCCGGCTACGACCGCCTGCTGCTTGCCACCGGTTCCAATCCCTTCATCCTGCCGGTGCCCGGCGCCGACCTCGACGGCGTGATCAGCTTCCGCGACATCGCCGACGTCGATGCGATGATCCGCGCCTCCAGCCAGTACCGCCACGCCGTCGTCATCGGCGGCGGCCTGCTGGGGCTCGAAGCCGCCAACGGCCTGATGAAGCGGGGCATGGACGTGACCGTCGTGCACATCGGGCCGTGGCTGATGGAGCGTCAGCTCGACGAGCCCGCTGCGCGCCTGTTGCAGAAGAGCCTGGAAGAAAAAGGCATGAAGTTCCTGCTGCAGAAGCAGACGGCCGAACTCGTCAAGGGCGAGTCCGGACGGGTCGCCGCGATCAAATTCAAGGATGGCGACAGCGCGCCGGCAGACCTCGTCGTGATGGCCGTCGGCATCCGCCCCAACACCGAACTCGCCGAATCGGCCGGCCTGCATTGCAACCGCGGCATCGTGGTCAACGACACGATGCAGACCTTCGACCCGCGCATCTATTCCATCGGCGAATGCGCCGCGCATCGCGGCACTGCCTACGGCCTGGTCGCGCCGCTGTTCGAGCAGGCCAAGGTGTGCGCCAATCACCTGGCGCATTACGGCATCGGCCGCTACCAGGGCTCGATCACCTCGACCAAGCTCAAGGTCACCGGCATCGACCTGTTTTCCGCCGGCGACTTCATCGGCGGCGAGGGCACCGAGGCCATTCTCTATTCCGATCCCATCGGCGGCGTCTACAAGAAGCTCGTCATCAAGGACAACAAGCTGGTCGGCGGCGTGATGTACGGCGATACCGTCGACGGCGCCTGGTATTTCTCGCTGCTGCGCGACGGCAAGGACGTGTCCGAGCTGCGCGACCACCTGATGTTCGGCCAGGACCACTGCGGCAACCTCGGCCATCAGGGCATCAACAAGGCCGCGACCATGACCGACGACATGGAGGTGTGCGGCTGCAACGGCGTGTGCAAGGGCGACATCGTCAAAGCGATCCGCGAGAAGGGCCTGTTCACGCTGGAAGACGTGAGGAAGCACACCAAGGCGTCGTCCTCGTGCGGTTCGTGCACCGGACTCGTCGAGCAGATTCTTGCCGTCACCGCGGGCGGCGACTATTCTGCCGCGCCGAAGACGAAATCGATGTGCGGCTGCACCGACCACACGCACGAGGCCGTGCGCGACGCGATCCGCCAGAACAAGCTGCTGACGATCCCGCAGGTGATGACCTTCATGGAATGGCGCACCCCCAACGGCTGCGCATCGTGCCGCCCCGCGCTCAACTACTACCTGATCTCCACCTGGCCGGGCGAGGCCGAGGACGACCCGCAGTCGCGCTTCATCAACGAGCGCGCCCACGCCAACATCCAGAAGGACGGCACCTATTCGGTGATCCCGCGCATGTGGGGCGGCAACACGACCCCGTCCGAGTTGCGCCGCATCGCCGATGTCGTCGACAAGTACAGCATCCCGGCGGTGCATGTCACTGGCGGCCAGCGCATCGACCTGCTCGGGGTGAAGAAGGAAGACCTGCCGAAAGTGTGGGCCGACCTCGACATGCCTTCGGGGCACGCCTACGGAAAAGCATTGCGCACGGTGAAGACCTGCGTCGGCTCGGAATGGTGCCGCTTCGGCACCCAGAACTCGACGCAGATGGGCATCGACCTGGAGAAGACCTTCTTCAAGATGTGGGCGCCGCACAAGGTCAAGCTTGCAGTGTCGGGCTGCCCGCGCAACTGCGCCGAAGTCGCGATCAAGGACGTCGGCATCATCGGCGTCGATTCCGGCGGGGAAATCTCTGTCGGCGGCAACGGCGGCATCAATACCGAAGTCGCGCAGTTCCTGGTCAAGGTGAAGACCCCCGACGAGGTGATCGAATATTCCGGCGCCTTCCTGCAGCTGTACC
>JAIBFA010000102.1 GCA_019459325.1 Thiobacillus sp.
AAAGTTGCGTTGAAATTCATATCCGCACCTTTTAATGACGGGGGTTAGACAAGTTCCGTATCAACCCGTGAATTAACCGGCAACGGCGAACAGAACGTACATGGCCAGACCGACGGCGATCATCGGCACGGCGTCGACCAGACCCATCACGATGAAGAACTGGGTGCGCAGCATCGGGATCAGTTCGGGCTGGCGGGCAGCGCCTTCGAGGAAGCGGCCACCGAGGATGCCGATACCCACGGCTGCTCCGAGTGCGCCCAGACCCATCATCAGGGCACCAGCGATGAACAGCACGGCTTGAGTCATTTCCATTTGTTGCTCCTAAAAGTAAAAATCAAAGTTGAAAACAAGAAACCAATTAATCGATACAGCTGAAATCAATGATGCTCGGCATGCGCCATGTCCAGATACACAATGGTCAGCGTCATGAAGATAAAGGCCTGCAGCGTGATGATGAGGATGTGGAACACCGCCCACGCCCACTGCAGCGCACCGCCGAACAGGGCCAGAATCCAGCTACCGCCGAACATCAGCGCAATCAGGATGAAGATCATTTCGCCGGCGTACATGTTGCCGAAGAGACGCAGTGCCAGCGAAATGGGCTTCGCGATCAGGCCCACGCCTTCGAGCAGCAAGTTGACGGGAAACAGGAATTTGGGGAAAGGCTGAAACGCCAGTTCGGAGAAGAAACCGCCCGCACCTTTCATCTTGACGCTGTAGTACAGCACCAGGAAGAAGATCGACAGCGACATGCCGAACGTCACGTTGGGATCGGTCGACGGCACCACTTTCAGATACGGAACCCCCGCCATGGTCGCGGCATAGGGCAGCCAGTCCACGGGAAGCAAGTCCATCGCGTTCATCAGGAATACCCACACGAACACGGTCAAGGCCAGCGGCGCAACCAGGGCATTCTGATGGGAGAAGGATCCGCGGACGGAACTGTCGATGAATTCGACGATCCACTCAACGAAGTTCTGCAAGCCGGCCGGCACGCCGGTCGTGGCCTTTTTGGCGGCCATGCGGAACAGGAACAGAAAGATCAGACCGAGGCCGATCGAAAACAGCATGCTGTCGACGTTGATCGCCCAGAAGCCCATGGCCGCCGCCTCTTCGGCGCCGTGGGCAAACCCCCAGGTGCCGTCGGCATGCTGACCATAGGTCAGGTTTTGCAGGTGGTGCTTGATGTACTCGCCAGAGGAATGGTATTCCGAAGCCATAGTGATCAAATTCAATTAAGTGGGTTTTGGATGGACGCGCCGTGCGCTCCCATTCAAAACCAACCTTGGCAGCACCTGCCGAATGGACAGGCTGTTTACTTCTCGTTACGGCTTGTTGTTGCTGCGGCCAGCCAGGCAAACTGCGCCAGCACCAAGCCCAGCAGCATCGGCAGGGGCGCCAGCTTCAGCACGCCGAGGCCCACCAGCAGCAGGCCCACCAGCAGCACCAGCCGCTCGATCCCGGCACGAATGAACACCTTGAACAAACGGTGCTGATCCCACTCGGGGTGCCGCATCGACTGCCGTTCGCGCCAGACCAGCACCGTGCTGACCGCCAGCGCGACCACCACGCCATATAGCACGGCCAGTCCCGCGCCCACTCCGGCAAACAACCACCCTGACAACGCGGCGATCGGCGCCAGTATTGCCTGCGCCAGGGCCACCTTCAGGGTGCCAGAAATGCCGATACGGCGGATGCCGGTAAACATTAGCCGGCGATGATACAAGAATTAGTGAGGTCTATGCAATCATCAAACAGCTTGATGATGAATTTCACTATGTAGTGATGTTGTAAAGCCGAGAATGGCCCGCCCGTCGGGGGCGCTTCCTTACAGCTGGATTCCCAGCCTTTGCAGCAGGCCCTGCAGCTCGTCCGCGCTCGCAAATTGTAGGGTCAGCTTGCCGCTGCCCTTGCTGCTGGTTTGCACGTGGGCCGTCATGCCCAAGGCATCCGACAGCGCCTCTTCCAGCCGCAGGATATCGCGCGACACCGCTTGCTTGGCCGGCGTGGCGGTTGTGTGATCCTTCAGCCGCGCCACGCGGCGCTCGACTTCGCGCACCGACAGGCCGCGGGTTTCGATTTCGTGCGCCAGTTCGCGCTGTGCCCCCGCATGCAGGGGCAGCAGCGCCCGCGCATGGCCCATTTCGATGAGACCGGCAGTCAGCATGTCCTGCACCGGGCGCGACAGGTTGAGCAGACGCAGCAGGTTCGACACCGCCGCGCGCGACTTGCCGACCGCCTGGGCCACCGCGTCGTGGGTCATGCCGAATTCCTGGATCAGACGCTGCAGGCCATGTGCCTCGTCGATCGCATTGAGATCTTCGCGCTGGATGTTTTCGATGAGCGCCATCGCTGCCACCGCGTCGTCGGCGACTTCGCGAAGCAGCACGGGGATTTCGGTGAGGCCTGCCAGTTGCGCCGCGCGCCAACGCCGCTCGCCGGCGATGATTTCGTAACCGCCGGCGATCTCGCGCGCCAGGATCGGCTGCATCAGCCCCTGCGCGCGGATCGAATCGGCCAGCTCCTGCAGCGATTCGCTGTCCATCTGGGTGCGCGGCTGGTATTTGCCGGGCGCCAGATGTTTCACATTCATCATGCGCAGGTCGCCCTGCGGCGGGGCGGCATTGTCTTCGCCGCCCAAGAGCGCGTCGAGTCCGCGCCCCAATCCCTTAAGCTTGGCCATCTGTTTTCTCCCTGGCTGTGAGGCCGGAACGCTTGAGCATTTCCTCGGCCAGTTCCATATAGGCTTTTGCCCCGCGGCACTGACGGTCGTAGGCCAGCACCGGCAGACCATGGCTGGGCGCCTCCGCCAGCCGCACGTTGCGCGGAATCACGGTGTCGTACACCTTGTCGCCGAAATGCTGCTTGATCTGCTCCGACACCTGCTGCGCCAGCGTGCTGCGCGGATCGAACATCACGCGCAGCAAGCCTTCGATACGGATATCCGGATTCAGCCGCTGCTTCACCTTCTTGATGGTGGCGACCAGATCGGTCAGCCCCTCCAGCGCGTAGTACTCGCACTGCATCGGGATCAGTACCGACTCCGCCGCCGCGAACGCGTTGACGGTCAGCAGATTCAGCGTCGGCGGGCAGTCCATCAGGATGAAGTCGTAATCGTCGGCCACCTGCGCCAGCGCCACCTTCAGGCGCAGGTCGCGCTGCTCCAGGTTGACCAGATCGATTTCCGCGCCCGCGAGTTCGCGGTTGGCCGGGATGACATCGAAATGGCCCGGGCCGGAGCGCATCCGCGCGTCACGCAGCGTCACCTGATTGAGCAGGATCTGGTACACGGTCGGCAGCGCGGTGCGCTTTTCGATGCCCGCGCCCATGGTCGCGTTGCCCTGCGGATCGAGGTCGGCCAGCAGCACGCGCTGACCGAGTTCGGCCAAGCTCGCGGCCAGATTCACCGCCGTCGTCGTCTTGCCGACGCCGCCTTTCTGGTTGGCGATCGCCACAATTTTTGTCATCAAGCAGACTCCAGGACTATCAAATGGCGGCTCGCTTCCAGCCCCGGCACATGCAGTGCGTGGTCAGCGCTCACTTTCACGCCAGCCGGCAGCAGGGCGATCTCTTCATTCGGATACAAGCCCTTCATCGCCAGCCAGAGTCCGCCCGGCTTGAGCAGATGGCGGGTCAGCGTGACGAATTCCCTGAGGTCGGAAAACGCGCGCGAGGTGACGATATCGAATCCGGTTTCCGGACGGAAATCCTCCACGCGCCCAGTGACCACCTGCAGGTTGGCCAGCCCCAGCTCGGCCTTGGCCTGCAGCAGAAAAGCGGTTTTCTTGGCGATGCTGTCGATCAGCGTCACCTGCAATTCCGGCCGCGCAATCGCCAGCGGAATCCCAGGCAGGCCGCCGCCGCTGCCGACATCGAGCACCGCCTCACCCTGAAAAAAAGGCACGGCCGCCAGCGAGTCCAGCAAATGATGGCTGACCATGCGTTCGGTGTCGCGCACCGCGGTCAGGTTGTACACGCGGTTCCATTTGTCGAGCAGCGCCAGATAGGCCATGAGCTTCGCCTCGGCACCCTCGGGCAATGCCAGTCCCAGGGCGGCGACACCCGCCGCAAGCTGTTGCTCGACGTTCATGCGCTTTTCTTTTCCTGATCGGGCCTGAACCCGCGCTTGGCATACACCATCAGCACCGAGATCGCCGCCGGCGTGACGCCTTGCAGCCGCGCCGCCTGGCCCAGCGTCTCCGGGCGCGCCTTCTGCAGGCGCTGGCGCACTTCCATCGACAGCCCGGTGAGGAGACTGTAGTCGAGATCCGCAGGCAGGCGCAGGGTTTCCTGCTCGCGCTGGCGGCCGACTTCCTCGTTCTGGCGGTCGATATAGCCCTGGTATTTGGCGGCGATCTCGACCTGCTCGGCCACGCGCGGATCGGCCTCCCCTGCCCCGCCGCCGGGCAGCGCGAGCACCTGCGCGTAGCTCAGGTTGGGCCGGCGCAGCAGCTCGAACAGGTTGTATTCGTGATCGATCGGTTGGCCGATCAGACGAGTCGCCTCGTCGGCCGGCAGGATGGCCGGGTTGACCCAGGTATCCTTGAGCCGTTCGGTTTCGCGCGCGACCGCGTCGCGCTTGCGGTTGAACGCGTCCCAGCGCGCGTCGTCGACCACGCCCAGCGCGCGACCGGCTTCGGTCAACCGCATGTCGGCGTTGTCCTCGCGCAGCTGCAGGCGGTATTCGGCGCGGCTGGTGAACATGCGGTAGGGCTCGGAGACGCCGCGGGTGATCAGGTCGTCGACCAGCACACCGAGGTAGGCCTCGTGCCGACCGGGGCGCCAGGCGTCTTTGCCCTGAACCTGCAAACCGGCATTGATGCCGGCCAACAGGCCCTGCGCGGCGGCCTCCTCGTAGCCTGTGGTGCCGTTGATCTGCCCGGCAAAGAAGAGGCCGGCGATCGACTTGGTTTCGAGCGAGGCCTTGAGGTTGCGCGGGTCGTAGTAGTCGTATTCGATGGCGTAGCCGGGGCGCAGGATGTGCGCGTGTTCCAGTCCGGGAATCGAGCGCACGATGGCCAGCTGCACGTCGAAGGGCAGCGAGGTCGAGATGCCGTTGGGATAGATTTCGTGGGTGGTCAGCCCCTCCGGTTCGAGGAAGATCTGATGCGAAGCCTTGTCGGCGAAGCGCGTGATCTTGTCCTCGATCGACGGGCAGTAGCGCGGCCCCACCCCTTCGATGACGCCGGTGTACATCGGCGAGCGGTCGAGCCCGCCGCGGATGATCTCGTGCGTTTCCGCCGTGGTATGAGTGATCCAGCACGGGCGCTGCTCGGGGTGCATCGCCGCATCGCCCATGAACGAGAACACCGGCGCCCGGGCGTCGCCGGGCTGCACCGGGGTGGGGGTGAAATAGATTCTGCGGCCGTCGATGCGCGGCGGGGTGCCGGTCTTCAGCCGTCCCGCCGGCAGGTTCAGTTCGCGCAGCCGCGCGGCAAGCGACACCGCGGGCGGGTCGCCCATGCGCCCAGCCTGGAAGTTTTCCAGCCCCACGTGCACCAGGCCGGCGAGGAAGGTGCCGGTGGTCAGCACCACCGCGCGGCCGCTGAACACGATGCCGAGCTGGGTCTTCACGCCGACGACGCGGTCGCCGTCGAGCAGCAGGTCGTCGACCGCCTGCTGGAAGATCGTGAGGTTGGGCTGGTTTTCCAGGCGTTGGCGAATCGCCGCCTTGTACAGCACCCGGTCGGCCTGCGCACGGGTGGCGCGCACCGCCGGACCCTTGGAGGAATTGAGGGTACGGAACTGGATCCCCGCCTCGTCGGTGGCGATGGCCATGGCACCGCCCAGCGCATCGACCTCCTTGACCAGATGCCCCTTGCCGATGCCGCCGATCGAAGGATTGCACGACATGGCACCCAGGGTCTCGATGTTGTGCGTCAGCAGCAGCGTCTTCACGCCCACGCGCGCAGCCGCCAGCGCGGCCTCGGTGCCGGCATGGCCGCCACCGATGACGATGACATTGAAGGATTCGGGGTATTTCATGATGGGCGCCATTCTACCTGTTGCCGACTTCGGTTTCACGTGAAACACGGCTTCGTGGGCATCCTGCCCGGAGAAAACACCCGCTCACACCGCGGCGGCCTTGGCTTCCAGCAACTCCCAGCGCGCCAGTGCGTCGAGCAGCTCGACCTCGATCGCTTCGCTTCGGGCCTGCAATGAAGCGGCCTCCTCAGGATTGGACTGGTACAGCGCAGGGTCGGCCAGCCGCTGGGCGATCTGCGCCTGCTCGGCTTCCAGTGCCCCCAGTTGCACTGGCAGGGCTTCAAGTTCGCGCGCCTCCTTGTAGCTGAGCTTGCTCTTGGGCGAGGGCTTCGCCTGCGCGGGCTGGGCGGACGCCTTGGGCGCGGCCGCCTGCGCGCTTTCGGACGCGGCGCGTTGCTGGCGTTGCCGCCAGGCGAGCCAGTCGGCGTAGCCACCGACGATTTCGGTCAGCTTGCCATCGCCCTCGAACACGATGGACTGGGTGACAACGTTGTCCAGGAAGGTGCGGTCGTGCGAAACAATGAGCACGGTGCCGCTGTAGTCCTGCAACAGCTGCTCCAGCAACTCCAGGGTGTCGATGTCGAGATCGTTGGTCGGCTCGTCCAGCACCAGCAGGTTGGCCGGGCGCGCAAACAGCCGCGCCAGCAGCAGCCGGTTGCGCTCGCCGCCGGAAAGTGCCGATACCTTGGCCCGCGCCCGCTCGGGAGGAAACAGAAAGTCCTCCAGATAGCTGATGACGTGCTTTTTCTGCCCCGCAATTTCCACAAAGTCGGAGCCGGGCGAAATCGTGTCGATCAGCGTCGCCTCGTCGTTCAGCTGGTTGCGGAACTGGTCGAAGTAGGCGACTTCCAGCTTGGTGCCCTGCTTGATCTTGCCGGACTGCGGTTGCAGGTCGCCCAGAATCAGGCGGATCAGGGTGGTCTTGCCGGCGCCGTTGGGGCCGAGTAGTCCCAGCTTGTCGCCACGCAGAATGGTGGTGGAGAAATCACGAATCAGCACGCGGTTGTCGTAGCCGTAGGTGACGTGGTCGAGCTCGGCCACTACCTTGCCGGAACGATCGCCCGCGTCGATCTGGAAGCCGACCTGCCCGGTCTGGTTGATGCGCGCTTCGCGGGTAAGCCGCAAGGCTTCCAGTCGCCGCACCCGGCCTTCGTCGCGACAGCGCCGGGCCTGCACGCCTTTGCGGATCCAGATTTCCTCCTGCTTCCAGAATTTGTCGAACTTGCGGTTGTGGACCGCCTCGATTTCGAGCTGCTCGGCTTTCTTAGCCTGATATGCTGTGAAATTGCCCTGATATTCGCGCAACTGGCCGCGATCGAGCTCGATAATGCGGTTGGCGACGTTGTCCAGGAAGCGCCGGTCGTGAGTGATGAACAGCAGCGCGCCCTTGAAGTCCTTGAGCAGGCCCTCCAGCCATTCGATGGCCGCAAAGTCGAGGTGGTTGGTGGGCTCGTCCAGCAACAGCAGCTCGGGGTCGGTGACCAGCGCGCGCGCCAGCGCGACGCGCTTCTTGAGTCCGCCGGACAGCGTGTCGACCGCGCGGTCGGCGTCCAGGCTCAGGCGCTGCAAGGCCTCCTCCACCCGGCTGTTGAGCCGCCAGGCATCGGCCACTTCCAGTTCATGTGACAGCCGCTCGAAGTCGGCGTACACGGTCTCGTCGCCTTCCGCCATCGCATGCGCCACGGCATGGTATTGGGCCAGCAGCGTCTGCGCCGCACCGACACCCTCGGCCACCGCCTCGAACACCGTATGCCCGGGTTCAAACTGCGGCTCCTGCGGCACATAACCCAGCTTCAGGGCGGGCTTGCGCCACACTTCGCCCGCATCCGGCGGATTGATTCCGGCGATGATCTTCAGCAGGCTCGACTTGCCGGTGCCGTTGCGGCCGATCAGGCCGATGCGTTCTCCCGGCTCGATCACCAGCGAGGCGCCGTCGAGCAAGGGCCAGTGGCCGTAGGCCAGTTCGAGACGGTCAAAGGTAAGGAGCGGCATGGATCAGCGGTTCAAAAACACAGGGGCGGAATTATCCGTGATTCAGCGCCGCGTGGACGGCCCGGGCAATATTTAATGCGCCCGGGGTATCGCTGTGCAGGCAGATCGTGTCGGCGCGGACGCGAACTGCGCCGCCGCCCAGCGTTGCGACTGCCCGGCCCTCGGCCAGCACGCGGGCCTGGGCGGCGGCGGTCGCGGGGTCGACGATCAGCGCGCCCGCGGTTTCACGTGAAACAAGCCGGCCGCTGGGCTGGTAGCGGCGGTCGGCAAATGCCTCGTTCAGCACCGCAAGTCCCGCGGCCTGCCCGGCCGCAATCAGCTGCGAACCGGCCAGGCCGACCAGCGCCAGCGCCGGATCGACCGCCACCACCGCTCGCGCGATCGCCCGCGCCACACCCGCATCACGCGCCGCGACGTTATAAAGGGCGCCGTGCGGCTTAACATGTGCCAGTCGCAGCCCCAGCCGTGCCGCCTGCTCGGCCAGCGCCTCGGTCTGCTGCGTCACCCAGGCCGCAATCTCATCCCCGGACGCCGCCAGCGCCCGCCGCCCGAACTGGCTGCGATCGGGATAGCTCGGGTGTGCGCCGGCCGCCACGCCATGTTCGGCGGCCAGCCGCAGCGATGCCGTCATACTGGCGGCATCGCCGGTGTGGCCACCGCAGGCTATCGACACCCGTGCCAGATAGGGCATCAGGCTAGTGTCGTCACAGCCTTCGCCGATGTCGGCATTCAGTTCGATCATGCGATATCCTCAATGTCCCACCGGGCGGCGGCCAGCGCCCTAGCCATTTCAAGCTCGATCGTCACGAATCGCACGGGGTCGCCCGGCCGCAACTGCGCAACTCTCGGCATATCCGCGGCAATCACCCCGGCAATCACCGGGTATCCGCCGGTCACGGGTCCGTCCCAACCCAGGATGATCGGCTGGCCGTCAGGCGGGATTTGTACCGCGCCGGGCAGCACGCCTTGTGATGGCAACGCCGTCCGTGCATGCGTGACCAACGGTCCCGCCAGGCGCAATCCGCGTCGATCGGACGCCGCGCCCACGCGGTAAGTTCCAGCAAAAAACGCCGCCAGACCGGCGTCGTCGAACAGGTCAGCCTGAGGACCTGCTACCACCCGCAGCGGTGTATCGCGCTCGCCCAAAGGCATGCGCGCGCGCAGCAAATGGATCCCCTCCGCCTGCGGGCCGCTAGCCAGCACATCGCCCGCCTGCAATGCACGGCCAAGATACCCGCCGAATCCGGCGGGCAGAAACGTGCTGCGACTGCCCATCACGGGGGGCACCGCCAGCCCACCGCGCACCGCCAGCCAGCAGCGGCAACCCACCTCAGCCTCTTCCAGGCGCAGGGTTTCGCCGGCTGCCAGCACCAGGGTTTCGTTCCACGCCAGCGCGGCACCGCTGCTGCGGGTTGCCGCAAAACGCGCGCCGGCGAGCGCCACCACCCCTCCTACAGGAAACCGCAGGCCGGGTCCCCGCAAAACGATTTCCAGCCCGGCCGCCGCCGCATCGTTGCCCACCAGCCGGTTGGCGGCCGCCAGTGCCGCCGGGTCGGCCGCGCCCCCTGCGGGCACGCCGAGCGCAGCCCAGCCAGGTCGCCCCGGATCCATCACCAGATCGCACAGGCCGGCGTGCAGCACCTCGATCATAGGGACACAAACCGCACGCGGTCGCCCGGCATCAACAGGGCGGGAGCGTCACGTTGAGGATCGAACAATACGGACCGGGTGCGGCCGATGATTTGCCAGCCACCCGGGCCGCAGGCCGGGTAAATGCCGGTGTAGCCACCGCCGATCGCCACGCTGCCCGCCGCCACCCGCAGCCGGGGTGACGCCCGGCGCTGCGCATGCAGCGCGCGAGGCAGCCCGCGCAAATACGGGAAGCCGGGCTGAAACCCCAGAAAAGCGACCGCATAGTCCGCGGCAGTATGGCTATTGATATAGGCGGCTAAGCTCATTCCCGCCAAGTCGGCCATCAGGGGCAAATCCGGCCCGGCGGCTCCACCGTATTCGACCACGATCTCATGCAGTTTTCCGATTGCCGCCTGCGTGCCCAACAGGGGCGCCATCAGGACAGCGCGCAAGTCGGCCGACACTGCAGCCCCCCGTTGCAACACCAGCAACAGGCTCTCATCTGCCAGAATAATGTCGTCTATTTCCGCAAAGTTCTGCGAAACCAACGCAGCGTAATACGCCAGCGTCGCATCGCCCGTCGCCACCCGCAAGCCGCGTTCGCTCACCCAGCGCCAGGTGGGATGGACGTGCGATTGACCCCTCGTATACTTTCCCATAGGGTGAAGTCCCTTATCGGAGTTTTGCATAATGCGGCGAATAGTCGGTGCAATGGTGCTGGTGGCAGCAAGTGTAATGGCAAGCCCTGCGCTTGCCGCCATGAGTGCGATCAATCCGGCATTGTCGCAAAACCTCGCGGCCCGCCCGAAAAAAGTGGTCCTGCTACCGCCGCAGGTGTTCGTGTTCGAACTATCGGCCGGCGGTGTGCCCACCCGCATGCCCGAATGGGAAACCGCCGCGCGCAGCAACCTGGTCACGGCGGCCACCCGGCTGGCACGTGAGTCCGGCCCGTTTGACGTGGTGCCCACCCCTCCGCTTGGGTCGACCGACCTCGACACGCTCGACGCCCATATCGGTCTGTATGACCGCGTTGCGCAGTCGGTGTTCGTCTACGGCCGCGGCGACCAAACTGCCTGGGCGCACAAGAAAAACGAGTTCGATTACACCCTCGGCCCCGGCCTTGCCTTCCTGCGCGAGCAGACCGGCGCCGATGCCGCGCTGATCGTGCTGGGATCCGACTTCATTTCCTCCGGCGGACGCAAGGCCGCTTTCATTGCCGGGCTGGCGCTCGGCATCGTCATGCCGCTGGGACAATCCTTCATCACCGCGGGGATCGTCGACCTGAAGACCGGCGACGTGCAATGGATGAGCTTCGATTCCAGCAGCAGCATGGATACGCGCAAGCCCGCCGACGTCGACAGCCTGATGCGCAGCCTCTACCAGACCTGGCCGGGGCCGCGATGAAACCCCTGCTGATCCCGCTGCTCGTTTGCGTGCTGACGGTGCCAGCCCATGCCGGCGAGCTGCCGCCATGGGCCAGCGCAGCCGACATCCGCGAACTGGCGCCGGGCGAAAAGGGCCTGTGGCAGGAAGCCGACGAGTTCGATCGCGCGCTCGTGCGCGCCGGCAAGGTCAACGACGACCCGGTCCTGACAGCCTATCTGAAAGGCATCATGGACCGACTCTATCCCGAATTCGGCGGCCGCCTCAAGGTGCGTCTGCTCAACGCCCCGCAGATCAACGCCTTCGCCCTGCCCAACGGCAGCATCTACGTGAACGCCGGGCTGGTCGCCCGCTTCGAGAACGAAGCCCAGCTCGCCACCGTGCTGGCGCACGAGGGCGCACACTTCACCCACCGGCATTCGCTGCAGCAGGCCGAACGCGTCAAAAACGCGGCGGCGTTTGCCTTGGTGGTTGGCATGCTGGGCGTGCCGCTTGTAGGCGACATCGTCGCACTGTCGTCGATGTTCGGCTACTCACGCGAGCACGAGCGCGAAGCGGACGAAATCGGCTACCAGCGCCTGATCGCTGCCGGTTACGCGCCCCGCGAAAGCATCCGTACCTTCGAGCATCTGCAGGCCGAAATCAAGGCCGCCGACATCAACGAACCCTTTTTCTTTGCCAGCCACCCCAAACTGCAGGAACGCATCGACAACTTCAGCGCGCTGGCCAAAGACGCCAACAGCGGCGAAACAGCACGCGAGCGCTTCATCGAAACCACCGCCCGGCTGCGTCTGGACTCGCTTGAAGCCGATCTGGCGGCCTACCGCTACAAGCAGATCATCCTGATACTGGGCAAGCCGGAATCCCGCAGCGACTACCCCGCCGAAGCCTCGTACTATCTGGGTGAAGCCTATCGCCAGCGCAATGAGTCGGGCGATCTGGACGCTGCCGAACGCGAATTCAACCGCGTGATCGAAACCGTGCCACAATTCGCCCCCGTTTACCGGGCGCTCGGCCTGCTGCATTACAAACGTGGCGACACCGCCCGCGCCGCCGCCCTGCTGCGCCGCTATCTCGACCTTGCGCCCACCGCAGCCGACCGCGGCTACGTCGAATATTATCTCGCCACCATGAACCAACACGGCGCTCCGGAAGCAGCCCCGTCTGCATCGCCCTGACCCCGTTTCTCTCACCTGAACTTTGATGAACGTCTATCAACGCATCTTCGAATACACGCCCGACGCCTTGCTCCTGGTTGATCAGGCAGGTCACATCACCCTGGTGAACGCCCAGGCCGAAACCCTGTTCGGCTATGACCGCAGTGAGTTGATCGGCCAGCCCGTTGAAATGCTGGTTCCACCCCGCTTCGCCACGCACCACGCCCGCCACCGTAACGGGTTCATGGCCGAAGCGCATGGCCGGCAGATGGGCGCCGCCGTCGAACTCTTTGCCCAACAGAAGCATGGGGACGAGTTGCCGGTTGACATCATGCTGAGCCCGATGATCGTGGACGGCCACCATTTCACCCTTTGCGTCGTGCGAGACATCACCGAGCGCAAGGCAGCGGAAGACAAACTCCGGCAGCAGACTGCGGAACTCCAGAAACTGCACGCCGAGCTGAAAGAACTCGCCAGCCATGATGGCCTGACCGGCCTGTACAACTGGCGTGCCTTTTACGAGCACGCCGGGCAAATGCTCAAAACAGCACATCGCAGACAGGAATACACCACCCTGTTGATGCTCGACTTGGATCACTTCAAACAGATCAATGACGGTTTCGGCCACGCGGAAGGCGACCGCGTGCTGCGGGCGGTCGCGTCCACGCTCAATGTCACCGCACGGGAAAACGACATTGTGGCGCGCCATGGCGGAGAAGAGTTTGTCGTGGCCATGATCGGCCTGAGCGAAGCCGAGGGACTGGTGGCGGCAGAACGCCTGCGCGCGGCCATTGCCGCGATCGAAAACATGAAGACCCCGATCACAGTGAGCATCGGCGTCGCCACGCTCGCGCCCCAGGCGGACAAACACGAGCCGTCCCGTGTGCTGGCAGACCTGCTCGACAAGGCAGACCAGGCCCTGTACGCCGCCAAGAACAACGGCAGAAACCAGGTGTGCCACTTCGACCATCTTGCCGACCTGACCCACCCCTGTAATCAATCACGGCCTTGAGCCGCCCCCACCAAAGGAACACAAGGCCATGACTCTGCGCCGCCGTCTCGCCATCGGGCTTTTGCTTGTCAGCCTCGGCGCCTGCACGCCCTGGACGCGTGTCGATCCAGGCAGTCGGACTGAATCCCGACGCGACGATTACACCCTCGAACTACCGCTCGGCTGGGTCAAGCGCACCACGGACACCAACGGTTTCTTCGTGACCCGCGACGGCCCCGCGCTGAATTACATCGCCGTCAACCGTCAACCGCACGACCGCAAGCTGCCGCGCACCAAGCGGGAAACCCGCGCCGACATGCTGCCGCACGAACTGGCCGAACTTGCCATCGCCGAATGGAAAAGCAGCGAGGCCACCGCCAACCTGGCGGTGCTGTCCAGCACGCCGGTATGGGTCGGCGGCAAGCCCGCCGTGCGCGTGCACATCCGTTACAAGAACGAGCGCGGGCTGCCCATCGAGCGCGTCATGGTCGGGCTGGTCGACAGCAAAGGCCGTCTATCGATCCAGTACGAAGCCCCGGCGATCGTCTATTTTCAGCGCGGACTGGCGGATTTCGAGGCGATGGTGGCCAGCGTACGCTTCAGGTAAGTGACAACAGCCAATAAAAAAGGGGGGTTTCACGTGAAACCCCCCTTCCTATTGCCGATGATGGTTCAGGCGATCAGTCCTTGAAGCGACCCCGCACACCGACGCGGTTGCCACCGCCCCGGTTTTCGGGGGCGGCGCTGCGCGGCTGGCCAGGGCGCGCGCTGTTACCGCGGTCACCGTAGCTGCGGGGCGCGGCCGCCTTGGCTTTCGCCTCACGCTCGCGCTTTTCCCAGTACTCGACGCTGTTGCCATTGACTTCGGCCCTGGGCGCAGGCGCGGCGGCGGCACCGCGATAGGCTTCGTTGCGCGGCGGGCGGTCGCCCGTCATGCGCGGCACGTCGGACGGGCCGGGGGCGCGCGCGGCATTCTCAAACCGGTTGCCACGCGGCGCATCGCTGCGAGCGGGACGGTCACCGGCGGGGCGGGCATCGGCGCGATAGCCGCGGTCGCGGTTATCGCGGCTGTCGCCACGCGGCGGACGGTCGCCGTAGCTGCGCGGGGCCGCATTGCTGCGCGGACGACCCGACGACGACGGGCGGCCTGCGGGCGGACGGCCCGAAGACGGCTTCTGGGTCGGCTCCAGCCCCGGCAGGGTGTGTACCTCGATGCGGTTGCCGGTGTAGCGTTCGATGTTCTTCACCAGACCGCCTTCGCGCATGCCGGCAAAGCTCACCGCGATGCCGGTACGGCCGGCACGGCCGGTGCGGCCGATGCGGTGGACGTAGTCCTCGGCCTGACGCGGCAGATCGAAGTTGATGACATGGCTGATGCCCGCCACGTCGATGCCGCGGGCGGCAACGTCGGTGGCGACCAGCACCTTGGTGCGGCCTTCACGCAGACGCTGCAGGGCGCGGTTGCGCTGGCCCTGCTGCATGTCTCCGTGCAAGGCGTCGGAAGCAAAGCCGCTCTCGGCCAGCAGATCGGAAATTTCCTCGGTGCTGCGCTTGGTCGACGCAAACACGATGGCCTGCGTCATGTCCACGCCGCGCAACAGCGCGTCGAGCAGACGGTTCTTGTGGTCCATGTTGTCGGCAAACAGCAGGCGCTGCTCGATCTTGGATTCCAGATGCGGAACCGCTTCGATCTCGATGCGCTGGGCGTCGCGGGTCAGTTCGCGCGCCAAGTTGCCCACCACGCCGTCGAGCGTGGCTGAGAACAGCAGCGTCTGGCGCTCGGCCGGGCAGCGCGCGGCGATGGCCTTGATGTCATCGACAAAGCCCATGTCCAGCATGCGGTCGGCTTCGTCCAGCACCAGCACTTCCAGGCGCGAGAAGTCGATCTTGCCGCGCTCCAGGTGGTCGATCAGGCGGCCCGGCGTGGCCACCACGATGTCCACCGGCTGGCTCAAACGCTTCAGCTGCAGGCCATACGGCGCGCCGCCGACCAGGCAGGCGGTGCGGAAGCGACGCATGTCCTTGCCATAGGTCATGGCGGCTTTTTCGACCTGCAGCGCGAGTTCGCGCGTCGGGGTCAGCACCAGCACGCGCGGGCCCATGCTCTTGACGGTCGGCTCGGCCAGCATGCGCTGGATCGAGGGCAGCAGAAACGCCGCCGTCTTGCCGCTGCCGGTATGCGACGACACCAGCAGGTCGCGCCCAGTCAGCGCGGCAGGAATCGCCAGCGTTTGGACCGGGGTGGCGTTTTCGTAGCCTGCGGACAGGACGGATTTAAGGATGAGGGGATCAAGCCCCAGTTCGGAAAAGCTCATGGCAAACCTTTTTTCAGTGCGCTCAAACGCGCAAAACAAACCTGCGCCCGGTTCAGAACCAGACAGGTCATAAAATACGAACCGGATATAAGCGGCGTTTGAAAAACGCCCAACGGGTCGCGTCGATCACATCGGCGCCAACCACAAGACTTGTCACTGCCGGTTGCGGAAAAACACCGGCGGCACAAAAGAGAGGTCGAAGACGATGGGGCTGTGAGAACAGTCCCGAGGCACGGTGGCAAAAGCCTAGCCTGCCCACTGCTGTATGCACAACTCAGCGAAGTGTATCAGAAAACACTGATTTTCCCCAATGGTTTTTAGGGGTGGTGGTAAAGCTTCTGATACAACCCGCCGCGGTGGATCAGTTCGTCGTGGTCGCCCTCCTCCACCACGCGGCCGTTTTCGAACACCAGGATACGGTCGGCCTGCCGCACCGCCGACAGGCGATGGGCAATGATGATCGTGGTGCGCCCTGCGAGGAACCCGCCCAGCGCCTGATGCAGGTGCCGCTCGGTGTCGCTGTCGAGCGCCGAGGTGGCCTCGTCAAGGATGACGATGCTGGGTTGAGCGACGATCATGCGCGCGATCGCCAGCCGCTGGCGCTGGCCGCCCGACATGCGCACGCCCTGGCGCCCCACCGTGGTGTCCAGCCCGTGCGGCAGCGCCGTAATGTAGTCCTTGAGCTGAGCGATCTCGAGCGCCTGCCACAGCGTGGCGTCGTCGGCCTCGCGCCCCAGAGTCAGGTTGGCGCGCACGCTGTCGTTGAACAGCACCGGATGCTGCAGCACCACGCCGACGTGCTCGCGCACGGTCTCCCAGCCGATCTCGGTGACCGGCGCGTCGCCATAGACAATCTGCCCGGACTTGACCGGATACAGACCCAGCAGCGCCTGCACCAGGGTCGACTTGCCGCCGCCGGAAGCCCCCACCAGCGCCACCTTCTCGCCCGGCGCCACCGTCAGGCTGACGTCGTCGAGCACCGTCTCCCCTTCGTCGTAGGCGAAGCTCACATGTTCGAGCGAAATGCCGACGGTGGGCCGGGCGGCGAAGGGATCGCGCAGCGCCGGATGCTGCGGCTCGCTGGCGAGGCCGAGCAGGGCGTTGATGCGCCCCAGTGCGGCGTTAGCGGCATACCAGGCGTACTGCATGTTCACCAGTTCCTGCACCGGCGTCATCATGAACCAGAGGTAGCCGAACACCGCCAGCATCTCGCCGATGGTGAGGTCGGAAAACACCACCATCAGCATCGCGCCGGCGCGGAAGGCGTCGAAGCCGGCCAGAAAAACGAAGAAGGAAAAACGGCTCATCGCATCCGACTTCCAGGCAAACGCCGCCGCGTGCTGGCGGATGTCGGCGGCCTTGTCGGTCACGCGCGCCAGGTAATGCTTCTCGCGGTTCATCGCGCGAATCTGGGTCAGCGCATCCAGCGTCTCGGAAAGCGCTTCCTGGAACACCTCGAAGGCACGGTTCTCGAACTTTTTCAGGTCCTTCACCCGCTTGCCAAGCCGGGTCGAAAACAGGATCACGACGGGGTTCAAGAGCAGGATGAACAACGCCAGCTGCCAGTGCATCCAGAACAGCACGCCTGCGACGCCGACCAAGGTCAGCACCGACACCACAAAACCGGAAATCGATGCGCCGAGGAAGCTGTCGATGGCGTTGAGGTCGGTCACGAAATGCGAGGTCACCCGTCCCGCCCCCACCGTCTCGAACTGCGACAGGGCAATTTTTGAAAGCCGCGACAACATGCGGACCCGGATGCGATACACCACGTCCTTCGCCAGCAGCGAGAAGCTGCGCCCCTGCCACACGTTGAGCAGGATAGCCGTCAGCCGCAGGACCACCGTCAGCAGCAGCGCCGCGCCGATAAACAGCACCGGACCGTGCCAGGCGGCCGGAAACCACGCACCGATGGCCGCGACCATCTTGCCCGGATGATGCAGCAGCACCTCGTCGACCATCAGCGGCAGCAAGAGCGGGATCGGCACCGAGGCCACCACCGCCAGCACCGCAATGATGTTGGCCAGCAGCAGGCGCCTGCGATGGCTCTTGAGTTCGTCGGCGATGCCGCGCCAGGTCAGCATAAACGCCCGCTCACTTGCCGACGCAGAATTTGCTGAAGATCTCGCCCAGCAGATCGTCGGCGGTGAATTCGCCGGTGATCTCGGACAGGGCGGATTGCGCCAGCCGCAATTCCTCGGCAAACAGTTCGAGCTGCCCCGTCGTCTCGCGCGCTGCCGCGAGATGCCCGGCGGCGCGGCCGAGTGCGTCAAGGTGGCGTGCACGTGCCATGAACGCGCCCTCACCTGCCGCCGCCTGCCAGCCGGCCGCCTCGAGCAGCTTGTCGCGCAAGAGGTCGAGCCCGGCACCGGTCTTGGCGGACAACCAGATTTCGTTGCCCACGGCGCGCGGCGCCTCAGCGGTGACGTCGATCTTGTTGTGGATGGTCAGCCGCGCCACCTGCGGCAAGCGCTGCAGGATCGCCGCCTCGCGCTCGCCCAGCCCGTGCGCGGCATCGACCAGCAGCAGCGCCACGTCGGCCTTTTCCACCGCAGCCCAGGTGCGGGCAATGCCGATTTTTTCCACCGCATCATCCGTGTCGCGCAGGCCCGCGGTGTCGATCAGGTGCAGCGGCACACCCCGGATCTGGATGGCCTCGCGCACCGTGTCGCGCGTGGTGCCTGCGATCTCGGTGACGATCGCCGCCTCGAATCCGGCCAGCTGGTTCAAGAGGCTCGACTTGCCGACGTTCGGCTGGCCGATCAGTACCACCGTCAGGCCTTCGCGCAGCAGCACGCCCTGTTTCGCCTGCGTTCGCACCGCGGCGAGACGGGCATCGATGGCGTCGAGCCGGCCAAAGGCATCGGCGGCGCGCAGGAAATCGATTTCTTCCTCGGGAAAGTCGAGCGTGGCTTCCACCAGCATGCGCAGACGGGTCAGTGCCTCGACCAGTTCAGCAATCCGTGCGGAAAAAGCACCGGAGAGCGAGCGCACCGCCGAGCGCGCAGCCTCGCTGGACGCCGCATCGATCAGATCAGCCACCGCCTCGGCCTGCGCCAGATCGAGCTTGCCATTGAGAAATGCGCGGCGGGAGAACTCGCCCGGCTCGGCCAGCCGGGCGCCGAGTTCGATGCAGCGCTGCAGGATGAGATTGAGCACGACCGGGCCGCCATGGCCCTGCAATTCGAGCACATGCTCGCCGGTGAACGAATGCGGCGCAGCGAACACCAGCGCGATGCCCTCGTCGAGCACTTCGCCCCTGCTATCGAAGAAACGGGAATACGTGGCATGGCGCGGCACGGGCACACGGCCAAGGATAGCGGCAGCAAGTGGGGCAACATCCCCACCCGACACCCGCACCACCCCCACCCCACCACGCCCGGGCGCGGTGGCGATGGCGGCGATCAGGTCAAGCCTTGCCGGAGGCGGGTTTGCCACCGCCCTCGACCTGCTTGTTGATCGCCCACTGCTGCGCGATCGACAGGATGTTGTTGACCACCCAATACAACACCAGGCCTGCCGGGAAGAATACGAACATCACGGTGAACGCCACCGGCATGATCATCATGATCTTGGCCTGCATCGGATCCATCGGCTGCGGGTTGAGCTTGACCTGCAGGATCGAGGTGATGCCCATGACGACAGGCAGGATGTACCACGGGTCCGGCGCGGTCAGGTCGGTAATCCAGCCGAGCCAAGGCGCGCCGCGCATTTCCACCGCAGCGAGCAGCACCCAGTACAGCGCGATGAACACCGGAATCTGGATCAGGATCGGCAGGCAGCCGCCGAGCGGGTTGATCTTCTCGGTCTTGTACATCTCCGCCATCGCCTGATGCAGCTTGGCGCGGTCGTCGCCGTAGGTTTCCTTCAGCTTTTGCAGACGGGGCGTCAGCTTCTTCATCTTGGCCATCGACTTGTAGCCCGCCGCCGACAGCGGGTACAGCGCCAGCTTGATGAGTATGGTCAGGATGATGATGGCCCAGCCCCAATTGCCGACGATGCGCTCGATCTTTTCCAGCGACCAGAAGATCGGATACGCCAGCGGCGTCAGCCAGCCATAGTCGCGCGACAGATCGAGTCCCGGTGCGGTTTTTTCCAGCACCGTCTGGGCTTGCGGGCCGGCATACAGCGGCACGGTGAAGATCTTTTGCTGGCCGGGCGCAAGCGTGCCCTCCGCCAGAATCACCCCGGCCGAATACAGACCGTCGCCCAGCGCACGGGTGTAGTACTCGCGCTTGACGCTGCCCTCGGGCAGCCAGGCCGACACGAAATGATGCTGCACCATCCCGACCCAGCCGTTATTGGCGGTCTTTTCGAAATCGGCGTTGCCTGCCTGAATATCCTTGAACGCGACTTTCTGGAATTTCTTGGCGTCGGTGTAGAACGCCGGGCCGGTGTAGGTATAGAGGAAGAAGGATTCGCCGCGCGGTGCGTCGCCGTGACGGGTAAACTGATAGTAGGGGGTCAGATCGATGGGCTGGGTGCCGCCATTGATGACGCGGGTTCTGACCGAGATCTGGTAGCTGCCACGCTTGAAAATATAGGTTTTTTCAACCCGTACGCCGGTGGCGGGATTGCTCCACACCAGCGGCACTTCCAGTTGCGCAGCGCCGCCGGCCAGACGGTAGGTGCCGGGGTTCAGCTGAAACGCGCTGCGGTGCGTCGGCAAGCCTTCGCCGACCAAGCCGCTTTGCGCCAGATAAGGCCGGGTTTTGGCGTCCTCGAACAGGGTGAAGACCTGGTTCTTGTCTTCCGTCTCGCGATACGACAGCAGCTGCAGCTCGCGCAGATCGCCGCCATTGGCATCGATGGTGGCACGCAGCACGTCGGTTTCCACCACGGCGCGCTGGCCCTTGGCAAAGCCCCCGGTCTGTGCCGGCGTGGCGGCGGGCGCATTCAGTGCCTGACTGGGGGTGGGAGCGCTTGTTGCGGACGCGCTCGTCGCGGAAGGGGCCACAGGCGCGGGCGCGTTTTTGTCCTGCCAGGCTTCCCATAATAAAAGCAGCGAGAAGGAAAAAACGATGAAAAGAATCAGCCGCTGGTTATCCATGGGACGGGACGCGTTTAGTTGGAAGAGAATTCCGGCACGGCATCGCCTACCGGAGCGCTGGGCCATTTTGCCATGGCCCGGTGGCCGGCACGTTTAAACGTGCGTGACAAATCGCGTGCCTCATCGCCAGCAACCGGCTTGGCGATCAGGCGAACGACGAAATCACAGGCGGGCAGTTCCGGCAAAACCTGCCGAAAGCTTTCACGCACGCATCGCTTGACGCGATTGCGGTCTACTGCACGCGCAAGCAGGCGTTTGGCAATCACCATTCCCAAGCGCGGGTAACCCACTTGGTTGGGACGTGCCATCACCATTACATAATCCGTTTTGGCGCGCTGGTTCTCGCCAAACACCCGATCGAAATCGGCCTTGTTGACCAGACGCGCGTCGCGGAGGCGCATGCCACCCGCTATGCTGGGATGCCTGTCGATCAGACAGCCAGGCGCGCGCGGCCTTTGGCGCGACGGGCATTGATCACGGCGCGGCCTGCCTTGGTTTTCATGCGGGCGCGGAAACCGTGAGTGCGCTTGCGGCGGACGGTGGACGGCTGGTAAGTGCGTTTCATGGCATATCCTTTCTGACTGGCGTTGACGGCATCCCCAAGCGGGACGACGCAACACAAAAAAATCTGTTGAAAAACCGCGTATTAGACCTGTCCCCCTGGGGGCCTGTCAAGCTTGGCTCAGCACGCCCTACCTGGCCGCAGACTATTTTGCCTGTGGATAACCTCCTCGAAGGAGAGTAAGATTCGCGTTTGAATCCCATGCAGCTTTCCGCTTCCCTCCCCTCGACTATGGATTCCTTCTGGGACCTTTGCCAAGAGCGCTTTCGCGCCAACCTGACCCAGCAGCAATTCAGCACATGGATCAAGCCCCTGGTGTTTGAGGACACGGGCGGCGAGGTACGGATTCTGGCGCCCAATCATTTCGTGATGGATTGGGTGCGTGAAAAATTCGCCGAGCATATCGATGGCTGGGCGCGGGAATTCTATACGCGCCCCGTCGCCATCACCTATGCCTTGGGGAAAAAAACCAGTGCGCCGCGTGCATCGGCTGCCCCGGCGTCCACGATGAACCCGACCCCCGCTCCAGTCAGCCCTGCTGCACCGGTTCAAACCGGCCTGCGCATCAATCCCGGTTTCAACTTCGACAACTTCGTTTCCGGGCGCGCCAACCAACTGGCGCGCGCCGCGGCCCTGCAAATTGCCGACAACCCCGGCACCGCATACAACCCACTGTTCGTTTACGGCGGCGTGGGTCTGGGCAAGACCCATCTGCTGCAGGCCATCGGCAACACGGTGCGCCAAGCCAACCCGGACGCCCGCATCAGCTACATCCACGCCAACGACTATGTCGACGACGTGGTCAAGGCCTATTTGAACAAGCAGTTCGACGACCTGAAGCGGCGCTATATGTCGCTGGATTTATTGCTGATCGACGACATCCAGTTCCTGGCCAAGAAAGACCGCACCCAGGAAGAGTTTTTCTACGTCTTCAACTCGCTGATCGAGAACAAGAAACAGATCGTCATCACCTGCGACACTTTCCCCAAGGAGATCAGCGGGCTGGATGATCGCCTGAAATCGCGTTTTGCCTGGGGCCTGACCGTGGCCGTGGAACCGCCCGAACTGGAAATGCGGGTGGCCATCCTGCTGGCCAAGGCACAGGCGGAAAACATCAAGCTCGACGAGAACGTCGCCTTCTTCATCGCCAAGCAGGTGCGCTCCAACGTGCGCGAATTGGAGGGCGCCCTGAAGCGAGTGATCGCATTCTCGCGCTTCCACGAAAAGCCCATCACCCTGGAACTGGTGAAGGAAGCCCTGCGTGACCTCATCGCGTCGACCTCGCGTATCGTCTCGATCGAGAACATCCAGAAAACCGTCGCCGATTTTTACAAGATCAAGGTCGCCGACATGTTTTCTAAGAAACGTACGCGTAACCTGGCGCGCCCGCGCCAGATCGCCATGGCGCTGGCCAAGGAACTGACCAACCAAAGTCTGCCGGAAATCGGCGAATCGTTCGGCGGGCGCGACCACACCACGGTGATTCACGCCTGCCGCAAGGTAGCCGAATTGCGCGAGACCGAAGCCGATATCGGGCGAGATTATCTGGTGTTATTACAAAGCCTGACTGGCTGAGGATGAAATGTGGATAAGCCAGGTCATATGCGACGGGAAGGAAAATCATCCCCAATTCTCCCGGGCTTCAATGGTTTTATCCACACCCAAAAAACAATAACAAGCTTTTGTTTCAATTCATAAAAATGGCTTATCCCCAATTCTAGGCCGCCTTTATTATGATTCTCAGGAATATATAAATGCTATTAGTACAAAGCGAACGCAACGCCCTTTTGACTTCTCTCTCTGCTGTGGTTGGGGTAGTCGAGCGGCGGCATACCCTGCCCATCCTCTCCAACCTCCTGCTGGAGAAAAAAGCAGGCACGCTGACTTTGCTGGCTACCGATCTGGAATTGCAGGTCAGTACGCACCTGGACGGGCAAACAGGCGAAGACTTTGCCATCACCATCGCCGCCCGCAAGCTGTTCGACATCGTGCGCGCGCTGCCCGATTCCGCCAAGGTCAAGCTCGACACCAAGGACAGTCAGGTGGTGGTGAGTGCGGGCAAATCGCGTTTCACCCTGCAAACCCTGCCGGCCGCCGATTTCCCTCGCGTCGAAACCGGTGCAGGGCTGGGCGCGGCGATCCGCCTGCCGCAAAAAACGCTGAAGCGCCTGCTGCAACTGGTGCAGTTCGCCATGGCAAGCCAGGATATCCGGTACTACCTTAACGGCATGCTGCTGGTGCTGGATGGCAAGCAGCTGCGTGTGGTCGCCACCGATGGCCACCGTCTGAGTTATGCGGAAACCCAGCTGGAAACCGAGACCGAAGCGCGCGAAGTGATCATTCCACGCAAAACGGTGGTCGAGCTGTCCAAGCTGCTGGGCGATGTGGAGGACCCGGTCGAACTGCGCATCGGCACCAATCAGGTCACCATCACCCTGCCCGGCACCGAACTGGTGACCAAGGTGGTAGACGGAAAATTCCCAGACTACCAGCGCGTGATCCCGGCCAATCAGCCGCGCCACCTCAAGGCCAACCGCCAGAGCGTGATGCAGGCCCTGCAGCGCGCGGCAATTCTGTCGAACGAGAAATTCCGCGGCGTGCGCCTGGTGATGAGCGAAAACACGCTCGGCATCGTCTGCAACAACAACGAGCAGGAAGAGGCGGCTGATGAAATCGAGGTCAGCTACAACGGCGATCCGCTGGACGTCGGCTTCAACGTGACCTACCTGCTCGACGGACTCGGCGCGGTCAATACCGAAGAAATCACGCTGTCGCTGGGCGATGCCAACAGCAGCATGCTGCTGACCAGCGAAGGCGAACCCGGTTTCAAATACGTCGTGATGCCGATGCGCATCTAAGTTCGTCACGCGACCGATTTCACCCTGCAACACACGATAGGAAACCCTCCATACGGGGGAAATACACCATGAGCAAGAAACCCGACGACGCACTGCCCGAAAACACGAATGGCGGTTACGACGAAGACAGCATCCAGCAGCTGGAAGGCCTGGAAGCGGTGCGCAAGCGCCCTGGCATGTACATCGGCGATACCTCCGACGGCACCGGTCTGCATCACATGGTGTTCGAGGTGCTGGACAACGCCATCGACGAGGCGCTGGCCGGCTGGTGCGACGATATCAAGGTCATCATCCACCCCGACAACTCGATTTCGATTTCCGACAACGGCCGCGGCATTCCGGTCGGCATCAAGTTCGACGACAAGCACGAGCCAAAACGCTCGGCAGCGGAAATCGTGATGACCGTGCTGCACGCCGGCGGCAAGTTCAACCAGAACAGCTACAAGGTATCGGGCGGCCTGCACGGCGTCGGCGTGTCCTGCGTCAACGGCCTGTCGAAATGGCTGAAGCTGATCGTGCGCCGCGATGGCAAGAAATACGCGATGACCTTCAATCAGGGCAAGGTGCTCGACCGTCCGGTTGAAGTCCAGAACGGGGTTGAAGTCTCGCCGATGCAGATCGTCGGCGATACCGAAGGCCGCGGTACCGAAGTGCATTTTCTGGCCGACGAGGAAATCTTTGGCGTAGGCCAAGTTGAGTTTCATTTCGACATTCTTGCCAAACGCATCCGCGAGCTGTCCTTCCTCAACAATGGCGTGAAGATCGAGCTGATCGACCATCGAGACGGCAAGACTGAAAACTTCGCGCATTCGGGCGGCGTGAAAGGATTCGTGGAATACGTCAGCCGACTCAAGACAGCGTTGCACCCGAAAATATTTCATGCCGTGGGCGAAAAAGACGGCATGACCGTCGAAGTCGCCATGCAGTGGAATGACAGTTATTCAGAATCCGTGCAGTGCTTCACCAACAATATTCCGCAGCGCGATGGCGGTACCCATCTGACCGGCCTGCGCATGGCGATGACCCGGGTACTGAACAAGTACATCGAGGAAAACGAGGTGGCCAAGAAGGCCAAGGTCGAAACCACCGGCGACGACATGCGCGAGGGCTTGACCTGCGTGCTGTCGGTCAAGGTGCCCGAGCCCAAGTTTTCGTCACAGACCAAGGACAAGCTGGTGTCGTCCGAAGTCCAGCCGGTGGTGCAGGAAGTCGTCGGTCAGAAGCTGGCCGAATTCCTGCTCGAAAACCCCAACGACGCGAAGTTGCTGTGCGCCAAGATCGTCGACGCCGCACGTGCCCGCGAGGCTGCGCGCAAGGCGCGCGAAATCACGCGGCGCAAGGGCGTGATGGACGGCTTGGGCCTGCCCGGCAAACTGGCCGATTGCCAGGAAAAAGACCCCGCCCTGTGCGAAATCTACCTGGTCGAGGGCGATTCCGCAGGCGGCTCCGCCAAGCAGGGCCGCGACCGCAAATTCCAAGCGATCCTGCCGCTGAAAGGCAAGATCCTCAACGTCGAGCGCGCGCGTTTCGACAAGGTCATCGGCAGCCAGGAAATCGCCACGCTGATCACCGCGCTCGGCACCAGCATCGGCAAGGACGACTACAACCCGGACAAGTTGCGCTACCACCGCATCATCATTATGACCGACGCCGACGTTGACGGCGCCCACATCCGCACCCTGCTCCTGACCTTCTTCTATCGCCAGATGCCCGAGCTGGTCGAGCGCGGCCACATCTACATCGCTCAGCCGCCGCTCTACAAGGTCAAGCATGGCCGCTCCGAGCGCTACATCAAGGACGAGCACGCACTCAAGGAACACCTGATGGCGGAGGCGATGAAGGATGCCGAACTGACGCCAATGGACGGTGCCATGCCGATCGTGGGCGAAGCGCTGGAAACGCTGGCACGCGAGTACTTCCTCGCTGAGGCTGTCAGCGAACGCCTGGTCCGCCTGCTGCCGGACGACGTACTGCAGGTGCTGATGCGGATTCCCCGCCTGAGCCTGGCCGACAGCGGCGCAGCCATGCTGGCAGAAGCGAGCCTGGGTGCCGCGCTGGATGCGCAGAAATTCGAAGTCGCCGCCGAATACATCAGCGAAACCGACAGCCACCGTCTGCGCATCACCCGTCATGCCCACGGCAACGCCTACGTCAATTTCCTTGAGGCGGATCTGCTCGAATCCGGCGATTACAACCAGCTGGTCAAGGTCGGCGATCTGCTGCGTGACCTGATTGGCCTGGGTGCCCGCGCCAAACGTGGCGAGAAGGAGGCCCCGGTGCGAAGCTTCCGCGAGGCGATGGACTGGTTCCTCGCCGAGGTCAAACGCGGCATGAGCATCCAGCGCTACAAGGGCCTCGGTGAGATGAACCCGGCGCAGTTGTGGGAAACCACCATGGACCCCAAGGTGCGCCGGTTGATGAAGGTGCAGATCGAGGACGTGATTTCAGCCGACCAGATATTCACCACCCTGATGGGCGACGAAGTCGAACCGCGCCGGCATTTCATCGAAACCAATGCGCTGGGTGTGCGTAACCTGGACGTGTAAATTCGGTCTTTCCCCACCCGCAACCCACAAAAAAGCCCGGACTCACCGGGCTTTTTTGATGCCATGGATAGACCTAGTTTTTCTTTGATTCAATGGGCAAACCGGCTTCTTTCCATTCCGGGAAGCCGCCGCGGAACCAGTAAACGTTCTTCCAGCCAGCCTCGATCGCCATGACGGCCGACTTGTAGCTCTTCCAGCAGATGGTACCGTCGCAATACATCATGAACGGCGCGTTCTTGTCTTTGGGCAGTTTGTTGAGCGCGAATTGGTCGTCTGCCTGATCAAAACCGACTTCCTTGGCGCTGCCCTCCTTGTAGGGCACGGAGAGGGCACCGGGGACATGAGCCGTGTGATATTCCTCTTCCACCCGCACGTCGTACACCGGAATCCCTTTGGCAATCAGCGCTTTGGCTTCGGCAGCGGAAATGATCTGGGCCCCCGGCAGGGTGGTCGGGGTCGTGTTCAGCATGGAGGCCACGCTTTTGAAATCCGCCTTGCTAGCCGTGCCTAGTGCGAGATTGAGGCTGTTGCCTTTCTGCAGCGTAGCGGCGAGCTTCTGTTGGACAGCCGGCGATACAGTTTCGGGTTGCACGCTCAGTGCGCGCAGGGGCACAGCGGCGCTGGTCGAAACGATGCGTCCGCCGTTGGCGGCAGTCCAGGTTTTGGCCTCTTCGGCAGTAGCCACGGCAAGATCGTAGCGACCCAGTTTCAATCCATACAGCGGGGCTTCTGCCATGCGATGGAACTTGATTTCGGCAAAGTCGGCTTTGGCCAGCCCGCGGCTGTTGATTTCGCTGCGCGCCATGCCACCCATCAGAGACTCATAATCGGGAACGCCCAGTCGGGCTTGAGATTTGGCCGCCAGCGTGCCCTTGTAGTTGGGGCCGGCAACGAAGGATGCCGCTGTCATTTCGCTGGATTTGAGGATGGGCTCGAATTTAAACTTGCCGATGTTGGCAATGACCTGGGCAGGGCCGAATACCATGTCCAGCGTGCCGTCCTTGGCCTGCTTGATGGCCGAAAATCCGCGCTTGTAATACTGCAGGCGCACCGGCTGGCCTATCGCGCGTTCTATATCCTTGGCAAACGCGCGATAGCGCTGATTGGTGCCGGCATCGGTGATGGATTCGTCCTGGTCCAACACCACGCCGAGCGTGAGCGGGCCTGCCTGGACAAAAGCCGTAACCAGAAGCAGCGGCAGAATGGCAAAACGCAGCATGATCGTCTCCATGGAATGACGTGTGGAGTTAACGGCCAGCCGCAAAAAAAGTTTAATTACAGCTCAAGAAGTTGAAGCAGGCGCATTTTCCAGCCACGCCTGCAAAGTTGCGCGCAAGCGGTCTTCCTCTACCGGCAGCACCACAGCGGCGTCGATGCGCAAACGGGCGCTCACTTTGTCGAGTATGGCCTGATGGGCCGCTTCGTAAAAAACCAGAATGCGCGTGTCGGGCGCGCTTTGCACGGCAGCCAGCAGCGACTCGAGGTTGGACAGCCGGTCGCGGAAATCCGTCTGATGGTAAAAATCCGCCACGATGACCGCAGGCGGGGATTTGCGCACCAGGCTGATGGCCTTGCGTTCCGACCATTCGGCGACGACCGCATACCCCAGGTCCTGATACATTTTTTTGTAGCCGGCCGTGCCGATGAAGGCATTGACCATGAGCAGGCTGGGCTGCGAACTCATGCGGCTGCTTTTTTACCAGCGGGTTTTTTGGCAGGTGCGGGCTTGGCAGGGGACTTTTTGCTAGTCGTCTTTTTCGCGGCGGGCTTCTTCACTTCTTCGCCGTCGGCGGATTTTGCTTTCTTCGCTGCGGCGGGCTTGGCCGCCGCCTTTTTCACCGGTTTCTTGGCCGGACCCTTGGCCACGCGCGCGGCAATCAGCCCGAGCGCTTCATCCAGCGTGATTTCTTCCGGCGTGATGTCCTTCGGCAGGGTGGCGTTGGTGCTGCCGTGCTTCACATACGGGCCGTAGCGGCCGCTGCGCACGGTGATGTCCTTGCCGTCTTCCGGGTGCGGGCCCAGGTTTTTCAGCAGCGAGGCGGCCGAATCGGCGCCGCGCGGCGCACGCTCCATCACCAACACCTCGAGCGCACGTGGCAGATCGATTTCGTACACGCTGTCGGTTTTTGGAATCGACTTGAATTTGCCGTCGTGCAGCAGATAGGGGCCGAAGCGGCCATTGTTGGCGACGATCGGCAGCCCGGTGGTCGGGTGATGGCCGACTTCACGCGGCAATGACAGAAACTTCAGCGCCAGCTCGAGCGTTGCGTTTTCAAGCGGGATCTCCTTCGGCCACGAGGCGCGGCGCGGCTTGGGCGCCTTCTTGTCTTCCGGCATCTCGCCGATCTGTACATAGGGTCCGAAACGGCCCGACAGCAGTTTCACGTCGAGCCCGCTGGCGGGATCCTTGCCGAGGATGTTGTCGCCTTCGGCGGTGGCGGCATGCAGCGGACGCGTGTAATCGCATTCCGGATAGCCAGAACAGCCGATGAAGAGGCCGCGCTTGCTCGCCTGCATGAACAGCGGCTTGCCGCACTTGGGGCAGGCCTCCGGAATCGGGCAGCCGCGCTCGACGCCCTGCTTGGCCTTCAGGTCGCCGTCGAACTCCTGCCAGAACTCGCCCAAGAGGCGTGTCCACACCCGCTTGCCGTTCGACACATCGTCGAGCTTGTCCTCCAGCTTGGCGGTGAAGTCGTAGTCGACGTAGTGGCTGAAATGGCGGGTGAGAAAGCAGTTGACCAGGCGGCCGACATCGGTCGGCTGGAAGCGCTTCTTCTCCAGCACCACGTATTCGCGGTCCTGCAGCGTGGAAATGATGCTGGCGTAGGTGGACGGCCGGCCGATGCCGTATTCTTCCAGCGCCTTCACCAAGGACGCCTCGGTATAGCGCGGCGGCGGCTGGGTGAAGTGCTGCTCGCCGTAGAGCTTGTCGATCGGCAGGGTTTCGCCTTCGGTCAGGGCGGGCAATTTGGATTCGCCTTCCTCGTCCTCCTCGTCCTGATACACCGCGAGGAAGCCGGCAAACGCCAGCGTCTGGCCGGTGGCGCGGAAGGTGCCCTCGCCCACCGTGATGTCGGCGGCGACGGTGTCGAATTGCGCCGGCGCCATCTGGCAGGCGACGGTGCGCTTCCAGATCAGTTCGTAGAGCCGGGCCTGGTCGTGCGTCAGAAACGGCTTCACCGCCTCGGGCGTGCGCATCACCGAGGTGGGGCGTACGGCCTCGTGCGCTTCCTGCGCGTTCTTGGTCTTGGCCTTGTAGGCAATCGCGGACGGCGGCAGAAAATCCTTGTCGAAGTTGGTGCTCACGTACTTGCGGATGTCGGTGATCGCTTCCTGTGCCAGGTTGACCGAGTCGGTCCGCATGTAGGTGATGAGACCGACCGGGCCTTCGCCCAGGTCGATGCCTTCATACAGCTGCTGGGCGGTGCGCATCACGCGGTCGGTGGTCATGCCGAGTTGGCGCACCCCCGCCTGCTGCAGCGTCGAGGTGGTGAACGGCGCACCAGGGTGGCGGGCGCGGCGTTTCTTTTCGATGCGCATCACCGTTGCAGCGCGCCCTTCCAGCATCGCCAGCCATTCCTTGTTGCGCGCCTCGTGCTCGACCGAGAACTGCTCGAGCTTTTCGCCCTTGAAATGGGTGAGCTTGGCGGTGAACGGCTGTGCACCCTTGTGGGAATCGAGATGCAGCGTCCAGTATTCGCGCGGCACGAAGGCTTCGATCTCCTCCTCGCGCTCGACGATCATGCGCAGGGCCGGCGACTGCACGCGGCCAGCGGAGAGGCCGGGGCTGATCTTCTTCCACAGCAGCGGCGACAGGTTGAAGCCGACCAGATAATCCAGCGCGCGCCGCGCCTGCTGCGCGTCGACCAGGTCGGTGGCGATCTCGCGCGGATGGCGCACCGCGTCCTGGATGGCCGATTCGGTGATCTCGTAGAAGGCCACCCGCTTCATCGGCGTCTTGACCTTGCGTTCCTTGAGGATTTCGCTGATGTGCCAGGAAATCGCCTCGCCTTCGCGGTCCGGGTCGGTTGCGAGCAGCACTTCGTCGGCTTTCTTGGCGGCCTTGACGATGGCCTCGACGTGCTTGGCGTTGCGCTCGATGACCTGATATTTCATGCTGAAATTTTCGGTATCGACCGCGCCGGTTTTCGGCTCCAGGTCACGCACGTGGCCGTAGCTGGCGAGGATTTCGTAGTCTGCGCCGAGATATTTTTTCAACGTTTTGGATTTGGACGGCGATTCGACGATGACGAGCTTGGACATGATGGATTTAGTGTGTCGCCTTAATGCAGGCGCCCCGGCTCGTGGTTCAGCAGCATGTCTTCAAGATGGGTGAAATGTTCGATCAGACCGCGGCTCCACAGCACGATCAGCGTCATCCAGCGCACGTGATCCGGTTCGATGTCCTCGCCCCCCAGCGCCATCAGCCCGGAAATCACCCATTCGCGCGATTCGGGGTCGAGCACCTGCGCGCTGACCAGATAAGCGAGCTCGTTGCGGCAGGCGTCGTTGAGGCGTTCGAGTTCTTCGGGTGCGTAATGACGGTCATACGCCTGGGCCAGCCGTTCGTGGGTGGCGCTGCCGGAGAGGTTGGCGTACCAGTCGAGCGCGGCGTTGATGTCGGCTTCTTCAAAACCGGCAGCAAACAGGCGTTTTTCCAGCGCGTCGCGATCAGGCGCCAGTTCCGCCATGCGGAAGCTTTCGTAGAGGTAAACCAGGATGTCGAGCATAGTGTCAGTGGATTTTTTGGTAGCGCCCGCCGGGCAAGGATGCAATACGCCCATCCAGTTCAAGCGTCAACAGCTTCGCTGAAAGCGCATCCAGCGTCAACCCGGTTCTTTGTGCCAGGGTGTCGAGGCTGGCGGGCGCGCCGTCCAGCGCGTCCAGCACCGGGTCGGGCTGGGTTTCCGACAGCAGTGGTGGTGTCAGCCGCTGCTGCCAGGCCAGTTCGTCGAGAATGTCGGCGGCGGATTCGACCAGCTTGGCCCCCTGCTTGATCAGCGCATGGCAGCCGCGTGACAGGGGCGAATGGATCGAGCCGGGAATGGCGAACACGTCGCGCCCTTGTTCGGTCGCCACCCGGGCGGTGATGAGCGAACCGCTGTTGGGCGCGGCCTCCACCACCAGTACGCCGCGGGAAAGGCCGCTGATGAGACGGTTGCGACGCGGAAAGTGCCCGGGCAGGGGCGCGGTGCCAAGCGCGAACTCGGAGACGATCAGGCCGTTTTCGGCCAGCTGGTGCGCCAGCGTCTTGTTGCGTGCCGGATAGATGCGGTCGAGCCCGGTACCGATGATGGCGATGCTCGATCCGGCGCCCGCCAGGCCGCCGCGATGCGCAGCCGCGTCGATGCCGAGCGCAAGGCCGCTGACGATGGTCAGCCCGGCGTCGGACAGCGCGTGGGCGAAGGCTTCGGCATCGCGCACGCCCTGGGGGGTGGCGTTGCGGCTGCCGACGATGCCGAGGCTGGGTTGGCTCAACAGGCTGCGCCGCCCCTTGCAGTACAGCACGGCGGGGGGATCGGCGATCTCCAGCAGACTTTTTGGGTAATCTTCATCCGCCAGTGTCATCAGGCTGTTGCCGGGCTGGGCGAGCCAGGCATGCGCGGCCTTGAGCCCGGCGGCGTCCGGTTCGCCCAGCAGCGTGTCGCATTGGGCGGTGGACAGATGGGCCATCAGCGCGCTGCGGCCGGATGCCAAAACGGCCTCCGGGGAACCGAAGGCCGTTAGCAGGCGGATCAGACTGGTGTTGCCGACGCCCGGTGCGAGGGCAAGGCGCAGCCAGGCGTCAAGCACGATCGGGGCGTCTTTCGGAGGCGAGCGTGCTCAGGGGTTTTTCACCGTGTCGAGCAGGTAGACCGGCCCATCGGATTGCATGATGAGCGCGTAGGACACGCGTTCGTATACCCGGTAGACCATCACCAGGCCGCTGCGGGCGTCGGGCAGCTTGATGGCGCGATCGCTGTTGTTGCCGAGACAGGTGCTGCGGAAGCTGTTGCGAACATCGGCTGCCTGGTCGTAGGTGACCTTGCTGTTTTCCTTCAGGCAGCGCACGTCGTTGTAGAGCCAGGCGCCGCCGTTGGGAACGCCCGTGGATTTTTCATTGACCCAGGTCATGCGGTCTTTTTCGTCGCGGGTCAGCATGACTGCCTGGCCTTCACGAAACACCGACAGCACATGGCCGGGCTCCAGGCCGTCGCGGCTGCCGCGGTTGATCACCACGGTCTGGTAGCGGCCGCTATCGGACAGGCCGCCGTACGCCGAAATGATGCGGCCGCTGATTTGGGCCTCGGGTGCGTGCGGGATGTATTCGAAGGTGGTGCTGTCATCGGCTTCCACCAGTTTGTCCCGGGGCAGGATTTCCTGTGCCGACTGCGTGATGCGGATTTTCTGCGGGGCGCCTTCCACCAGGGTGCGTGCATCGCCCAGGTATTCGACTTCATGGCCCAGCACCTCGCCGGTTTCCGGATCCTTGAGCGCTTTGCCGGGGCGCAGCACGTTCCAGCGCGTGACCCCGCTCTTGCCGCCGGTGGCGAAGGCGTCGTCGCCCGCCGCCAGCACGACGCGCTCGGCATTGCTGCCCAGAATGAAGGGGGCATCATCGAACGCCCCCTGGGGCACCACGCGCGGCTGCGACAGGAAGGGATGGATCACGCGGATGGGGATGGAGGTAATGGCTTCTCCGTCGATATCGGTCGTGCGCACGCCAGGCGACAGCTTGACGGTCTGCATGCCGTTTTTGCCGCCCTTGACCAGCGACAGGCGCGGTTCCTTGCCGCTGCGGTCGAGCACGATGAGGTCGCCCGGGTAAATCCAGTGCGGGTTTTTGACCTCTTCGCGGTTGAGGTTCCAGATCTGTGGCCAACGCCATGGATCCTTGAGGAAGCGCCCGGAAATGTCCCACAGGGTGTCGCCTTTGACCACGACGTAGGTGTCAGGCGCGTTGTCCTGCAGTTTAAGGGTGTCGGCCAGCACGGGTGCAGCCAGCAGCAGGGCAAGAGTAACTACGAGTTGACGCACGGGGAACCCTCCATTTAGACCTTGTCTAATTTTGCGTTGAAAATATACTGTGCGCTTAGCTTACGGCTATCCGCCGCCTTATATTTAGGGTTGTGCGCAACTAAGCGTAGATTCTGCATCAAAGCGCACGCTCAGACCCTTCATTCGTAAAAGTTTTTATGGCCAGACTCGATATTTTGCATTACCCCGATGCGCGCCTGCACACCGTCGCCAAGCCGGTGGCGGGCGTGGACGCTCGCATCCGCCAGTTGGTCGACGACATGGCGGAGACCATGTATGCCGCCCCAGGCATCGGGCTGGCCGCGACCCAGGTCAATGTCCACGAGCGCGTCATCGTCATCGACATTTCCGAAACCCACGACGAGCTGCGGGTGTTCATCAATCCCGAAATCGTCGCCCAGTCGGGCCGCGAGGAAAGCGAGGAAGGTTGCCTGTCGGTGCCCGGCGTGTTTGACAAGGTCCAGCGCGCCGAACGCGTCACCGTGCGCGCGCTCGACCGCGAAGGCAAGCCGTTCGAACTAGCAGCCGACGGCCTGCTGGCGGTGTGCATCCAGCACGAAATGGATCATCTGATGGGCAAGGTCTTTGTCGACTATCTGTCCAATCTCAAACGCAACCGCATCAAGGCCAGGCTATTGAAGCAGGCGCGCGAACACCGGCCCGATGCTGCGCCGGTGCGCGCATCGCTCTGAGCCGGCCCGTGCGCATCATATTTGCCGGGACGCCGCCGTTTGCGGCAGCCGCCCTCAATGCCCTGACCGCCGCCGGGCACGACATCGCCCTGGTGCTGACCCAGCCCGACCGACCCGCCGGGCGCGGCATGAAGCTGACCCCCAGCGCAGTCAAGCAGGCGGCGCAGGCGCGCGCGCTGCCGGTGTACCAGCCGGTCAGCCTGAAAACACCCGAGGCCCAGGCGGCGTTGCGTGCGGTGGATGCCGACGTCATGGTGGTCGCCGCCTATGGCCTGATCCTCCCGCAGGCGGTGCTGGACCTGCCGCGCCTGGGTTGCCTCAACATCCACGCTTCGCTGCTGCCGCGCTGGCGCGGCGCAGCGCCGATCCAGCGGGCGATCCTGGCCGGCGATCCTGAAACCGGTATCACCATCATGCAGATGGACGCCGGTCTCGATACCGGCGCAATGCTTTCAAAAACCGCCGTGCCGATCCGCGACAGCGACACCGCAGCCAGCCTGCACGACAGTCTGGCTAGCGTGGGCGCCGCTGCCATCGTCGCGGCGCTGGCGCATTACCCCGAACTGGTGCCGCAGGTGCAGGACGACACCCAGGCCACCTACGCCGCCAAGCTGAGCAAGGAGGAGGCGCAACTGGACTGGAACCAGCCTGCCGACAGGCTCGCGCGCGCGGTGCGTGCCTACAATCCGGTCCCGGGCGCATGGTCATTGCTGGATGGCGTACCGTTGAAAATCTGGACGGCGCAAACCTGTTCGGGCACCGGGACACCAGGGGAATTGCTGAGCGCCGACGCGGATCAGCTTGTCGTCGCCTGCGGCATGGGCGCACTGGCCCTGAAGGAGATCCAGCCGGCGGGAGGCAAGCGGATGGCCGCTGCGGCGTTTCTCGCCGGCCGGCCGCTATTGCCCGGAACCCGTTTCGGTCCCTGAGGCGAGGCAAGCGCGCGTATTGAAGGCGCGCCGATACGCCTATGCCCTGCTATCATCCGCCGCTTATTTCAGCGGCTGGAACCCAATGAAACAGCTGACTAATCCGGGTAGGCCCCACCATGCGTAAGCTGCAAAAACTGGCCGCCGGCGCGCTCGAAGAGGTGCTTGCCGGCGCGGCCCTGCATCAGGTGCTGCCGCGGTACCTGCAGCACCTGCATACGCCGGGCGAGCGCGGCGCCCTGCAGGACATCGTGTATGGCAGCCTGCGCCAGCTGGGACGGCTGGATACCTGGCTGGCGGCGCTGCTGGAACGTCCGCTGACCGATCCCGAACTCGGCTGGCTGCTGCGCGTGGCGCTGTATCAGCTGGCCTACACCCGCGCGCCGGCGCACGCCGTGGTGCACAACGCCGTCACCGCGGCGGGCCAAGGCTGGCGGCGCGGGCTGGCCAACGCGGTGCTGCGCAATTTTCAGCGGCGCCGTGCCGAGCTGGAAAGTATCGCCGACGCGCAGCCGTCTGCACGCTGGTCGCATCCCGACTGGTGGATCGCCAAACTGCAAAGCCAGCATTCCGCCCACTGGCAGGGCATACTCGATGCCAGCCAGCTGCATCCACCTTTCACCCTGCGCGTCAATTGCCGGCATGGCGATGTGGCGAGCTATCTGCGGCGCCTGAACGAGGCCGGACTGCCGGCGCATCAAACCGGCCCGGATGCCGTCACCCTCGACAGGGCCGTGCCGGTGCACAGCCTGCCCGGCTTCGATGCCGGTGACGTGTCGGTGCAGGACGCCGGCGCACAGTGGGCGGCGCGCCTGCTCTTTCCCCAGCCGGGCGAGCGTCTGGCGGCGTACCCCTTGCGGGTGCTCGATGCCTGCGCCGCACCCGGCGGCAAGACTGGCCATCTCCTGGAACGTGCCGACGTCGAACTGACCGCGCTCGACCTCGACGCCACGCGGCTGGCACGGGTGCGGGAAAATCTCGACCGGCTGCAGCTCACGGCCACCCTCATCGAAGGCGACGCCGCGAAGCCCGATGCCTGGTGGGACGGCCGGCCGTTCGACCGCATCCTCGCCGACGTGCCGTGCAGCGCCTCCGGCGTGGTGCGCCGCAACCCCGACATCAAGTGGCTGCGCCGACCCGACGACATCGCTCAATTTGCCGCGCAACAGGCCGTTATGCTGGAGGCGCTCTGGCGACTGCTGGCCCCGGGTGGTACATTGCTTTACGCCACCTGCTCGATATTCCATGAAGAAAACGACGGGCAAGTGCAGGCGTTCTTGGCGCGCCATACCGGGGACGCCGAACGCTGTCCGCTTCCTCAACCTTTGTCCGACGGGTCGTTACTGCCTGATGCCGAGCATGATGGTTTCTTTTACGCCCTGCTGCGCAAGACCTGAGCCGGCGTTGCGCTGGCTGGCCGCGCTGTTGCTGGGCTGCTGGCTGGCGGTCGCCGGCAGCGCACTGGCCAATGACAAAAGTGCGGTCAAGCAGGCCGTCATCCAGGCCACGCCGCAAGGCTATGTGCTGGATGCGGACATCGATATCATCCTCACCCCCACCTTGGAAGACGCGCTGACCAAGGGCATCAACCTGCACTTCCTGCTGGAGCTGGAGCTGACCCGCCCGCGCAACTGGTGGTTTGACGAAGGCATTGCCGAGCCCGTTCGTAAGATGCGAATTTATTACCACCTGTTGCTGCGCCGTTATGTCGTCGAAACCGGCTACACCACCCGGACGGCCGCCACCCTCAGCGAAGCGCTGGCCCTGTTGGGGAAGGTGGAGGACTGGCAGGTGCTGGAACGCGGTGCGCTGAAAGTCGGCCAGCACTATGACGCCCGGCTGCGTTTGCGCCTCAACACCGCACAATTGCCCAAACCCTTGTCCATCGGCGCGGTCACCGGGGACAAATGGGAACTGGCCACCCCCTGGCATGGCTGGTCGTTTGAGGCCCCCGCTTCACCGCCTGTGCCCTGATGCGAAGTCTGATTGCCGCCGCCCTCGTCATGGGCATCGCCCTGCTGGCGTTGCTGTTTTATGCCAGCGGCGACAGCGCCGTGTTTTCCGACACCCTGCCCACCCTGTTCATCGGCGGCGGCGTGCTGGGGCTGGCGTTGCTGGTGCTGTTGGGCTGGCGTCTGTGGTGGCTGCAAAAACGCATCCGCCGCGGCGTGTTTGGCGCCAAGCTCACGCTGAAACTGTTGCTGATGTTCGGCGTCGTCGCCATGCTGCCCGGCCTGGTGGTGTATGGCGCCTCGGTGTTCTTTCTCAATCGCTCGATCGAAACCTGGTTCGACGTGCGGGTGGACAATGCCCTGACTTCCGGCGTCAATCTCGGCCAGGCGGCACTCGACGACCTGCTGCGTGAACTGGACAAAAAAGCCCAGCGGATGGCGCTGAGCCTGTCGGACGAAGGCATGGGTTCGATCATCACCAGCCTCTCCACCCTGCGCGAGCAAAGCGCAGTGCAGGAAATGACGCTGTTCGACGATCGCGGCGGGGTGATCGCCCACGTCAGCGGCGAGCGCGGAACCCTGCTGCCGGTGCTGCCCGAGCGCAGTGTGCTGTGGCAGGTGCGGCAGCAGCAGCCCTATAGCCGCATCGAGGAAGTGGCCGAACGCGGGCTCATCATGCGCGTCATCGTGCCGGTCTACACCAGTGCGCTGACCAGCGAAACACGCGTGCTGCAGCTGGTGCAGCCAGTGCCCGCCGGCCTGGCGCGCGACGCGCAGGCGGTGCAGCTGGCGTATCAGGAATACCAACAGATCGCAGTGTCGCGGCTGGGGCTCAAGCGCATCTACGGTGTTGCGCTGACCCTGACCCTGATGCTGGCGCTGCTGATGACCTTCGTGATTGCTTACCTGCTGTCGGAGCGACTCGGTGCGCCGTTGCGTTCACTGGCGCGCGGTACCCGCGCGGTGGCCAAGGGCGACTTTTCGCAGATGCCGACGGTGAAGAGCCGCGACGAGCTCGGCGTGCTGATCCAGTCGTTCAACCGCATGACCCGACAGCTCTCCGACGCGCGCGAACAGGTGGCGCAGAACCATCAGCAGACCGAACAGGCCAAGGCCTTTCTGGAGCGCGTGCTGGCCAACCTGTCGTCCGGCGTGGTGGTGCTGGACGATGCGCTGCGGGTGCGCACCATGAACAGTGCGGCAGCGCAGATTCTCGGGGTGGCCGCATCGGCGTTGGACACGCAGCGGCTCGCCGAACTGGGGCAGCCGGGCGAGGCGCTGCATGCGTTCGGCGCGACGGTTGCCGCGCGCTTCGCCGAGCACGAGGGCGAATGGCAGGAGCAGATCGACTACGCGGATCACGGCGGCAGCCAGACGCTGCTGCTGCGCGGCACCCGCCTGCCGCCGGGCGTCGAGCGCGGCTATGTGCTGGTATTCGACGACGTCACCAAGCTAATCGACGCCGAGCGCAACGCCGCGTGGAGCGAAGTGGCGCGGCGGCTGGCGCACGAAATCAAGAACCCGCTCACCCCGATCCAGTTGGCGGCCGAGCGCATCGCGAAGAAGCTCGACGGCCGGCTGGAGGCGGCGGACGCCGAGTTCCTCGGGCGCGCCACGCAAACCATCGTCAACCAGGTCGCCGCGATGAAAAGCATGGTCGACGCATTTGCCGGCTATGCACGGATGCCGCGCGCCCGGCTCGAAGCGCTCGATCTGAACGCGCTGGTGCGCGAAGTGCTGGCGCTGTACGACGCCAAGGTACTGGGCCTGCACCTTAACCTGGAAGCTGATTTGCCGCGCATTGCGGGCGACTCCACATTATTGCGTCAGGTGATACATAATCTGTTGCAAAATGCGCAGGATGCACTGACTGGTCACGCCACCCCGTGTGTCGAGGTCAGCACGCGCCTCAACAACAATGCAGTTTGTTTGACCGTAACAGACAATGGAGCCGGGTTTCCGGAACACCTGATGACGCGGCTGTTCGAGCCATACGCAACCACCAAGGCCAAAGGGACGGGTCTGGGCCTGGCCATCGTCAAAAAGATCGTGGAAGAGCATCACGGTAAAATCCAGATCGAAAATCTCAAAACGGGCGGTGCCGTCATCCGCATTGCATTGCCCGTTTTCGCAGCAGTCGGGGAGCACACGTGAGCGGGCATATTCTCGTCGTCGACGACGAAGTGGGCATTCGTGAGTTGTTGTCGGAAATCCTGACCGACGAGGGCTATGACGTGCATCTGGCGGAAAACGCCGAGGCGGCACGCGCCTTTCGCGCACTGCGCCGTCCTGATCTGGTCCTGCTCGACATCTGGATGCCCGACACCGACGGCGTGACGCTGCTGAAGGAATGGGCGGGCGGCGGCCAGCTCACCATGCCGGTGGTGATGATGTCCGGCCACGGCACCATCGATACCGCCGTCGAAGCCACCCGGCTCGGCGCCGCCGACTTCCTGGAGAAACCGGTTTCGTTGGCCAAGCTGATCGACACCGTCAGCAAGGCGATCAAGCGCGGCGTGGCCCTGCCGCGGCGGGCGCCGAGCATGGACTTGTCGGCGCTCGGCCGCAGCCCGCTGATCCTCGAACTCAAAAAACGCCTCACCCAGATCGCCAGCAACACTGCGCCGGTCCTGTTGCTGGGTGAGCCCGGCAGCGGCTTCGAGGTCTGTGCCCATTTCCTGCACCAGCCCGCCAGCCCGTGGGTCGAAATCAAGGATCGCGCGCGCCTGGTGTCCGACCCGCTGAGCTTTGTCGAGGCGCTCGGCAACGGCACCCTCTATCTGCCCGATGCCTGCGAACTGGCGCGTCTGGAGCAAAAGGGTCTGGGACTGCTGCTCGATCGAATCGAAGGTAGCGGCGCGCGTCTGGTGTGCGCCGCCAGCCGCAGCCTCGATGCCATGGTGGCGGCGGGCGAATTCGACAGCCGGCTGTATTACCGTCTGTCCAGCCTCGCCATCCAGGTGCCGCCCTTGCGCGAACATCGCGAAGACGTGCCCGAGATCGCCAACTTCATGCTGGCGCAGCTGATCGAGGCGGGCGTCTGTCCGGTGCGGCGACTCACGACGCCCGCCTTGAACCAGCTGCGCAACTTCGACTGGCCGGGCAACCTGCCGCAACTCAACAACGTGGTGCGCACGCTGGCGGTCACTGCGCTGGCGAGCGAAATCGACGCCGTCGACGTCAACCGGGTGCTCGCCCCGATGAAGCAGGCCGCGCCTGCCGTCGCCCACGGCATCCCGCTCGACATCCCGCTGCGCGAGGCGCGCGACGCCTTCGAGCGCATGTATTTCGAACATCTGATCCAGAAGGAAGGCGGTAGCATGACGCGGGTCGCCGACAAGTCGGGGCTGGAGCGCACCCATCTCTACCGCAAGCTCAAACAACTGAATATCCGGCATGGCCGACGTCTCGACGAAGATCTCTAAGCGCAAACCTCCCCTCACGTGAAAATCATCATTCTCGGTGCCGGCCAGGTCGGCTCCAATCTCGCCGCAAGCCTGGTGGCGGAAAACAACGACATCACGGTGATCGATCTGGATATCGAGCGGTTGTCGCTGCTGCAGGACCGTTTCGACCTGCGCACCGTACGCGGCCACGCCGCCCATCCCTCGATCCTGAAAATGGCCGGGGCGGACGACGCCGACATGTTGGTAGCGGTCACCCAGAGCGATGAGACCAATCTGGTGGCCTGCCGGCTTGCGGCCACCCTGTTCAACATTCCCACCCGCATCGCGCGGATCCGCTCGAACGATTTCCTGGAAACCGAAGCCGGTTTTCTGGCCGAGCATTTCGGCGTCGATCACATCATCAGCCCCGAGCAGGAAGTCACCGACACCCTGCGCCGCCTGATCGAGCATCCCGAAGCCCTGCAGGTGCTGGATTTCGCCGACGGCAAGTTGCGGCTGGTGGCGGTGCGGGCCTATCACGGCGGCCCGCTGGTAGGCCACGAACTGCAGGATATCAAGCGCCACATGCCGGACATCGACGCGCGGGTGGCGGCGATCTACCGGCGCGACCGCGGCATCGTGCCGAAGGGCATCACGGTGATCGAGCCGGGCGACGAGGTGTTCTTCCTTGCCCGCAAGCAGGACATTACCGTCGTCATGCGCGAGCTGCGCCGCATGGAGCGGCCGGTCAAGCGGGTCATGATCGCCGGCGGCGGCAACATCGGCAGGCGGCTGGCGGCGGCACTCGAGCGCCACTACGACGTCAAGCTGATCGACCACAACAAGGCCACCTGCGCGCTACTGGCCGAGCAGTTGCACCGTACCCTGGTATTGCAGGGTGATGCCACCGACGAGGAGTTGCTGGAGCAGGAGAATGTCGAGTCGATCGACGTGTTCTGCGCACTCACCAACGATGACGAGGACAACATCATGTCGGCGCTCCTGGCCAAGCGCATGGGCGCGCAGCGGGTGATCTCCCTGATCAACCGCTCGGCCTACGTCAACCTGGTGCAGGGCGGCGAAATCGACATTGCCATTTCACCGGCGCAGGCGACGGTCGGCCCTTTGCTGTCGAAGATCCGCCGCGGCGACATGGCGGCGGTGCACAGCCTGAGGCGCGGCGCCGCCGAGGTGCTCGAAATCGTCGTCCACGGCGACTTCAAGACCTCCAAGGTGGTGGGACGGCGCATCGGCGATGTGGCCCTGCCGGAAGGCGCCTCGATCGCAGCCATCCTCCGTGGCGAGGAGGTGCTGATCGCCCACCACGACATCCTGATCGAAGCCGAGGACCACCTGATCCTGTTCGCGCTCAACAAGCGCATTATTCCCAAGGTCGAAAAACTGTTCCAGGTCGGGTTCGGCTTCTTCTGAGCGTTCCATGAACCGTCTTGCGCCAATCCTGCACGTGCTTGGCCTGGTGATCCTGATCTTTTCCTTCACCATGCTGGCACCGCTGCTGACGGGGTTGTTTGCCCACGATGCGGCACAGTATGCGTTCGACGAATCCTTTGTTGTCACCCTGATCACAGGCTTTGCATTGTGGCTGGTCGGACGGCGCTGGCAGCGTGAGCTCAAGGTGCGCGACGGCTTCCTGCTGGTGCTGTTGGTGTGGACCGGCCTGCCCGCCTTCGCTACCCTGCCCTTCCTGATCTACGCGCCGGGCATGGGCTTCACCGATGCGTACTTCGAGACCATCTCGGCACTGACCACCACGGGCGCCACGGTGATGAGCGGGCTCGACACCCTGCCGCCCTCGCTCAACCTGTGGCGACACCTGCTCAACTGGCTGGGCGGCATGGGCATCATTGTGCTGGCGGTGGCGATCCTGCCGCTGCTGGGAATCGGCGGCAGGCAACTCTTGAAAGCCGAGCTGCCGGGGCCGATCAAGGACAGCAAGCTCACGCCGCGCATTGCCGACACCGCCAAGCTGCTGTGGGCTATATATGCTGCGCTCACCGCACTCTGCGTCGTGGCGCTCAAACTGGCCGGTATGAACTGGTTCGACGCCATCTGCCACGCCTTCGCTGCGCTGAGCCTGGGCGGCTTTTCCACCCACGATGCCAGCGTCGGTTATTTCGACTCACCGCTGATCGAGGCCGTGTTGATCGTCTTCATGCTGCTGGCCGCGCTCAATTTCGTCACCCATTTTCTGGCCTTCCGCCAGCGCAGCCTGGCGGCCTACCGACATGACCCCGAGGTCCGTGGTGTGCTCGGGCTGGTGATCGCGAGCTGCCTCGGCATCAGCCTCTATGTGTGGCAGGCCGGCGTGTATCCGGAGTATCTGACGGCGTTGCGCCACGTCAGCTTCAACCTGGTGTCGCTGGCCACCGATTGCGGTTTTGCCAGCACCGATTTCAACAGCTGGCCGATCTTCGCGCCCATGTGGATGCTGTTGCTGAGCTGCATCACCGCGAGTTCAGGCTCCACCGGCGGCGGATTGAAAATGATCCGCAGCGTGCTGGTGTTCCGCCAGGGCGTACGTGAACTCGAGCGTCAGTTGCATCCCGCCGCGCGCCTGCCGGTCAAGATCGGCGGCCATGCCGTGCCCAACCAGATGGTGTTCGCGATCCAGGCCTTCGTCATGATGTATATCGCCACGATCGTGGCGATGACGCTGGTGCTGCTGGCCAGCGGACTCGATTTTGTCAGCGCGTTCTCCGCGGTCATCGCCTGCATCAACAACGCCGGCCCTGGTCTCAACGAGGTGGGCCCGGCAACGAACTACGCCGGGCTCAACGACTTCCAGACTTGGGTGCTCGCCTTTACCATGCTGCTCGGTCGGCTCGAGCTGTTTACCGTATTCGTATTGTTCACGCGCGCCTTCTGGCGTGGCTGAGCGCAGGCACTGGTAACATCGCGCAAATTGAAGCCGGTCTGGCGTAACGTCTGATGTCGCAAATACTGCCTGTCGTCCATATCCTGTCGAAAGTGCTGATGCTGTTTTCGGCCGCATTTCTGTTGCCGTTGGCCATTTCGCTGGGGCTGGAGGATGGTGCACACTGGGCCTACGACGAGGCGATCGTCGTCACGCTCCTGTCCGGAGTCGTGTTGTGGATTTTCTCCCGCAGGGGCAAGCGCGAGCTGCATACCCGTGACGGCTTCCTGCTGGTGGTGATGATCTGGACCATCCTGCCGGTGTATTCCACCATTCCGCTGCTGGCCCACATGCCGGACCTAAGCTTTACCGATGCCTATTTCGAGGCCGTCTCGGGCTTGACCGCCACCGGCGCGACCGTGCTGTCCGGGCTCGACAACCTGCCGCCCTCGATCAACATCTGGCGCACCCAGATGCACTGGATCGGCGGCATGGGGGTGATCGTGCTGGTGGTCGCGGTGCTGCCGATGCTGGGGGTCGGCGGACGGCAACTGTTCAAGGCCGAAACGCCCACGCCGATGAAGGACAGCAAGCTCACCCCGCGCATGGCGGAAACCGCCAAGGGGCTGTGGCTGGTCTATGCCATCATCACCGTGTTCTGCATCCTGGCGCTGTGGTTCGGTGGCATGAGCTGGGTGGATGCCCTCGTCCACGCCTTCAGCGTGATGAGCCTGGGCGGCATGTCCTCGCATGATGCCAGCATGGCGTATTTCGATTCTGTCACGCTGGAAATCATCGTCATGGTGTTCGCGCTGATCGCCGGCATCAGCTTCTCCACGCATTTCATGGCGTTCCGAATGCGCAATCTGCTGGCGTATCGCTTCGATACCGAAATCCGCTGGTCCTTCGGCGTGCTCGCTGCCAGCATCCTCGGCCTGACCTTCTATCTGCTGTACAAGGAGTTTTATCTGGATTTTCCGCAAGCGCTGCGCTTCGCTTCATTCCACACCATCTCTGTCGCCCTGACGCTCGGGTTTTCCACCACCGACTACAACGTGTGGCCCTATTTCGCGCCGCTGTGGATGCTGTTCCTGTCGAGCTTCATTGCAGGCTCCGGCTCCACCGGTGGCGGCATCAAGATGCTGCGGGCGGTGCTGCTGTACAAGCAGGTGTACCGCGAACTGATCAAGCTGGTGCATCCCAACGCCGCGGTCCACACCAAGATAGGCCAGCAGCCGGTGCCCAACAAGATCACCTATGCGGTGCTGGCCTTCCTGTTCATCTATGTCGCTTCGATCGTGGTGCTGTCGTTCGTGCTGTCGGCGTCGGGCCTCGATGTGTTCACCGCGTTCACCGCCGTGGTCGCCATGGTCAACAACACCGGCCCCGGGCTCGGACAGGTCGGCCCCGCCAGCACCTATGCCGTTTTGACTGATTTCCAGACCTGGGTGTGTAGCTTTGCCATGCTGCTCGGGCGGCTGGAGTTTTTTACCTTGCTGGTGGTGCTTACCCCGGTGTTCTGGCGAAAATAGGGAGGAAATTTGATGCCGTCGATCGCCGATTTCGAAGCCATGCTGGCTGCCGGCCGCGACAATTCCTTGCTGCGCTTTTCGCTCGGCAACGAATACCTCAAGCAGGGCGATGCCGCCCAGGCGGCCGAGCATTTGCGTCGTGCGGTCGAGCATGACCCGAAATATTCCGCCGCCTGGAAACTGCTGGGCCGCGCCTTGACCGACATCGAGGCCTGGCAGGACGCGCTGGCGGCTTACCAGCAGGGCATCGCCGTGGCCGAGGCGCGCGGCGACAAGCAGGCGGCCAAGGAAATGGGCGTGTTTGCCCGGCGCATCATGAAACGGCTTGGGTTAGAATCCGACGACTGAATATTTGAAGGAGCAGTAAATGACGCGGATGGTGAATTGTGTGAAGCTCGGGCGCGAAGCCGAAGGCCTGGCCTTCCAGCCGGTGCCGGGCGATCTGGGCAAGAAGATTTTCGAGAACGTGTCGAAAGAAGCCTGGGCGGGTTGGCAGCGCCACCAGACCATGCTGATCAACGAAAACCGCCTCAACCTGGCCGACCCGCAGGCGCGCGGCTATCTGATGGAGCAGATGGAGCGCTACTTCTTCGGTGGCGGCAACGTCGATGCCGCCACCGGTTACGTGCCGCCCAGCAAGTAAGCGCTTGCCGCACACAAAAACGGGCGCCTCGGCGCCCGTTTTTGTTGGTGTGCTTGTGTTTACAGCACTTCCTTCTCGATCTCTTCCAGCGAGGTATGGCGCACGTCCTTGCCCTTGACCATGTAGACCACGTATTCCGACATGTTCTTGGCGTGGTCACCCATGCGCTCGATCGCCTTGGTGACGAACAGGATGTCAATGAAGACCGAAATGGTGCGCGGGTCTTCCATCATGAACGTAATGAGGTGGCGCAGGTTGAGGCGGAATTCCTCGTCCACCGATTGGTCCTGGCGTGCGATTTCCACCGCCTTGGTGGCGTCCAGGCGGGCGAAGCCGTCGAGCGCCTTGCGCAGCATGTCGAGCACCAGGTCCGACATGTATTTGACTTCGGAGAAACGCGGCAGACTGATGCGCTCGGCCTGATGAATCAGCTTGGCCATGCGTGCGATCTTGGCCGCCTCGTCGCCGATGCGCTCGAGGTCGGTAATGGTCTTCACCACCATCATCACCATGCGCAGGTCGGATGCAGTGGGCTGGCGGCGCGCGATGATATGGGTGCAATCCTCGTCGATCGCCACTTCCAGCGCATTGACGTTGTGGTCGTTGGCATCGACCTGATCGGCCAGCTCCATATTGCCCGAGATGAGCGCCTCGATGGCGTTCGTGATTTGCTCTTCGACCAGCCCACCCATTTTCAGCACGCTGGCGCGCACGGCTTCGAGTTCGGCGTCAAACTGTTTATAGGTATGTTCGGTTGGCATCGCGTTGCCCTCTCCAATTATTCACTTTCAATTATATGCCCCGCATTATGACGGATGCATGAACGGCAGATTTCACCGGGTGCTGAAGGGCAGCACGTAGCGCGACCCGTCGATGTCGAGGATCAGCATCCAGTCGCGCCGCCCGCTTACGCAAACCGGCAGGGTCACGTTCGAGGCGAACGCCCCGTTTCCGGCTGGCCGCAGGTCATAACGGTTGAAGCCCATGTCCATGCCGACCATCTGGAATTCCGCGCTGATCCTGGAGGCGCCTGGGGCCGATACGCTCAATTCGAACGCCTCCAGCGGCGCTGGGGGCTTTGAAAAGCGCGCGCTCACCGTCGCGCCGCCGTGGCTGAAGGCACAGCCGGCCAGCGGGTCGGCACACGCGACCGCCACCGCCTCGGCCGGGCGCTTTAGCCACCAGCCGGCCACGGCGATCGCCACCAGCGCGACCACCAGCAGCAGCGGGACCGCGACCCGTTTCATGTCCACGCCCCCCGCAGCAGCGCCACGCCGTGCGCGCCGTGCGATTGCGCCAGCGCCACGTCGTCGCGCTCCAGCCCGCCCAGACCGTAGACCGGGATCGGGCTGGCGGCGGCGAGCGTGGAAAAGGTCTCCCAGCCCAGCGTGGCCGCGCCCGGGTGGGTAAGCGTGGGCAGCACCGGCGACAGCAGGGCGAAGTCGGCCTCGATGGCGGCGGCATGCGCCAGTTCGGCTGCATCGTGGCACGACACGCCGACCCAGCCGCAATCGGGGCGGGCGGAAAGCTGGGTAGCGGCGGACGAATCGAGGTGCACGCCGTCGGCGCCGGCGGCATGCGCAAGGTCCAGGCTGCCGTTGACCAGCACGCGTGCGCCGTGCAGATGGGCGCGGCGCACGGTTTCGCGCGCCAGCGCCAGGCGGGCCTCCTCCGGCAGGGTCTTGTCGCGCAACTGGATCAGTCGCAGGCCGTCATGCAGGGCGACGTCCAGCCGAGCCAGATACGTGTCGACGCCGAGCGATTCGGCGTGCGAAATGCCCAGCACCGGCGGCAGCGATAGCGCCTTCAGGATCGGGAAATTGGCGGGCAGGAGCGGTGTGACCTCGACAGCGTCGGGCAATTGCCAGGAAAAGACTTGCCCCTCGTGCGGATGCGGTACGCCCTGCCACTCGAACACGCGGAAGAAATTCAGCCGCACGGTGGCGTGCGGGTAGTCGAATACCCGGGTGATCCAGCGGCAGGGGTGGCTGACGACGATGCCGAGCTCCTCGTGCAGCTCACGGGCGAGTGCGGCTTCCAGCGATTCGCCCGCTTCCACCTTGCCGCCGGGAAATTCCCAGTAGCCCGCGTAGGCCTTGCCCGGCGGCCGCTGTGCCAACAGCACGCGGCCGTCGGGCTGGGTTAGCACCGCCGCGGCGACTTCGGTGATGGGCTGTGTGCTCATTGCCTCCCCGCCCAGTCACGGAAGGACTGTGTGCCGGACTCGGCGGGCGCGGAGCGCCGGGGGCGGGCAGGCACGCACAGTTCACGCATGAGCGTGCTCATTGCTTCCCCGCCCAGTCGCGCGCGAACTGCCACGCCACCCGTCCGTTGCGCGCGCCCCGGCCGAGCGACCACTGCAGCGCGGCGCGCTCGAAGCGCTCGTCCGGCGATGTGCCGAGGCTGGCGGCCCAGTGGCGGGCGATGTCGAGATAGGTGTCCTGGTCCATGGCATGGAACGATACCCACAGGCCGAAGCGATCGGACAGCGAAATCTTTTCCTCGGTCGCCTCGCCCGGATGCACCTCGCCGCCGAGATGCTTGGTCTCCAGGTTCTCGGCCATGTATTCCGGCATCAGGTGGCGGCGGTTGCTGGTCGCGTAGATCAGCACATTGTCGGAGGGTCCTGCCAGCGAGCCGTCGAGCGCGGCCTTCAGGCTGGCGTAGCCGGGCTCGTGCTCGGCGAAGCTGAGGTCGTCGATGAAGACGATGAAGCGGTAGTCGGCGTCCGCCAGCAGGTCGAACAGGTCGGGCAGGCTGGGCAGCCCGGCCTTGTCGACCTCGATCAGGCGCAGCCCCTTCGGCGCGTACTTGGCGTGCACGGCCTTCACCAGCGAGGACTTGCCGCAGCCGCGCGCGCCGGTGAGCAGCACGTTGTTGGCGGGCTTGCCGGCGACGAACTGGCGTGTGTTGGCGTCGACCCGCTGCTTCTGTTCGTCGATCGCCAACAAGTCCTTGAGCGCCACCCGCTGCGGATGCAGGATGGGCTTGAGCCCGCCCGCCTGCGCCGACCAGCGCGCCGCGCGCACGGTTTTCCAGTCCGGCACGGCGACGGACGGGGCGTCGAGACGGTCGAGCAGGTGCGCGAGGCGCGGCAGCAGGGCGGCGAGATCGGTCATGCCGTGATTCTAGCGGATGGCGCGCGCGTGCCCGACCCTCCCGCGCTTAAGAAAAATTTAGGCTCCGCCTAGCAAAGACTTAGCAACGCGCCGGCGCCGACGCGCCTAAGCTTTCGGTCATTCGGGTGCAGGGTGCGCCCGCTGACGAACGAGGAGAGGACATGAACACATCCCTGAAAATCGCCGCGCTGTTGCTCGCGGGATCGACGAGCCTGGCCTGGGCCGGTCAGGCGGACGACATCCGCCACGGTCGCTATCTGATCCAGACGTCCGGCTGCAACGACTGCCATACCCCCGGTTACATGCAGAAGGACGGCCAGGTGCCGGAGGCCGACTGGCTGACCGGGGACGCGATGGGCTGGCAGGGCCCGTGGGGCACGACCTACCCGGCCAACCTGCGCCTGCTGTTCCAGCAGATCGACGAGAAAACCTGGCTCGCGCGGGCGCGCCTGCCGATGCGTCCGCCGATGCCGTCGCCCAGTCTGCGGGCGATGAGCGACGACGACCTGAGGTCGATCTACCGCTACGTGAAGAGTCTCGGCCCGAAAGGCCCGGTGGCGCCGGCCTACGTGGCGCCGGGGGGCAAGGTGGCGACGCCGTATTTCGATCTGACGCCGAAGAACCTGCCTGCGGTGGCGCGCAAGTGAATCGCCGCCGCGCGAACAAACGAACCCGGAGCCCGATATGAACGCACCCGACCTCTGGCCCTACAAGGGCCGCGAGCTGCACAACCACCACTTCGATTCCACCATCTGGAACGATTTTGCCTTCCGCGACGACGACATCGTCATCGCCACCTACGCCAAATCAGGCACCACCTGGACGCAGCAGATCGTCGCGCAGATGCTGTTCGGCGGCGATCCGACGCTGGCGGTGGCCGAACTCTCCCCCTGGCTCGACCTGCGCGTGCCGCCCAAGGCCGTCAAGCTCGAAGCCGTGGCGGCGCAGACGCATCGCCGCATCTTGAAGACGCACCTGCCGGTCGATGCGCTGGTGTTTTCGCCGCGCGCGAAATATCTCTACATCGCGCGCGACGCCCGCGACGTGGTGTGGAGCCTATACAACCATCATGCCAATGCCAACGCTGCCTGGTACGCGGCGCTGAACGACACGCCGGGACGGATCGGCGCGCCGATCGAGCCGCCGCCTGCCGACATTCGCCAGTACTGGCGCGACTGGCTGGACCGCGACGGCCATCCGTTCTGGCCGTTTTGGGAAAACATCCGCAGCTGGTGGGCGATTCGTCACCTGCCCAACGTGCTGCTGCTGCATTTCGCCGATCTCAAGCACGACATGCCGGGGCAGATGCGGCGCATCGCAGCCTTCCTCGACATCCCCGTCGACGAAGCGCGCTGGCCGCAAATCGTCGAGTACTGCAGCTTTGACTGGATGAAGCGGAACGCGACGCAAAGCGTACCGCTGGGCGGCGCCTTCTGGGATGGCGGCGCGGAAACCTTCATCCACAAGGGCGTCAATGGCCGCTGGGCCGATACGCTCACGCCCGAGGACTGCGCCGAATATGAGGCGCGCGCCGAACGCGAACTGGGGGTGGCGTGCGCGCGCTGGCTGGCGAACGGAGCGATGTAGCGCGCGCCGCCGGCTCAGGCAGCGTTGAGGTGCAGCGGGCGGGCGAGCGCCAGCCGGAAGCGGCCGCGTCCGGTCTTTTCCAGCGCAATCTGCGGACAGCGTTCGGCGAGCCGGCGCTGCAGCAGGATCAGCCGCGTCTCCAGGTTGTCGCCGAAGTCCGGCAGCGGCAGGCGCGGGTCGCGCCGCAGCTCGCGGTTGCAGAAGTCGCGCCGGCCGCTTGCCGCGTGTTCGTTGAGCAGCGTCCACAGGATGCTGCCCGCCACGCCCTTGATCAGGTAGTCGTTGTCGATGAACACGCTGTGGTCATGGGCGAAGTAGCGCACAGCGAGTGGCGCGCCGGAGGGCTGGGGCGCGGGCGCGGCGTGTGCAGGCTCGGCGTCGTCCGGTAGCGCCGCGAGCTGGACGATGAGTGCGCCGAGGTGACGGCCATAGACGACCAGCGCGTCCTCGTCGGCGTGGCTGAAAAAGGCGTTCTGCTCGCTCTCCGCGTACAGCACGCCGACCAGGCGCTCGCCGTGTACGAGCGGCACGGCAATCTGGCTGTGCGGATTGGCCAGCACCGGCAGCGGAATACGCGGAGACGCAGGGTCGGCCACACAGAGCGCGGCGTGGTAGGTGTAATCGCCGGTACGGTAGTTGATGCGCACCGGGATGGCTTCGCGTGCGGCGACGCCGATGAGGCCCTCGCCCAACGCAACCTCGGCGCCCACGCCGGAGGCCGGGTAGCCCAGGCTCGCCAGCGTGTAGAGCGCGCCGCCGGTTTCGTCGAGCATGGCCAGAAGCGCGTGGCGGATGCCGAAACCGTGCGCAAGCGCGGTGAGTGCGCGGTCTGCCAGACGTGCAAGATCGTCGCATGCGCCCAGGTGGGCGAAGGTTCTGCGCAGCTTCAACAGTGCGTCGGGCGGCGCCGGTGGCGGCAGCAGGCGCGGATCGACGTTCTCGATGTCGAGAACGCGGTAGATATCCGCGCCGCGCAGCACAAACACCTTGGCCATGCCGCTGCGCTCCGCGATGCCCGCGAGCTGCGCCCTCATGTATTGGAACAGCGGGCCCGACGTTTCCGTGCGCAGGTAATGCAGCTTCAGACGGAAGTGGCGGAAGCTGCCCGGTTCGATCACCTGCACCTGGGCGTAGGGGTGGGCGAGCACGTTCTCGCGCGTCTTGCTGAAAAACTGGAACGACAGCGCCACGTGCTCGGGATCCACGTAATGCACCTGCGAGGCGTAGGCCACGTTGGGCGTGCCATCGGGCGAGGCGGTCGCCACCACCGCCGGGATTGCGCCGTCGAGGCAGGGCCGCAGCGATTCCAGGGAAATATTCATGCGCGTGCCAGCACGCGGCCGGCATCCGGCCCCGGGGTTTGATCGAACACGATTTCCGGCACGAAGCGCAGCGCTACCAAGTCGTCGGTCGGCAGAACCGACGTCAGCGTGGTTTTCAGCCCCGCCGCGTAGCCCAGCGCCTCCAGTTCGCTGCCGAACGCCGCGACGCAGTGTGCGCTTGCCGCGCGGTGCGCCGCGTTTACCCCTGACCGTGCGGCATGTGTAGCCTTCAACTGCAGCGTCGCGTGCGTTGCCGGGCGACTCACCACCAGTGTGATGGCGCTGCCTGCGTCCAGCGCCTCCAGCACCGCCCGCCCGCGCGAAGCCGACAACAGCACCGTCAGCGTCCGCCGGTCGCGCGCCACCACCACGCCCTGCGCCCGGCACACGTACGGCCAGCCGTCGCGTCCCACCGCGCCGACATTCATCGACAGGGGGCCTTGCAGGAAGGCGATCTGCTCGGAGGTGAGAATCAGGGGCGTCGGCATCGGGGGGGGGGGGGGGGGCCCCCCCCCCGCCCCGCCCCCGCCCCCCCCCCCCCCCCCCCCCCC
>JAIBFA010000104.1 GCA_019459325.1 Thiobacillus sp.
AGGGCTCGTTGTTGACCATCATCCCCTTCACGCCGGGGGCGGCGAGGGCGCGCGCGCAATCCCCGCCGCCGGGGCCGCCGCCGACGACGACCACCGGGAAGTCCCAGTTGCCTTCGGGAATGGGTGAGACCGGTGCGCTGATGGTCGCGGCCTTGCCGGTGACGGCCTCAGCCGCCGCAGCCGCACCGCCCGCACCGAGCCAGGACTCGGGCGCTTCGATGGTCTGCTTCAGCGTGGCGAGATACAGCGCTACGTCGGCGCCGTTCAGCACGCGGTGGTCGCCGGTGATGGTGAACGGCGTGCCCTGCGGACCATTCGCGGCAATCGCCAGGATCGCCGAGATGCCGGGGGTGGGGATCGCGGTGAAATGCGACACGCCCAGCATGCCCATGTTGGAGATGGTGAAGGTGGGGTTGGAATATTCGGCCGGCGCCAGTTTACGCACGCGCGCCCGCTCGACGAGGCCGGTCCAGTCGCTCTGCAGTGCGTCCAGCGGCTTCTTCTCGATGCCATGCAGGATCGGCACCACGAGGCCGCCGTCGTTCGACATTACGGCGACGCCGAAGTCGTGGTTCGCGCGCTCGACCAGCTTGTCGACCGGCTGGTAGGCCCAGTTCATGCGCGGGAACTTCGCCATCGCCACCGAACAGGCCTTGGCGATCGCCACCGTCACCGAAACCTTCTTCGCCTTGGCGGCGGCGGTCAGCGCGGCAGTGTCGATGTTCACCGTGACATTGAAGGTGGGCAGGGTGAGCGAAGCGGTCATCGCGTGGGAGACCGCCTTTTCCATCGAGGTCATCGCGCGGCCCTGGCCGGGCACGTCGACCTGCGGCAGCGAATGCGCGACTTCCGCCATGCTGGGCCGTGCACGCGCCACGTCGGCGGCGACGATCACGCCGGACGGGCCGCTGCCGGCCAGCCCGGTGAGGTTCACGCCCAGCTGCGCCGCGACCTTGCGCGCATACGGGCTGGCCTGGCGGCCCGCCGGGCGCGCCACCGGCGGCACGTTGCCGCTGGCCGAAATCTGCGCCGGCGCGGCCTTGGGCAAGGGAAGGTGCGCCGGCCTGTCGGCCGATGGCGGCGCGACCTTGTGCGTGTTTTTGACCTTGTGGTCGGCGCTGATGGTGACGCCGGTGTCGTTGGCCTTGGACGCATCGTCGACGATGAACGCCATCGGGTGAGCGACTTCGACCACACTGCCGACGTCGGCGATCGGGCCGGAGAGCCACCCGTCCTGGAACACCTCGACGTCCATGATCGCCTTGTCGGTTTCCACCGTGGCGACGATGTCGCCGCGCTTGATCGCATCACCCGGCTGCTTTTCCCAGGTGACGACCACGCCTTCGGTCATGGTGTCGGACAACTGCGGCATCACGATCGGTGTGCCGGCGTGGTGCGGAATCATCTCGGTCTGCGCCTGTTCCTCCACCACTTCGTCGGCGGCGATCGCCACGTCGCCGGCGGTGTCGGTGATGTAGCCGAGTGCAGCGCCAACCGCGATGGTCGCGCCGACGTCAGCCAGCGGTCCGGCCAGATAACCGGCCTTGAACACTTCGACGTCCATGATGGCCTTGTCGGTTTCGACCGTGGCGACGATATCGCCGCGCTCGACGCGGTCGCCGGGCTCCTTTTCCCAGGTAACGACCACACCCTCGGTCATGGTGTCCGAGAGCTGCGGCATCGTGATGGCGTAATGTTGGGACATATTTCTTTCCGTGAAGGTTAGGGGGAAGGTGTGAGCTGGGGAAAGCGCGGGCGCGCCTTACCCCTCACGCCTTACGCCTTACCAAAAATCTTCAGAACGGCCTTCACCACGTCTTCATGGTCAGGAATCGCCGCTTTTTCCAGCGTGTGGTTGTAGGGCTGCGGCACCAGCGCCGAGTGGACGCGCACCGGGGCGGCGTCCAGTTCGAAGAAGCATTCCTCATTGATGATGGCGATGACTTCGGAGCCGACGCCGACCGGCGCTTCGTCTTCTTCGGCGATGACGGCGCGGTGGGTCTTGCTGACCGACTGCTTGATGCCTGCGCGATCCAGCGGCGACAGCGAATAGAGGTCGACGACCTCGGCCGAGATGCCGTACTGCTTGTCGAGGATTTCGGCGGCCTTCAGGCACCAGTGCACCGAGATGTTGTAGCCGAATAGGGTCACGTCGGTACCGGCGCGCGCGATGTCCGAGCCTTCCAGCGGGTGGAAGTACTCGCCGTCGGGCACTTCGCCCTTCATGTTGTACATGAGTTCGTGTTCGTTGATGAACACCGGGTCGTCGCAGCGGATCGCGGATTTCAGCAGGCCGTAGGCCTGCTTGGGGTTGGAAGGCGTTACCACGCGCAGGCCGGCGATGCCCATGAATACCTTCTCCATGCGCGCCGAGTGCTGCGCGCCGAGCTGGTGAGCCGCGCCGCCGGCGGAGCGGAACACGCACGGCGCGGTCAGCTGGCCGCCGGACATGTAGCGCACCTTGGCGGCGGAGTTGAACATCTGGTCCATCGCCAGCCAAGCGAAGTTGACCGACATGATTTCGATGATGGGGCGGACGCCGAGAAAGGAGGCGCCAATGCCCAGGCCGGTGAAGCCGCCTTCTGAAATCGGCGTATCCATCACGCGCAGCGGGCCGTATTTTTCGTACAGGCCCTTGGTGGCCTTGTAGGTGCCGCCGGCCACGCCGATGTCTTCGCCCATGCAGATGACCAGCGGGTCACGTGCCATTTCTTCGTCGTGGGCGCGCTGGATCGCTTCCCAGTACATGATGTTTGCCATGCTGTCTTTTCCTTAAACCTTAAGCGGCTTTGCCCGTGAGCCACGGGAGCTGGGTTTCGCGATCGGCGAAAACGTATTTTTCGAGGTCTTCGACGCGCGGTTCGGGCGACTCTTCGGAGAACTTGATGACTTCGTTCTCGATGTAGGCGTCGGTTTCCTTTTCCAGTGCCTCGAATTCGGCCATGGTCAGGGCGCCTTCCTTGATCAGGCGGTCGCGCAGGATGAAGATGGGGTCGCGCTGCTTCCACAGTTCTTCTTCTTCGCGCGAGCGGTAGCCGCGCGAGTCGGACATCGAGTGGCCGCGATAGCGGTAGGTCATCAGCTCCAGGAAGAAGGGGCCGTTGCCGGAACGCACGTGGTCGACTGCCTTGCGCGCGTGTTCATAGACGACTTCGATGTCCTGGCCGTCGCATTCGTCAGCCGGAATGTTGTAGGCGGCGACGCGCTTGTGCTGGTGCACCACGGCGGTGGAACGCTCGATCGAGGTGCCAATGCCGTACAGGTTGTTCTCGCACACGAACAGCACCGGCAGCTTCCACAGCGCGGCCATGTTCAGCGTCTCGTGGAACACGCCCTGGTTGTTGGCGGCGTCACCGAGGAAGCAGATGGCGATTTCGTCGCCGCCCTTCAGCTGGATCGCCTTGGCGATGCCGGCGGCGAGCGGGAAGGGGCCGCCGACCAGTGCGTAGCCGCCCATGAAGCGCTTGTCGGTGTCGAAGATGTGCATCGAGCCGCCGCGGCCTTTGGAGGAACCGGTTTCCTTGCCGTACAGCTCGGCCATCACTTCCTTCGGATCGGCGCCGCACTTGATCGCATGCACGTGGTCGCGGTAGCCGGTGATCACGTAATCATGGCCGGGACGCGCGGCTTCCATCACGCCGTTGCAGCAGGCCTCCTGGCCGGGATAGAGGTGGAGGAAGCCGCCGATCTTGCGCTCGATATAGGCCTGATAGCAGCGCTCCTCAAAACGGCGATGCAACACCATTTCGCGCAGCACGCGTTTCTTGTCTTCAATCTTCATTCGGTTACCCTTGTTGGATGGGGCGGAAAAATGCGCTGTAAAAAATCAAAAGCACGCAATTATCCGGGAAACCCCGCCAACCATCAAGAAAAACGCCACTCCCAAGGACCCCTCATGCTGCCTAAACTCGCTGAAAACAAACAGGAAATCACCGCCAGAACGCTCGAAACCGCAGGCCATGCGCTGCTGCTGCTGCCGCAATCGAAAACCCTGCCCGAGGTGCCCGGCAGTGCCGAGCTGAAGGCCGTGATGAAGCGGCGCGACCTGAAGATCGACTCGCTGGCGAAGTCGCCGGTGGCGGTGCAGCTGCCCGGCGGCACGCTTGCAGTGGTCGCCATGCTGAAAGCCGACGCCAGCACCTTCGAGGCCCACGAGCAGGTGCGCCGCGGACTGGCGCTGCTGATGGCCGAGCATCCGAAGACGCTGACGCTGGCCGTGTTCGGCGACGCCGAATTCAAGACGCGTGCCGCCGAGGCCGCTGTCTACACCGCACTGGTGAACGCCGTGCCGCTGCCGGCGCGCAAATCCAAAGCCGATGTCGCCGTCAAATCCATTCAGCTGTTTGGCCACAAGTCCGCCGACGGCTTCGCCCGTGTGCGCGCACTGGCCGAGGGCAACCTGCTCACCCGCAGCCTCACCGTGCAGGGGCCGGACGAACTCACGCCCGGCGTCTATCGCAAGCGCATCAAGGCGTTGGCGAAGCAGTATGGCTGGACGGTCGAGGAATACGCCTTCGACAAGCTGAAGAAGATGGGCGCGGGCGCATTCTGTGCGGTAGCGCAGGGCTCGCCGGCGAAGGACGCGGCCATCGTGCGCATCAGCTACAAGGGTCCCAAGGCCAAGGGCAAGAAAGTGGCCTTCGTCGGCAAGGGCATCTGCTTCGACACCGGCGGCCACAACCTCAAACCCGCCAAATACATGCAGGGCATGCACGAAGACATGAACGGCTCGGCGGTGGTGCTCGGTATCCTCGCCGCCGCGTCAACGCTGAAGCTGCCGGTCGCGCTGGACGGCTGGGTCGCGCTCGCGGAAAACCACATCAGCCCGCAGGCCTACCGGCAGAACGAAGTGGTGACGGCGCTTAACGGCACCACCATCGAAGTCGTCCACACCGACGCCGAAGGCCGCATGGTGCTGGCCGATACGCTGACTCTTGCAGCCAAGGGCAAGCCGGACCTCATCGCCGACTTCGCCACGCTCACCGGCTCCATGCACTATGCGCTCGGCAGCCGCATGTCCGGCGTGTTCGCCAGCTCCAGTGCGCTGGGCCACCAGGCTTCGCGTGCCGCCACCGCCAGCGGCGAGCGCATCGTCGTCTTCCCCTATCCCGAGGACTACGACAGCAGCCTCGACTCGATGGTTGCCGACGTCAAGCAGTGCAGCATGGAAGGCGAGGCCGACCACATCCTTGCCACCCGCTTCCTGTCGCGCTTCGTCGGCGACACGCCGTGGCTGCACATGGATCTGTCGGGCCACAGCTGCAAGGGCGGGCTGGGCGCGGTGATGAGCGATGCCAACGGGTTTGGCGTGGCGTGGGGAATCGCGCTACTGGACGGGCTGCACGCCCAGGCCTGATCGCCGGATGACGCCTGTGCAGGAACCGGCGGTGGTCTACGCCGACGACACCCTGCTGGTGGTCGACAAGCCAAGCGGCCTGCTCGCGGTGCCGGGGCGGGGTGCCGACAAGCAGGACTGCCTCGCCGCGCGGGTGCAGGTCCACTATCCCGACGCCCTGATCGTGCATCGCCTGGACATGGCCACATCGGGTCTGATGGTGATCGCGCGGGGGCCGGCGGCGCAGCGCGAATTGAGCAAGGCCTTCGCGGGGCGCGCGGTGAACAAGCGCTACATTGCGGTGGTGGCCGGCCGGCTGGATGCGCCGCCGGAAGCCTGGGGAACGATCGATCTGCCCATCATCGTCGATTGGCCGAACCGGCCCTTGCGTATCACCGATCACGCCCAGGGCAAGCCGAGTCTCACCCGCTGGCGGGTGCTGGGGCATGACGAAACCGGATGGAATACCCGCGTCGAACTCGAACCCGTCACGGGCCGTTCGCACCAGTTGCGCGTCCATCTGCGAGAACTGGGCCACCCCATCCTGGGCGACACCCTCTATGCGCCACCCGACGTGCAGGCCCTGGCCACACGTTTGCTATTGCATGCCTGGTCGCTGAGCTTTGCGCATCCGGTGACAGGAGACGTGCTTGTGTTCGAGCGTTTGCCGACGTTTTGATCGGCTATCAAACAGTTCCTACTGAAGAAGTCGCGTTTCGATTCGGCCCTCATGGGCCGCCATCGCCCTCTCCCAATTCCCCCGTTCATCCATCCACCCGGTCTTTAGGGCGAAGTAACACGCCTGTCATGCGGCGCAGCTAGATTCCCCTCGCTGCCCCGTCGACCTTTTGCTGCGCCTCACACGTGAGCCGCCGGGATCGGAAAAGGGGTGGCCACACCATCAAGGCGAAATGTACCCAGGGGAAAAAATGTCATTTGCAAATATGAAAATCGGCGTTCGGATGGGCATGGGGTTCGGCCTGATCCTGGTGTTGACGCTGCTGGTGGCCGTGCTCGGCCTGACACGCATGTCGCAGATACAAGGCCACCTCGACGATGTCGCCAATGACCACATGGGTAAGCTCAAGCTGGTCGCTTCCATGCGCGACGCCATGCAAACAGGCGCAATCGCAGTTCGCAACCTTGTCCTGCTGACCGACGAGGCGGATATGGCCGCAGAGACCCAGCGCATCATCGAGCAGCGAAAAATCTACGTCGAGGCGAGCAATAAACTGGCTGACGTGGCGAAGAGCGAAGCGGAAAAGTCGCTGTTCGCCCAAATCGCCGATGCGCGCGCACGGACCGAGCCGCTGCTCGATAAAGCGATGGAGTTTGCGATGGGCAATCCCATTGCCGCAACCGAGGTGCTGATCGATGAGGCTCGCCCTGCGCAGACCCAATGGCTCAATTCGCTGGAAGCCATGGCCGCGTTTCAGGAGAAGGGGACCGCCCAGGCCGTGGAGGAGGCCAATGCCGCCTACGCAAACGCGCTCGGGCTCATGCTTTCTGTGTCAGCCTTGTCGCTGGTTCTGGGCGGGCTCATCGCCTGGTGGATTACCCGCTCGATCACCACACCGATCAATCAGGCTGTGAAGGTCACCCAGACCGTTGCCGCCGGCGATCTGACCGGCCGCATCGAAGTCACATCCGGCGATGAGTTCGGTCAATTGCAGCAGGCGCTGAAAGACATGAACGCCAGCCTGGTCAACATCGTCGGCCAGGTGCGCACCGGCACCGAGACCATTGCCGTCGCCTCGCGCGAGATTGCATCGGGCAACGCCGACCTGTCCTCGCGCACCGAATCGCAGGCGTCGAGTCTCGAGGAAA
>JAIBFA010000108.1 GCA_019459325.1 Thiobacillus sp.
GGCCCGCGCATGAGTCTTCAACCGTAATCTGGCAAGCGCCTTATTATGCGGACCGGAAATGACAGGGAATGGCCGCCGGCATGGCCCTATCGGGCCATGCCGACATCTGCCGGTTCGGTTGTCGCTGATAATTCGTCATCCGCTTGGGATAGGGTTGTTTCCCCTGCCGAGCCCTGCGTGGAGGAAAAATCGTGGATTTCCCTGAAGTCTGGAAGACGGAAGACGGTTCCGTCCTGACATTGCGTCGACTGAACGACTCCGATGCCGAGAACCTGATTGCGTTCGTCAGGAACCTGTCCGTCTCGGCACGCTACTTCCGTTTCGGGCAGGGCGACTACGACCCGGGGTTCGACGAATCTCTGCGGGTCTGCCGGTTGCGCGATGACGAGGGTCTGCACCTCGTCGTGCTGACGACCGGAGACAGCGGCGAGCAGATCGTCGGCTCCGCTCGCTACGTGATCCAGCCCGACCGTTCAAGCTGCGAGTTCGTCATCGTCGTCGCCGACAGATCGAGCCACCACGGCGTCGGCCATCGACTAATGAACGCACTCCTCAATTGTGCGAAAAGCCAGGGTCTGCAGCAGATGGTCGGGCGCATCCTCGCGAGCAATCGCGACATGCTCCAGTTCGTCAGCGGATGCGGATTCGCGATTTCCGACAGTGCCGAAGGCGACTGGATGAAGATTGCGAGCATCGACCTGTGAAGCGTCGGCTACCCGGCGGGTGGAAGACGTATACCCTATTCTCAACCAGAAAATGCAGAAAGCCGGCCGTCGGCCCGATTCCGGGAAACACGCCCGGCGGCACGGAAAAACTCACCTCATGGCGGGCTTTTCCCTGCACGACAGACGGATCAGGCACGCATTGCCTTGCGGCGGGCCATGAAGCCGACCAGCCCGAGACCGGCCAGCAGCATGGCATAGGTTTTCGGCTCAGGAACCGGCGCCATGCTGTAGAGCGCGTTGCTGCCAGATACGGGCACGACGCTAGCTGATTCCCGCGCGATGTGCTGCTTCAGGAAGTCCCACCAGGACAATCTGCTCAACGAGGTGTGCTCGACCTTTGGCCGTAAGCGGGCATTCTTATGGCTGTTCATCCAGGCCTCCGAGTGAAGTTGAAAGGATTCGAGAACCCTCATCTTCTCCCAGCTCGGGTGAACAACCTATTGGGATAACGACACCTAGGAAACCAGTTCAAGCCTTCATCAGGCTGTTACACCGTAGAGCTAAATTACTTGGTTACAAAATCTTTCGCTTAGAAACCCTCACCATGAAAATGAAGCTCGCAATGCTGCTCGGCATCCTCATTACCAATTCGGCCGCTGCTGACGAAGATGCCATCAGGCAAGTGCTCCGTGAGCGCTATCCGCAAATTTCCATTCATTCCATTTCCCCTGCGCCCATACCCGGCTTGTTCGAAGTTTATGCGAACGGCCAGATCGTCTACACGGACAAACAAGGCGATTACCTGCTGGCCGGGCCACTGAAGGAAACACGGACCAAGGTCAACCTCACCCAACAACGCCTGGAAGCCTTGCAAACCATCAACTTTTCCAGCCTGCCTCTCGACAAGGCAATCCTTGTGCAACGTGGTAATGGCGAACGCAAGATCGCGGTATTTTCCGATCCGGATTGCCCCTACTGCAAAGCGCTGGAAAAAGAACTGGCGATGCTCGACAACGTCTTGATCTACACCTTCCTGTATCCGCTGGAGGATCTTCACCCGGGAGCCACTGTGAAGGCTAATGCCATCTGGTGCGCCCCAGATCGGGGTGCCGCTTGGTCGGCTTACATGCTCCACGGCAAACTCGACGCGTCCATCAAGCAGTGTGCGACGCCCGTTCAAGACCTCATCAAGCTGGGCGCGCAGCTCGGAGTGCAAGGGACGCCGGCTATGATTTTCAGTGACGGCAAGCGCATTGAAGGCGCCATTCCCGTTGCTGAAATTGAAAAACAACTGTCCAACCGCCGCTAATTCCTGCCAGTCTTTGGCGAGCAGTTTCTGCTCGCCAAGCCAAACCTTAATCGCCGTGTCCAATCACCTCAGCCGTGATGAAAGTCGGCTTGAACGCATTTTTCAACTCCTCCGCCGCGCGCGCGGCCTCAGCCAGGTTCTCGGACAATGCGGCGGTGGTCTTGGCAACGTCCTCGCCGCCTGAAGTCGACGCCCCCGTTGCCGCGCTGATCGCACCCGCGTCGGCAGCCGGCACCCCCACCGCCAGCCCGCCTGTCTGGATATTGTCGGCACCGATCACTTGCTGCGCGCCCAGTGTCAGGTTGCCTGCGGAGCGGATGCCGGCGTCACCGGCATTGATTGAGCCCTTGGGGGCATACAGTCCAATATTGCTGACCAGCTGATCCGGTTTGGTGATCAGAGTGCCAATACCGCTACCCGAAGCAATCCCCTGAATCTCGGTGATGGTGTTGCCCGCATTATCGGTTCGGGTCTGTGGAGGTGGGGCGGATGTGGCTGTTTTCTTGCCCTTGCCGGCGTCGATATCCTCAAAGCTTGACCAAGCCAGAATATCGCCTCCTGCTACGGTCAAAACACGCGACTGGTTGACCAGCACATCGTCGGCCGCCACCAGATGGATATCGCCTCCGCCCAAGGTCATGATGCCCAGTTTGGCCGCTGCTTCGTTGAAATCGACCACGCCATTCTGCGCGCCGTCCTTTCGGTCCAGCAGGTTCAGGGGCGTGCTCGCGAGTCCTGCAAGAATACGTCCGCCCGGCGTCAGCACTTCGATCGAACCGCCACGCTCGGTCTTGATCTGGCTGAAGAACAGATTGACATCGCCCGCATAGTTGGCGGTATTGCAACGTTCCCCAGCGCAATTCGAACCTGGGAATACTAGATCGAGACTACTGTAGGCCGCATCGTAATTCTTGAAATTCTCGCTCTTGGGATCTGCCGCCTCCGAGCCGAACTTGTTCAGCGCGTTCACCAGGAAAGCGCGTCCCAGTTCTTCGCGTTCCGACTCAGGCTTCGAGACCAGGGCTGACAGAGCCGCCGGCGCTTCAGACCATGCGAGATTGTCGTTGCCCGTCATGATTTGCGCCTGACGCAACAACACCTCATCCGGATTTCCACTCGCAAGCGTCTGCTCGATCCTACCCTGCAAACGCGCAAGCGAGCCTGCCAACAGAGAGGCCTGCCGCAAGACATCCAGGGCGGAATCGGGCGCGAGTTCGGGATTCCCGCTCAGCATTCGAGCCTCATCCAGCAACTCCGAAGGCATTTCAGAACCCTCGGACAGTCCGTGGATCACCGCAATGAGTTCGGCCACGCGCTCAAAGTAACGTGCCGTGCCCGTGAGCACCTGAACGCCGGCGCCCTGCTCGGGCAGAGCCTGATTGTCCAGATTGCCGCGCGTCACGATTCCGAGGCTCGCCCCTAGATCCAGGTCGCCACCCGCGTCGATGTATAAGGTGCCCGGCCCCCAAACCTGAATGAATTGTTTGTCGTCGGCATCTGGATAGGCAATATCGCCGCCCGCCTTGATCCGCGTAAGGTCGTCGTCGGCATAATGCTGCGTAATCAGCGTCAGATTGCGAATATCCCCCGCCGCCTCGATGACGGCAGGCTTGGGCAACAACAACCCCCGCCCCTTATTCGATTGCACGCCGGATATATCGCCGTGCTTCGCCACGACCCGAACCGGTTGGCTATCAAGGGCATGGTAGGGTTCCGCGGCATGGTAAGTTTTGCCGGCATATTGCGGTGACACCATGGTCGAGCCGATCGTATTGGCGACGTTGCCAATGGCGGACGTAACCTGCTGCGGCGTAACCGGATCCGGCACCAGCTCGGCCGGCATGTCGGACATGTGGATCAGCCCCATCGATACGCTGCCGTCGGCCAGCAATTCGAGGTGCCCCTGTTCTGACGGAAACAGCGCCATGCCCTGCGAGCTTTCCACCACCACATCGCCTCGCAAAGCAGCCACACTGACGCGGCCGGGATAGATCGTCATTGCATCGGCTTCGGCACTGGCTTCGGTTACCGTAAAGCTGCCCTTGGACGTATCCACCAGCGGGCGCGTCTGATTGGCGAGTGTCGCGTCGCCGCCCAGACTGATCAGGTCGATGCCCGAGTCTGCGTCGTAGGTCAAAAACACCGCGGCTTGCGCCGCGCTTGCGCTGGCAGCATTTCCGCTAGCCTGCTTCAGTATGAAGGGATTCAGCACGGTGGCCAGGGCGGCGTCGCCGCGTGCGCGGACCTTCCATTCGCCGTCGCCCAGAGCCAGTATTGGATACACGGGATACGTCACGCTTTTCCCGGAAACCGTCGCCACGATTTCCTGGCCTTTCCCCAGTGTGTTGCCAGCCAGGATTTCGCCTTCTCCCTGGGCGACATAGAACTTGCCGCCCAGAATATCCCCCTCCGCCTCCACCCGTACGTCACCGCCGCCCAGTACCTGGAGCGCGCGATTGTCGGACGCATCCACCGCGAGCCGCCCTTGAGTCACGGATGACACCGACAAGTCTTCGATCGATTTGCCAGCCTGCACATGGACATTGCCGCCCCCCAGCGCAGCGACGCCTTGTTTGAAATCGCTGAACTTCACCCACCAAGCTGTTTTCGGGTTGGCCGCATTGAACACGCCGCCCAGGTTGACCTTGCCCTGGCGATAGAGCCAACTGGTGTAGAGTTGATTGGATTCCGCACCACGAATATCGCCTTGCACGCGAATGTCGATATCACCGCCATTCTGACTAAAAACCGCACCTGTCGGATTGGTGAAATCGGTCAGCGCAGGCGCCAGCGTACCGGCCGTATAGATGACGGAATCCTGGCTGTTAGGTGCGTCCGCCGTCGCCGCTTTGCCCAGATCGAAGTCACCGCCGGCAGCGATGCGGATATCCCCGGTTCCGGTGCGAACCAGTTTGCCAGCTTTCAACTCGAAATTGCCCGCGTTCGCCCAGGTAGCCATGGGATTTGCCGCCACGTGATCGGCGCCCGCCACCAGTCGGTATGACCACGAATCACCCGCCTGCAACGTGCCGGTCGTCGCTGCCGTGCTGAAGCCGTCGCTGATGCTCCCGTCGACCTTCAGATTACCCTTCGACCGCAACGTCAGGACGCCGGGTTCACCGCCGGGCCGGCTGGCGGAATAGAGGTTCCAATCCGCCGACACGGTGAGATCACCGGTTGATCGCACTTCGACACCCGGGCGTAAATGGAAGCTGGCGTCCCCCACTTTGCCCAATCGCGTTTTTATGTCGGTGGCATTGTCTATATTGTCGCCATCCCCATCCAGGGTCATGAAATTGGCGTTATCGGTATTGATAGTGCCGTAGCCCAGCGTCGTACCCGAGCCAATGCTGGCGAGCGACGTAATACCGTCATAGAGTTTCACCGCTTCCAGGACGACGCTGCCCGCGCCCTGGATCGCTGCGTCAAGCGATGAGACGTTGACCTCGTCATCGCCTGCGATGCTAGCGTTGTTGTCCTGCCGGTTTGCACGCAACAACACTTCGCCCTTCTCGCCGCCCACACCCGGGTTCACGTTAATTTCGCCGCCTTGCAGATCGAGCGCACCCACACCGGCCGCCAATTCCACCTTGCCGCCGCGTTCGCCCGCGCCACTGGCCCTGGCATCAAGTTTGCCATCTGTTTTCAGCGTGAGGCCATTGCTGGCATACAAGCCGATCTTGCCGCCCTGGTTGCCGCTGGCGTCGACCATGCCTTCGACGGTGATCGCCCCGCTATCGGCTGCCAGCGTGTAATCATGCGCTGTCACCGTTTCGCCCGCCGCGATGCTCACGTCGCCCGTACGCACGCGCACGTCCTGTGCACGCTTGAATCCACCCGTATCCAAGCGTGCATTCAAGGTGGAGAAATCCATCTTGTCAGCATCCAGTTTGCTAACGTCCAGCGCGAAGCTGGCGGACTGCTCCGAGTAGTCAGCCGTGCCCTGGATGCTGTCTGCGGCAATTTCTGCCGTTCCGTTGGCCGCCGATATCCCCAAATGGCCTGCCTCGCCGCCCGTGACGGCAGAAACATTCACCAAAGCGGTATCCGCGCCCAGGGATTGAATTTCGATATTGCCGGTCTTGGAAATCAGAACGACCTTGCCGCCCGGCACGGCGACCGAGGTATCGGCGAACGGAACGGCAACGCCCTGCGCCAGAATGCGGCCGGTTGGTGCAATTACCAAGTCGCCGTTGGTGGCAGTCATGAAAACCGTGCCGGAAGGCAAGTCAAGCTTGCTGCCGTGGGAAACGCTTTCCCCTTCGAAAACCCATTTCGCCCCCAAATCCGTCACGTCCGCCAAAGCGCCGTCCACAGCCATCCGCACCGTAGCCAGTGTGCCGAATGTCGTCAGCGTCTGGGTCGAACCGGAACGGCCGCTTATGCGTGCGCTGGTCAGCGTCGTATCCGCGGTGCCCGCGTCGAGTTTGCCTTGCCCTTCGCCCACGATCTCACGGGCCGTGATATTCAGGGTCTCGAACCCACTCAGGGCCTTGTCGCCTTCTGCCAGAGTCAGCGTATTTGTCTCGATATCCAGCGTGCCGCTGCCACTTCCGGCTGCGCCCGCACTCACGCCCCCGCTGTTGCTCAGCCGGATAGTCTTCGCTTGGAGGGTTGCGGTTTTGCCTGCGTTGTCGAGCCCCCGTATCCCGCCCCCATTCAGATTCAGCGCGCTGACGCTGTCGCCGCCAATCTCAGACTCGCCATACAGATCAAGGCTGCTGTAGGTATTGAACGTCAACGTGTCCATATCCCGGAAACGGTCCAGGTCATCTTGCGTAAGTTTCAGACCGACGACGTTCTCCGGGATATCCTCAGCCTCGCCTCCTACACTGATACGCGATGCGCCCAGGGTCAATCTACCCCCGTCTACAGCTTCGCCCGCTGCGTTGGCGAAGGTCAGAATGCCCTGATTTCGCGTCTCCATGGTGCCGTCCACGACCAGGCTTCGGCTCGCCGTGATCGACGCTCCACTTCCGACGATCAGTTCGCCCTGATCCGTGCCGGGATTACCCGTGCGGGCAAAATCTGCATTCTGGCTGCTCGCCAGCAGCAGTGCTCCTTCGCCCTCAACGCGATAAACGTGCCCGCCGCGCGTCTCTCCCACACCCTTCAGCACGCTGCTGTCACGCACCTCGACCGTTTCCGCAGCGGCTAATATGATTTCAGGCGCGATCAGCGCCGAAGTCGCATTGTTCGCGACTTGAACATCGCTGGCCTTGACGTCGATCGCCACGATATCGCTGCCCGCAGTGCGCAAGCCGCCGATCAGCACGCTTTCCGCATCCAGGTCGTTGAGGATTGCCGGATCGAGGCGCAAGACATCCGCGTCGAGGCCTGTCGTGCCCTCGGGCGCTATCGCAAGTTTGTGCGCGGCAATATCGAGAGCCGCGCCGCGTCCCCCGGCACTCAGGTCGAAATCTCCCGCGAGTTCCAGCGTCGTGCCGCTGATATCGAAAGCCAATGCGGCCGCATCCTGCGGCAGGTTGCGGTCCGCGCCGATGGCTGGGAAGAAGCGATTGGCCGAATACAAACCGTATTCGGAACGCGCGCGTACCTGGGCATGTGTCAGCACCTCGAACGCAGACCAGCGCGCATCGCGCGGGCCGGTTCCCGTGCTGGTGTCATAACGGGTATCGGCGATGAAGCCCGACATGACACGGATGCCATCCTGCTTGAGATAAGCCTGCTGCGGGAAAAAGTCCTTCGATCCCGCAACCGGGCGTACCAGCATGGCTCCGGGCAGCAGAGCGTAGTGGGCGGGCAACAACGTATACAGCCCAGCAGCCAAACCGTTGCCACCAGTCAGATAAACCTGGTCACCGGGCAAGCGATCGAAATTGATGTCGTTTTGTACATCGGTCGGCGCATAGTTGTCCTGGTAAGCAGGCAATATCGCATAGACGCCCTGGACTGCGAGGACATCCTTCGACCCACCGGGACCTACGAAGAACTCGTAACCCAGCAAGTCGCCGCCGCCCGATACATCCACGCGCGCGGCGGGTTTGCTCTCCGTTGTCGTAGCAGTCGCCGCTGCAACGGTCACGCTGTTGCCGTTCAGCTCAATACCCTTGGAAGGCAACGCCGTCAGGCGGGGAATGAGACTGTCATCCGAGAAACTCGTCAGCGGTGCATCGTAATACACCCACTCGCGCTCATTCAGCGTCGACCCCAGGGGCACCAGCAGTTCCTTACCTGCCGCATCTCGGCCCGACACCGACGTCACGCTACCGGGCAGCAGGTTGAGCCCATCCGTCGCATTGAAACTCAGCGTGCCGAACGGCGCATGCACCGTCCCCCCCTGATCGATCATGTTCGCGTCGAAACTTAGCGCGCCCAGAGCCGAGAGTGGTGCAGGTACGTCCTTGCCATTGCCGACGATGCGGATAGCCCCGTTGATCGGATCGGTTTTCACTTCGAAACGAGTCAGCGTGGTCGGATACAACTGCGCTGCCTCGAAGCTCAGATCGCCCATGGTGGTCAGGCCACCCATGAAAGCAGCTTCGCCGAGCGTGGTCGGGGAGTTATATCCACGAAACCGGATATCGCCAGCGCTATTGAACTGGCTCTGGAAATTGTCGAGCGCAAGCCGCCCGATGAAATCGATCAGATCGGCCTGCACATTGAGCTGCGCGGCTGTTCCTGCCGCGGTCAGTTCGTTTTGCTCCACCGAAGTGTTGCCGAGGCTGACGTAACGCGCTTTCAGATTAACCGGGTTGCCATCCATGGAAGCGATGGTTTGCGCGTTCAGGGAGAGTGACCGAAGGTCGCGTTCCTGCCCGACATCGAGCGGCCCCTGGAATACCAGCCTGCTATCGCTCTTCAACGAAAAACGATCGAACCCCTGGCGCTCCAGATCACCCAGATTGACATAGGCCTTGCCATTTTCGGATAGAGGCACGGCGGCGCCCGCCTGCAAACCTTCCGGAACCGAGGTGCCGGTGTCGCGTACCACCATTTCCCGATCCGCTGTCGGGTAGAGCGAGAATCCAAGACCCGCATCGGGTGCAGTGTTGCCACCTGTTCGAACGATGCTGTTTCCTTCGGTACGATCGACCGCCGCGCTATATTCACCCCCACGCGTGTTCGCGGAACCAGCTCGTCCCACGACCGCGCCATCCATCAGGATGCCCTCGCGTGCGGTAATCGTCACGCTGCCCGCATCGCTGGCAACCGCCTGCCCTGTCCCGCCGTCGGCATTTCGCGTGCCCAGCAGGACGGTGGGCGCGCCCGATACGTCGATCACCGACCCGCTTTCCTGAACGACATACCCTTTCTTCGCGATGAGGGAGACCTGACCGCCTTTAAGAACATCGCCCTGGTTAAGGCCTTTGCCGTCAACGTAGGTTTTCGCGACCCCCGCTGCGTCGAGCCGGCTGGTATCAGCCAACCATATCGTCTGTTTCGGACGGAAGCCCGGATCGGACGCATCGGCTGGGCGACCATCGAGCGTCAACGCAATCTTGCCACCCTGCGCCAACAACGCTCCGTGCACCGTCAATTGACGCCCGGAACTCAGATTGATCGAACCGCCGGGTTCCGTGCGCACGCTCGCGCCCGAGCTGATTTCGACGCCACCGTAGTACTGCGAGCCCGACTTGAAAGTCAGCCTGGCCGCCTGACGCAGATGCGCAGGCAGAACTGTCTGCCGGGTTACTTCGCGCATATCCGTGCCGCTGGGCAGCAATGCGCCGCCGGTTCGCAACCGATCGCCTGCCAGTTCGCTGGTACGTAGTTCCAGCGAACCGACCACGGGTGCAATCGTCACTCCCTCGGCCACCTTCAGCCCATCGACACCTTCCACCTCGTATTCCGCGAACCCGCCCTGCCCGAAAAACGCTGACGACAGCACCAAACGTTCGTCCGGGTCGGCCGCGTCGCGCGGCGTATCGCGAACTTCCACGCTAGCCGTCTTGATCTTGAGCGTGCCGCCATTGCCCAGGGCTTCGCCACGCAGAGTCCCGCCCAAGGTCATGCTGCTGGTTCGCTGCACGACGGCAGCATCGCCGTTGATGTCGCTACTCAGCTCGATGCGTCCGGCCTCGCCCCCCTTGAGCTTGCCGTTTGCCTGGAGCCATCCTCCGCCCGACACATCGACCAGGGAATCCTCGCTGAGCACTACATCGCGTGCCGCTTCTATGGCCACCCGCCCTCCCTGGTAAGCCAGCCCGGAAATATTGTCCGCCGCTGAACCCACAAGACTGTCATTAGTCCACACCCCGCTTGCGTCCAATCGAACGCCATCCGCAACCGCCACGGTCGACGGCGTGCCGATACCGGCTACTTCGCGGGCCTGGAGAAAAATTTCCCCACTAGGTGCGCGAATATCATCCGCCACGGTGACGCGCGCGCCCGACAGGGTGACGCCGCCGCCGTAAACGGTATTGCCATTGGCGTCCTTGCGCTGTCCCGACGCGGCGAGCGCGAGCGCCTGCCCTTCGGGGATAATGATTTCGCCGTTGCTGAATATCCTCAGCTTGCCCACTCCATTGCGCACGAAATCCGGAGAAAGCACCACCTGTGTCTTGTAAGCCTCGGGCAAAGGGGTGCCCAGGCCGATCACCGGGTCCGCCAGAGGCGTGCCGAACAGGGCGGTGGAAAGCAGACGACTGCTCTGCGCCGTGCCGCTCACGCTGCCTATCAAGATTTCGCCGGGATTCGGACGGGTAGCCGGGTCGCGCTGGTAGGGGCCCGTCACGGTATGAGCGAGAACCGTGCCGTTCTTGACCAGCCAGGGGGAAACGAAACTGGCCTTGCCCGCATCCTTGCCTTCCACGTATCCGGACTCGTAGCGGTAAGCCTGTTGCACCACGACCGTCTTTTCCACGCCGAACTTGGGATTGGAAATCGTGTATTGCCCCGAGATACCGCTGTAAACCCTGTCAGGTGGTGCTTCGCTGATATCGAATGACTTCCCGTTCGATATCAGCCGAGTGGTCGGTACCAATCCGGCCGTGTAATCCACTTGGCCTCCGGAAATATCGAAAGTGGCGCCTGTGCGCATCACGATATCGCCTTCCGATTGCACCAGAATATCCCCGCCAGTTGTGCTTTTCTCGCCAACCGTGCGCCCCAACGCAGATGTATACCCTGACACGTCAGCCAGCGGCGTGCCCTTCGTGACATCGACCCATACCTTCTTTCCATAGAGAAAGCCGTCGCGCTGTAGCGGCGAATCCTTGAGTTCATCCCCGCGCAGTTCGGCCTGCACGACGTTGCGCGAGGCCGCCACTTGGACGGACGTACCCGACACGTCGACAAAACTGCCTGACTGGAAATCCACCCGCACGCCCTCGACGGGCGCAGCTGCAGACGACTCATGGTTGGGGCTGGAAGGATTAGTAAGGGCCGAGAAAACGACATTGCCACCCGGCGCGACGATGCCCGCATCCGACTCCATCTGGATAGTCTTTCCCGTCATGCGAACCTGCGAGCGGTTGAATGTCTGACTATCCGTAATGGTCTGGGTCGCGTTATCGTCCGGCAGGATCTCGGTGCGACTACCCGATGACAGAACCAACTCGCCGGCGCGGCCCACATCCAGCCTTGGCGTGCTGCCGCCGCCCAGACTGCCGCCAGTCACCGTATCTTGAGCCTTGAGATAAATCGAGCCGTTCAGCTGCACCGACGTGGTGGCGCGGGCAAGTCCGCTTTGGTTGACCGCCAGGCCCACCATGCTGATGTTGCCGCGCTCGCTCAGCAGGCCGCGATCCACCCGAACGTAATCGCCCTTGCCGGACTCGGTCCGCACGTAATTACCCTGGTCGTCGCGCCGGTAATCGCCCGCGCCCTGACGCAATTCGTAGAAAAACCCCGAGCCCGAGTTAGTGGCCGTGCCCAGATTGTCCGTGTCCGGATCGGCGATTTCGTCATGAACGCCAGTGTTGGACTGCTTGGTATCGGACACCCCATCGTTGCTGACTTCGACCAGCAGCCCACGTAGATTGGCATCGTCGCTATTGATCAGATACACCTTGTTGCCCGCCGCCAGAACGACCTGCCCTTCGGGTGCGGCGATGCTGCCCGCATTCGAAACAGTCGGCCCCAGCAACATCACGCGTCCGCCCTTGGCCGCGGCGATACGCGCACCATCCATCACCTTGACGTAGCCACTGCCCCCCTCGAAAACCGGTTTCGGCACCCCGGTCTGGGACAGCAGGCCATTCAGGAACAGCGTGTCCTGGATGTTCAGGCTCGACGCCGTCAGCGTATTCACATCGATCTGCGCGCCATTGCCGAACAGAATGCCGTTCTGGTTGACGATCATTTCCTGGCCGTTCGAGGTGAAGCGGCCGTAAAACTGACTGGGATCGCCGCCCAGAACCCGATGCAGCGTGCGCCCCGTAGCGCCGGTTGCATGGTTCACGTCCACCCAGGCCTGGCTGCCGATACTCAGGCCGTTGTTCCACTGAATGATTGCCTTGTCGGTGGCAACCTTGATAGTGAGGCTGTTGTAGTCGATCGAGTTGTAGGTACGGCTGCCCGTGGTAAACCCGACGCTTCCATGAGTAATCGTCGCACTCGTGTGATCGGGCAGCGCATTCGCAGCCACCGGAGGCAAGGGTGCGGCATGCGCGTGACCAGCCAGTACGGCGCCCGCAAGCATGAGTGTGGTCCTGCCCGAGGCTTTGCCCTGTTTCCGCGCCGTTTCCGCAACGGGTGTCAGCATGCCTAAAGCCGTATTGAAAACCAGCCGATAACGGTTGCGATTCATGGGGTTCTCCTGAGCTCGGGGGAATCAGGAATTCCTCCCGGCACTGTCTTGTTCGCTTACATTAATTTTCAAAATTGACCACTTTGCGGGCGCCGCCATAAGCCAATCGGCTCATAGCGGTATCCGCAGGGGTTTACCACTTGTAGCTCAGCCGCCAGTGCAATCTGAGTTCGTGTTTCTCGGATTCGCCCAGCGCCCTCAGCGGCCAGGCCACATCGAGATCGCTGCTCAGGCCCAAGCGGCTCGACAGACGCAGACCCAAGCCCACGCTCGCGAGGTTGAACTCGTCTTCCTGCAGCGTGGTAGCCTCGATCACCTTGAGCGTGGCCCCCTCGGCGAATGCCAAGGGACGCAGGCCGAATCGTCCCGACTCGCCCCACTCCGGACCTATCGCTTCGAGGCCCGCGATCACCCCCCGGTCCCCCAGCGCAGCCGACTCGGTATAGCCGCGAACCGTCTGCGCGCCCCCTGCCGAATACTGTTCGTTGGAAATCAGCGGCTGATTGGCAAGCTGAAACTCGAACCGCGCGGCCAGAGAGTAATCCTTGCCCAGTGAACGTTCGTGTCTGAAACCGCCACGCAGGTAGGCAAAATCCGGTTTTGCCCCGAAGCGTTTGCAATCGAATTCGTTGGTGAAAAATCCCGGCACACATTCGATGGTCTCGTCCGCCAGACCGCGCAACGAAAACGTGAAACCAAGGTTCCATTGGGTCTTGGTGTACTCGCCGTTTACGCTACCGCGATATTCCACGCTGAACGGCATATAACTGATCGGCGTGGTGTACGTGTCAGCGCCGAACAGCAGATCGTCACTGAAGTCCTTGTAGTCCACTCCCAGCGACAGCAACTGGTTTGCCCCACGCCAAGTACGCAGAGGCTTGATCCAGCGCGCGCCGGCGATGTTGGCATTACCCAGCACGCGCGTATCGCCAGCCACCCCCACGTCCGACCGCGAGACGATCCCGTACAGCGCAAGCATGCCGCCCATGGCAGGTTGCAGGTAAGTCAACGAGAGGACACGTGCCTCGTCGGGTTCCTGCGGCGCCACCTGGAATCCGATACCCAGGCTGTGCTGTTTCTGCCACAGATTGCTGTAGCGCAGGTTGCCCGACAGCCGCGTTTCAGTAGTGTTGGCGCTGGCGCGGTTATCCAGTGTCATTTCTCCGTGCAGCGGAAACTGGTCCTGCACCTTGAGATCCACTTCCACCTGGCCTGGGGTCTTGGCCGGCCTCAGCACCGGCGTCACGCGGCGATCCTCGCTCGTGTTCAGTGCAACCAGCTCCTTCTGCATGGTCGGGAAATGCGGTACCGATCCCTCTGCCAATTCCGGCGCCGTCGCCCTGATTTCGCCCAAGCTGAAATAGCGCGATCCGGTCACTCTTAGCCGCTCCACGCTGCCTTCTGTTACGCGCAACGTCACGACGCCGCTGGTGACTTTCTGCTCGGGAATATCCACCAGCACCGTGAGATAGCCTGCGTCGTGGTAGGCCTTTTCCAGCGCGGTGCGCGCCGCCTCCACATCAGCGATGGTTTTCTTCTCGCCCAGGTGCGGATACACCGCGGTCTCGATACTTATCACGGGCAACACGCTGTTGCCCCGCACCGAATACTCGAACACATCAAATCCCGCTTCATCCGCCGCAACGGCAGGCAATGCAGCGATCCATCCAACAAACAACAGCACCCGCATTATTGGTTTCATCGTTTCCATCCATCCACTGCTCAAGTTCCTTGGCGCCGCACCCGCACGGGCAGACGCGGCATCAATGCTCCTGACAGCAAAAAAACCACCCCCAGGGACCCCAGGGGTGGTTGCACTGTCCGCGCGGCATTGCACCGCGCGCGAACCTGGCTTAGTTCAAGCCGGGTTCAGAAGAACAGCTGCTGCGGACGGCAGTTGTTGCCCAGCTTGGTACCGCGGCCAACCTTGTCGCCGTCGTAGGTGGCGCCGGTGGTCGGCAGCACGAAGATGCCGGTCAGGTCGGTGCCGGCAGGGTCGCCCATATCGGCGGCCAGTTCCTCAAAGAAGGACTGCTGGATGGGGTTGTGCACCACGTACACGGTTTCCATCACGAAGCCATACTTGCCCTGGGCGCCGGCTGCGCGCTGCTTGGCGTCGGCGTTGGGGGAGATGCCATCGAGCTTGACCAGCTTGAACTTGTCGGACGTGCCCGGCACGTTCTCGGCGGAAACCACGCCAATGCCGAACGTGCCCTTGGTGCCTTGCGACACCGCCTGATCCAGCGGATCGAAGCCGGCATTGACCTTGTTCAGACAGCCCTTCACGTCGCTGGTGCTGGAGTTCTCCTTGATGCGGTAGATGCTGCCGGTAGCAGCAGCGTCAGCCGAGGTGCCGGTAGCGTCGGCGACGGTGGCCGGAGCCAGCAGGCCGCCTACACCAGGACGATCCGCGCAGGGGTTTGCCAGGAAATAGGCATTGCTGGAAGCCTGGGTGCCCGAGGTGTCCACGCGGCGGCAGAGGTTGACGTTCTTGCCCGTGCCGGCGGCGCCGACCAGAGCCGACCAGTCGGTATGCCACTGGCCCGAGGCGGATTGCGACGCGATGGACGCGTACATGTCCTTGGAGATGCTGGGCTGGTTGGCGATATCGGCAGCGGTCAGTGCGGCGGGGTTGACGGGCACGCCCACCACCAGGCCTTGGGCGGCCTGCATGGCTTTGTACAGCTCGTCGGTCACGACCACACCGAACAGCTGCGCGACGTTGGCCGAGGCGGTGGTGAAGTTTTCGCCGTAGGTCATCAGGTTGGGCCACAGGTCGTCTTCCACGTCGGCGAAGCCGCCGTCGGGATTGTTGGCCGGGTCAATGGTGCCGCAGTTCTTGAAGGTGGTCACGCCGGCGGTGGTACCGGCGCTGACGCATACCGCGCTGGTTTCATCGACGCGCTTGATGTACTGGCCCTGGCCGGCTTTGCTGTATTCCGGGTTGGCCGGATTGAGGTAGGGAGTGAAGGCGTTGAACGAGCCGCCATCAACCGTATGGTACATGTTCACGGTGTCGCCGCTGTAGACCGCGGTCTTGGCGCCGTCGAAGGTGCAGCTGTAGCGGAAGAAGTTGCCGGTGCCGGTGTCACCGGGAATGCCGACGGTGCTGCCGGCCTGGTGCACGGTAACCGCGCCATTCAGGCAGTTGGAACGGAAGGCGTTGAACACGGTCTTGGTGGGGGCAGACGCACCCGAGGACCAGACGGTCTGGGTAGCAGCAGCAACGGAACCGGCGGCGGCCAGTGCGGCCACGGCAAAAGCGATTTGATGCAGTTTCATGATGAGTCCTTGTGAAGAAATAGGGGTCAGACAGTAAATGCTTTCAGTCAGGCACCCCCTCCCAATGGAAGGGGGAAAGTACTTAGACGCTCAGACGGCGACGGGCCATGAAACCGACCAGACCCAGACCGGCCAGCATCATGCCGTAGGTCGAAGCCTCGGGAACTGCGGCCACGCTGTAGCTGAGCACGCCGGCCTGGTTCAGGTTGAATTCGCCCGCATAGGTTGCAACGCTGGCCTTGGAGAGGCCGTTGGTGGAGCTGGTGGCCAGCAGGTAGACCGGCAGATCGTTGCCCACCACGTCGTTGCTGGTGAACTTGGCATTGTTTTTCCACTTGGCCTGCTTGCCCTGGAAGTAGTAACCATCGCCCGAAGCGAAGGAAGCAGCGCCGTTGGCATCAGTGGCGTGAGTGCCGTTGGCGTTATTCACATTCAGGTAGGTATCGACCGTCGAAAAACTCAGCAGACCGGTGTTGGTCTGAGTAGCCACTGTCGCCAGCAGGTCGCGCGAGGTGCTGAGGTAGCGGTCGGCGCCGGCCGTCGTGCCGGTCGAATCCATCGCACCGATGTCGTACACCACTTTGGTCCAGTCGGTGACGGTGGCGGCAAAGCTGCTCCAGTAGCTGGCGTAGGTCAGCGGGGTAGCGGCGAGGCCGGCGTTGTTGCTGACCGTGCTGGCGCCCAGGTTCCAGGTGACGCTGGTGCCGGCGGCGGACATGGCGGCGGGCAGGAAGCTGTCCATGTTGTAGCCGAGGTCGAAGGTGACCGAGGTGTCGACGCCGTTCCAGACGCTCAGGAACAGGCTGCCGTTCCCGGACAAGGAGTTGTCCAGCGCAGCGTTGGCGGAACCCGCGGCCAGCATGGCGGCCAGGGCGATCATTTTGAGTTTCATGTAGTGCTCCTCTTTTAAAAAAAGACCCAGAAAGTTATTGAAGCTTTCCGCCCCCCTGTGGGGCAGGCCTGCCGGCAAACGGCAAACCAACCGGAAATCGAGCCCGCGTGACTACGGACAGGGGGACTTTAGGGAACGGGGATGACACCCGATGGGGAGGCGAGGCAGTAAAAACTGAGCCGGACGGCTCATCCGGGAACAAGGGCGCACCTGCCAGAGGACACGCGCTTCAAGAATCAGGATGCAAGATTTACGCGAAACAGTCGGCTTGATGTCTTGCCACGAATGCCTTGCAACTTGAATCTTGCATCTTGAAACCCGCACGTTGCGCGGGCGCTCTAATTTACGTCGTTGCGCACCCCCTGCGCGCGCAAAAACCCCAGCGCGATGGCCTTGGCGACAGCCTGACCGCGGGTGCGGACGACAAGCTTCTTCATCGCGTGGCGCAGGTGGTTTTTGACGGTGAGCATCGACAGGCCGAGGATGTCTGCGATCTCGTCATTGGTCTTGCCATCTCGCACCCAGGTCAGCACTTCGACTTCGCGCGCGGTGACGAGGCCGGAGGGGCGCTTGGTCTGGGTCTGGGCACGTGCTTCGTTGGCGAGCACGCGTGCCAGCGTGGCGAGCAGGTGCGGCAGCAGGATGTCGAGATAGAGCTCGAGGCGGCCGTCGAACGGCACCCGCACCCGTGAAAAGCTGGCATAGCCCTTGATCTGGCCGTTGATCCAGCCCATGCCGTGGAAGGCGACGTTCTTCAGCTCGAGATCGGTGAGCCTGGCATTCCAGCCGCCCGGCTCTTCTGGCAATGCGGCAATCAGGCGCGGCGCACCGGCAAGCTGCCATTCCTGCGCCAGATGGTTGAGCAGGCCGTCGCCCGGATGAATGACGCGCTGGTAATGATCGTCCTTGAAATAGCGGCAGGCGGTGAAGCGCTCGTGCAGAAGATAGCCGCTTTCGTCCGCCACGCCGCACAGCAGGATTTCGTGGGGAATGAGCGACTGTACCGGGCCATGCACCCAGCTGAAAAAATGGTGGCGCAGCGTCACCCGGCGCGAGGCGATCAGAATGCGCGCCAGATGGCCGCATTCTTCGTCGGTCAGTTCATTGGTGTTATGCATGGTGCTCCCCTTGGGCGGCGAGCATAGGCGCGCGCAATGACAGCGGCGTGACACGGTGTGTGGTTACGAGAATCAGGATTCAAGGGATTCGCATCCAGGCATGGGCCTGCCCCCTTCGCTTGAATCATGAATCTTCTACCTGATGCTCGGGAAGCGGGCGCTCTGGCATTCACACGCGCGTAACGCTGGGCGCTTATCGTCCGCAGTCCCCCATTCCCCTACCCTTCTATGAGCCACGAAGAACTGCGTCTGCATCTGCACGATATTCTGGCGAACGCACGGCTGATGACCCTGCTGCAACCTGTGCTCGACCTGGTTGAAGGACGGGTGATGGGTTACGAGGCCCTGTCACGCGGGCCGTCGAACAGCCCGCTGCACGCTCCGCAGGCGCTGTTCCGCGTGGCGGAATCCTACGGCCTGTTATCGGCGCTGGACTGGGCCTGCGTGCGCATGGCGCTCAAGACTTTTGCGCAACTGAATTTGTCGGGGCGGCTTTTTGTGAACCTGTCGCCCGGCAGCCTGCTTGATGCAAGCTTTGCGCCGGATGCGGTGCTGGCGGCGCTGACAGACGCTGGCATCTCCAGCAACCAGGTGGTGATCGAAATCACCGAAAACGCCACCGCTCTCGATTACGGCGATCTGCGGCAAGCCGTGTCCCGGCTGCGGGCAGCGGGGATTGAAGTGGCCATCGACGATCTCGGCGAGGGCTTTTCCAGTCTGCGCCTCTGGTCGGAACTGAAGCCGGCCTTCGTCAAGATCGACAAGCATTTCATCGCCGACATCCACCAGGACCCGCACAAGGTCCAGTTCGTTCGCTCGATCAGGCAGCTGGCCGAAGGCGCCCACTCCTGCGTGATTGCCGAAGGGGTGGAAAGCCCATCTGAGCTGGCCGTGCTGAAAGACCTGGGCATCCGTTATGCGCAGGGCTATCTGATCGGCCGCCCCTCGCCGGTTCCGATCCGGCTGCCGCCGCGTGACGTGCTGGCCTGCCTGCAGTCCGGCAAGGTCAGCGTCTTTCCCATGCTGCATGCGCGCGATGGCCTGCACGTGTCGGCAGGCAGGCTGGTCATGTCCGCGCCCATCGTCTCACCCATGACCGCCAGTCAGGATGCACTCGAACTGATGATGCAGCATCCCGACCTGCATGCGCTGGCCGTGGTGGATAAGGGCATTCCAGTCGGGATTCTGCACCGCCCTGCCCTGCTCGATCGATTCATCAGCCTGTACGGGCGCGAGCTCCATGGCCGCAAACCCTGCCGCGACCTGATGGACCCTGATCCGCTGATCGTCGACAAGGCCACGCGCATGACCGAACTGTCCGAGCTGGTGGTTAAAAAAGGCAAGGCGGCCTTCACCCAGGGCTTCGTCATCACCTCCGAAGGGCGCTACCTGGGGTTGGGATCGGGCTTCGACCTGATGCGCGAAGTGACCGAAATGCAGATCGTCGCCGCGCGCTATGCCAATCCACTCTCCGGCCTGCCCGGCAATGTGCCGATCCAGGAACACATGGAACGCCTGCTCTCCAATGAGCAGACCTTCGTCACCGCGTATTTCGACCTCGACCAGTTCAAACCCTACAACGACGTCTACGGTTTCCGCCGTGGCGACGACATCATTCAGCTGCTGGCGCGCATCCTGCGCGAAAGCTGCAACCCCGAGCTCGATTTTGTCGGCCATATCGGCGGCGACGATTTCGTCGTGCTGTTCCAGAGCCTGGACTGGGAAGTGCTCTGCCACGGCATGCTGGCCCGTTTCGATCGCGAATGCCGGGCCCTGTTCAATCCGGAGCACGTCGAGGCCGGCGGCTATCGCAGCGAAGACCGCCGTGGCGCCATGGCCTTTCACGCGCTGGTAACCCTGTCCATCGGCGCAGTGCTGGTCGATCCCAGCAATTTTCACCAGTATCAGGAAGTGGCGCGCGCCGCCTCCGAGGCCAAGCGCGTGGCCAAACGCATCGACGGCAGCAGCCTCTTCATCGACCAGCGCCGCACGCCCTTCGGCCGGCAGTTGGCGACGGAGGAAGCCATGCCCGCCGCGGATTGTGCGTGATACGCAGGCTGCGCGGCGGGACTCGAGTTACAGGACTCAACAAAAAAGGCGGGCCAGACGGCCCGCCAGCGGAGTGCAGGAGAGGCCGGCATAACGGCCTGGAATGCACGAGCGACGATGCAGCGCGCGTTCAGAAGTGACGGCGCTTGGTCCGCTCCACCATCATGCCGACCAGGCCAATGCCCGCCAGCATCAGCATCCAGTCCTTCGGCTCCGGCACCGGCGCGGCGGATAACGCCCCCGCGTAGACGCCGCCTGCGCTGCCAGCCGTGGTGCCGGTCACGACAAACTGGTAGAAGCCGGGCGCACCGGGCGCGGAAGGTGCGAGGACGGCGCTCAACTCCAGCGCACCGCTGGCATCGAACGAATTGTCGAAAGCGTACTGCATGCCGTCCGTATCCAGCAGGGTGATGGCAAAGTTGCTGATGTCATAGATGGGGGTGCTGCTGGAGCCGAATTGCAGCTTGACCTTCACAGAGGTGGCGATGGCCTCGGACGTATGGGAGCCGATGTCGAAGCTGTAGATATCGTTGAATGGTGTGCCGAGGCCGGTCACGGTGTTGTTGATGCTGACGTCCTGGCCGACCAGGTCGCCCAGATAGCCCGGACCGCTGGCAGCGGCGGCTCCCATGAATCCGGCCAGCACCAAGCCGAGCAGAGCGTTAATCCGACACATGAAATTCTCCAAAATAACGTTGGCAAGCAGAATCATTCAAAGCGCGTGAAGCGACTGGCAACCGGCTGTCTGCGCATACGACGCTTCTCCCAAAGCCGCACAGATCCTGGCGTTCCGACCCCGCCTCGCGACGGGTGTGGCATTTCAGTACGCAGGCAGTGTCGCGCATCGATATTGCAGGCGGTGTTGTCGGAAACGCGTCGGGCATGGCACGTTCGGGCCAATGACCTCAGATAACCGAGCAATTGGACTATTCGAATTCGTCCGCACTGTCATCAGCGCCTCATCTTGCGGGGGGAGGATGGTCGTTCCGTTCAATACAAGGGGGCATCATGGACAGACCAGACAGCACACTGGAGGTACAGGCCGATCAACTGGCGGAGGAGGCGCTGCGCGAACTCGGCGACACTCCGCTCGACGCGACTGACGAATACGCCGAGCAATGCGATTACGCCGGCTGCTATCCGTGGCTGGCAGACGTCATCTGCGCGCATCCGCACGACAGCGCCCTCCTCATCACAGTTCAGGGCGGCGACGTGGCCGACGATGCGGATTTTTCATGCTGATCGACCTGGAGTGAATCCGCCTGGCTGGACGGCCGCAAGAGCCGCCAACCGGCGTGCAGGCAGGACTGCGACGGCCGATGGTCAAAGCTGTCTCTGCAAAAAAAGACCCGCCGTGAGGCGGGCCAAAGATGCGCGTGAACGCATTCGATGCAGCATTCCCCGGTATCGCCTCGATGAGAATGTCGCCTGGGGTTTGCTCACGCCCTGCAAGCGGGCGATTCAATCCGCCATTTTTGATTTTATTGATGACTGCATTATTTATTTCGATGTGGCACGGCGACGCATGGCCATCCCGCCGACCAGTCCCAGCCCCGCCAGCATCATGGCGTAGGTCTGCGCCTCGGGAACAGGTGTCACCGCAAGCATGAACGGCGTCAGGCCGACAAATTTCTTCTCCACAAATGCCAGCGAAGACGCAGTACCGGTGGAAACCAGCAACAGGTTCTGGATCGTTACGTTGACCGCCTGCGCATCGTTCCAGTCACCCAGATCGAGCGTCGCATTGGCCTGCCAGTTGTGTGTCGGCATCCCCGTTAGATCGAGCGGGGCGGATGCACCGATGCTTGCCGTCAGATCGGTGAGCGGGCGGGCAACATCGAACACGCGAATCTGCCCCCCGACGTCGGCCGTGCTGCCTGTGCCGAGCAGCAGATAATCGCCCCGCTCCCGGACCTCGAGGCCGGCGAACGACCAGCCGTCACGTGCCGTCATCTTGATGTTCATGGTGTCGTTGGCCAGCGCAAACCCTGCGCCATTGAGCGACTGGGCTTTGAAACCGACCGGGGTGAAATAGAGTGTGTCGCCAGACACATTGGCCTGTCCGAACAGCCCCAGCAGGGCATCGTCGAAGCTGAAATCGACCGCGTTTCCGGTCAGGGTGACGGGGGCTGCAAACGCAGCGCCGCCTAGGGTATGGCCGAGCAGAAACAGGCCGGCAGCCAGTTTGTTCACGCACTTCATGGGATGCTCCTTTGGGTGTAATGGGTGGGGACAATGGCCCGGACACCGTCATCCGGGCGATACGCGCACAGCTCCAGTCGATCGTTCCGTAAACCGTGCAGCCCTGCGGCCGCATGCGAACTGCATGTTCGCCGGACGCAACGGCACCCGGGCAAACAAGACTCAGCGCACGCCGGGGAAACGCAAAAAAAACGCAGCGCCGTTCCGGCGTGCGCATGAGACATCGCCGGATAGTCGTCCGACGAAACAGGAACGGAGAAGGTATGGGAGACACCTCCTCCTGGCGCCAGACCCTCGACGCCCACTGCTATTCACGCGCACTGCTTGTTGCATTATTTTTCGCAGCTCTTTTGGGGCCGTAAAACGCCGGATCTGTTGTCCGCTAAGCCTTGCCGTCCCTGCTGCTTTCATCTGCCACTTGTTATTTGCCTTGCGGCCATACGCGTCCCACAGGTTTTCCGAAGCATCGGAAAACCCGTCCAAAACACACGACAGGACGGAATCTGCAATAGGCAATGCGGCGCAGCACCGTCTCGGCGTGCGCAATGGATATCGTTGAAAAACCAACGATCACAGGACATGACAAACCCTGGGAGAGGATTTGTCCGGCATCGAAACCCTGATGCCCACTGCTTTTCACGCGCACTGCTTGTTGCTTTATTTTGTACGGCTTTTGTTTGGTCGCGGCGCCTCGAATCTGTTGTCCGATTGGCCTCCTCGACTGTGTGAAATCTTATAGGGCGAATATTTCAGGGCTTCGCGCTGATTCACACCCGTGGATGAGCTAATTGGCTCATGCCGGCCTGTCTCTCACCCTGGCCGTTTGTGACTTGTGACTTGTGACTTGTGACTTGGAGCCTGGAAATCGCCGGCGCAAGGCCGGCGATCCAACTCAACGTGCAAACAAATTGGCCTTCACGATACGCGGCTCGACGCGAAACACGTTGGGGTCGCGCGGGTCGACAAATACTTCAACCCAGTGAACGTTCTGGGCACCGAAGTTTTCCACGCGTGTGAAGTTTTCCAGCATCTGGCTGCCCGATGGCGCGACTGGTGCGGCAAGCGGCTTGTCGACACGGAAATAGTGGCTGTCTCCATGCGCCAGCAGCACCGGCTTGCCGAAGGAGACGGCATGCAGGGTGATGCGTTCGATAACTTTGTTGAACCCCTGGCGTTCCTGATCAGCGGCTGGCATATCAAAGTTGGGGTTGGCCTGCATGGCGACCATCACGCCGGCGGCATTGCGCGCGGCAGCTTGCGCAAACACCTCGTCGATCCAGGCCAGCGCAGCCGCTTCGCGGGCCTGAAATTCGGCCAGGCGGTCGGGACGCGGCGAGTCATAGCTGTCGCTCGGGTCGATCGCATTCCACGGGTCGAGGCCGTTATTGCTACCCACCACGTGCACCGTCGCCATCAGCGCACCATTGAATCCCCACATCGTGTTTTCGACATAGTCCTCGAAGCCTGCCATCCGTGCCTGGGTGCGAACCGGGAAACGATGCTGGCCGCTCGTCAGCCCGGGGACCGGATAGTAGATTTCGCGGAATTTAGCCAGGCGCTCGGTCGGCAGATAGCCGCCGTTATTGGCGCGATGGCAGTCGGTCCAGTCGTTGTCGCCCGGCGTCACCACCACCCCGTCCTTGAGCTTCTGGAACTGGTTGAAGCGTTTTTGCAGCAAGGCGTCGTCGCAGCGTTCGCTTCCCGCCTTGACGTCGCCGGTGTGCACGACAAAACGCACATGCGGGGCTGCGTTGATGCCCTCGATCACCTTGTCGAACTTCGCCTCAACCGCAGTGCCATAGGGCACATCGCCAATCAAGGCAAAGGAACTCGCTCCATGCCGACCATTATCGGCACTGGCCTGGGTGACCAGCGTAAGCAACAGGGTGGCGGCAAGCATGCCAGCGGATTTTTTCATCATTTCAACCGACTCCGGATGGATAAATGGGAAGGGGGCGTTCTGGTCAGCGCGCGCGTCCAACAATCAGATTCGCATCGACAGTAGGCACCGATGGCGGATGATCAGAACAGGAAAAGTCTAGGGGCGCCGTGTTATCGCGTGATGTCGAAATCAGCGCATCACACTGAGCCGTTTGGCTTAGCGCACCTGCTCAGGGGAAATTGAATGGAGAGTGGGATAGGCCGGCGCCTGAAAAGAAGTGCACGGCCTGAGCATTCATGGTGCCTTTAACAAGACGGTCACACTTGGTTCTTATGATGCGCACACACCTGTAACAAACCTGACTGGAAGTACGTCATGCGCATCCCCTGTTCCTCTACTCCGTTTCCACGCTTGCGGGGCTTCACCCTGCTCGAACTGCTGGTGGTGCTGGTGATCCTGGGCCTGCTGGCGGGCTATGTGGCACCCAAGTATTTTTCACAGATCGGCAAGTCGGAAGTGAAAACGGCGCAGGCGCAGATTGGCGCGCTGGAAAAGGCGCTCGACCAGTATCGGATCGATACCGGGCGTTACCCCGCTACCGAACAGGGCCTGGCGGCGCTGAACGCGAAGCCGGCCGACGAGGCGCGCTGGGATGGACCCTATCTGAAAAAAGCGGTGCCGGACGATCCCTGGGGCAAGCCGTATCAATACCGCATGCCGGGTGAGCACGGCGAGGTGGATATTTTTTCCTTCGGTCGTGACGGCACCCCCGGCGGCAGCGGCGACGGCGCCGATATCGGCAACTGGTAATGCGCTATCGGGTAAAAGCCCTGCGCCCTGGCACAGGCGTGACCGCGCTGACAGTGGAAGCGCTCGACGAGGTCGAGGCCGCCACACGCCTGCAGCGCGAAGGCGCACAGATATTGTCCATCGTCGCCGAGCGTGGCAACTGGCTGGCGTCGCGGCGCACGCGTTTTCCGCTGCTGCTGTTCACACAGGAACTGATCGCGCTGCTGGACGCCGGCCTCACGCTGACCGAGGCGCTGGAAACCTTGGGCGAGAAGGAAAGCCGCGCCGAATCGCGCCAGCTGATCGAACGCCTGCTCGCCACCATGCGCGAAGGCCGTCCGTTTTCGGCCGCGCTCACCGCCCAGGGCGATGCCTTTCCGCCGCTGTATGCCGCCACGGTGCGCGCCGCCGAAAGCACGGGCGACCTGTCGCCTGCGCTCGCCCGTTACGTCGGTTATCAGAACCAGATCGACACGGTGAAGAAAAAAGTCCTGTCGGCGTCGATTTATCCCGTGCTGCTGATCGGCGTCGGCACGCTGGTGATCGGCTTTCTGCTGGGTTATGTCGTACCGCGTTTTGCCACGGTGTACGCCGACTCCGGTCGCGACCTGCCGTGGATGTCGCAAATGCTGCTTGCATGGGGCGAGGCGGTCGAGGCGCACGGCGGCTTGATCGCGCTGGGTGCGGTGGGCGTCGTCGCCAGCCTCGTAGTGGCGCTGGCGCAGCCTGTCACCCGCGCGGCCCTCACCCGGCTGGCCTGGCGCACCCCGGCGATCGGCGAACACTTGCGCACTTTCGAGCTCGCCCGCTTTTACCGCAGCCTCGGCATGTTGCTGGTCGGCGGTATCCCGATCGTTCAGGCGCTCGGCATGGTGTCGGGCCTGCTGTCCGCCCATCTGCGCAGCGGCGCGGTGACGGCAATGGACGCGATGCGCCGCGGCGAAACCATTTCGGCTGCGTTTGCTCTCGGCGAACTGACCACGCCGGTGGCCGCGCGGCTGCTGCGGGTCGGAGAAAAAAGCGGCCGCATGGGTGAAATGATGGAGCGCATTGCCATCTTCCACGACGAGGAAATGGCGCGCTGGGTGGACTGGTTCACCCGCCTGTTCGAGCCGCTCCTGATGGTGTTCATCGGCCTGACCATCGGCCTCATCGTGGTGCTGCTCTATATGCCGATTTTCGAGCTGGCGGGGTCGATCGAGTGAACGCGCCGTACCCTGCTCTCACTCCGGCCACCCTCACCACGCTGCGCCAGGAAGCGCACGCCGCCGGCCAGGCCGTCATGCTGCGTGTGCAGGAACAGTTCGGCCTGGACGCCGATGCCACGCTGCACCTGTTGGCCGCACACAGCCACCAGCCGGCCTTCGACATGGCGGCGCTGAATGCGCTGTCGGTTGATTTCAGCCGGCTGAATTTCAACGAAGCCGCACGGCGCCATTGTCTGGCCGCGCGCGACGCCGAGTCGCAGTTATGGCTGCTGCTGACCGACCCGTGGGACAGCGTCAGCCGCGCCTATGCCGCGCATGCGCTAGGCGTGCCATTCAAAACTGGACTGGCTCACCCCGCCGATATGGCCGCCCTGCTGGCACGCCACGAAGAAGGCCTGCGCGCAATGGAAGGGGTGGGCGATAGCGGCACGCAGTCGGTGCAGGACTCCGGTGCCGAGGCGTTGTCGTTTGCCAGCATCGCCGAGGACGCCAGCCCGGTGGTGCGCCTGGTCCGCTCGACGCTGTACGACGCGCTGAAAGCCGGCGCTTCCGACATCCACCTGGAAACCGATACGCGCGGGCTGACGGTGAAATACCGCATCGACGGCGTGCTGTCGCACATTGCCCACGCACCGGGCGTGGAGGTCGCCGAGCAGGCGGTGTCGCGGATCAAGGTGATGGCCGAACTCGACATTGCCGAACGCCGCGTGCCGCAGGATGGGCGCTTCAAGGTGGCGATGCAGGGGCGCGAGGTCGACGTGCGGGTCTCGATCATGCCGAGCGTGTTCGGCGAGGACGCGGTGCTGCGGATTCTGGACCGGCAGGCCCTGTCGGAGGAACTCGCCGGCCTCACGCTGGAAGGTCTGGGCTATGCCGGCGCGACGCTGGCGCGCATCCGCAAGCTGGCGGCAGAGCCCTACGGCATGCTGCTGGTGACCGGCCCGACCGGGTCGGGCAAGACGACCACGCTGTACGCGGCGATTTCCGAAATCAACCATGGCCGCGACAAGATCATCACCATCGAAGACCCGGTGGAATACCAGCTTCCCGGCGTGCTGCAGATTCCGGTCAACGAGAAGAAGGGGCTGACCTTCGCGCGCGGCCTGCGCTCCATCCTGCGCCACGACCCGGACAAGATCATGGTGGGCGAGATCCGCGACGCCGACACCGCGCAGATCGCGGTGCAATCGGCGCTCACCGGGCACCTGGTGTTCACGACGGTGCACGCCAACAACGTGTTCGACGTCATCGGCCGCTTCATCCACATGGGGGTCGATCCCTACAGTTTCGTCTCGGCACTCAACGGCATCGTCGCGCAGCGACTGCTGCGGGTGAATTGCCCGCATTGCGCCGCGCCCAATGTGCCAACGGCTGACGTCATGGAACTGTCAGGAATGACCCCCGAAAAAACCCGCGACTATCAATTTCGCCAGGGCACGGGCTGCGGCCACTGCCGCGGCAGCGGCTACAAGGGGCGTCGCGCGATCGCCGAAATCCTGCTGCTCACCGACGAGCTGCGCGAGCTGATCGTGGCGCGCGCGCCGATCGGCCAGATCAAGGAAGCCGCCGAGCGCGGCGGCACCCGCAACCTGCGCGAGGCCGCGCTCGCGCTGGTGAAGGCGGGCGACACCACGCTGGAGGAGATCAACCGTGTCACGCTGGTCGGCTGAAACGCTGCGCATCGCGCTCGCCCCTGGCGAGGCGGCCTTGCTCAACCCACGCGGCACACGCGTGCTGACCACGCATGAACGCAGCGCGGCGAGCCTGCTGCCTCTGCTGGATGAGGCGCTCAGCGACCCGGCCTGGCACGGCCGCCGGGTCGAGGTGGTGCTGTCGCAGCATTTCGTGCGCCACGTGCTGACACCGCCGCCCGGCAAGGCCTTGCGCCGGAACGAGGAAGCCGCGCTGGTGGCGGCCAGCCTGCGCGAGATCTACGGCGACGAAGCCAAACAATGGAACGTGCAGGTGCTTAGCCAACCGCCGCAGGCCGGTCTGGTCGGTGCGGCGGTGGACGAATCGTTCACGCAGCAACTGGACGCGCTGCTGGCACGCCACGGTTTTCGCGACGTGACCATCCGCCCGCTTGCCAGCTTCGCTGCGCCTCGCTTGCCGAAAAAACTTCAGGGTTGGTGGGTGCTGGTCGAGCCGGGCTGGCTGAGCCTGTTCGGCGGGACCCATGGAATCTGGCAGCACCTCACCGCGCTGCCGGTCGGCGCCGACTGGGCCGCGACACTGCCCGAACTGATCGAGCGTGAGGCCGCCTGGACGACGCTGCCGGAACGGCCCTCGGTGTGGATACAGGCATTGGGCGTCGGCACGGTTCCGACGCCGACTTCCGGCACCGCGCGCTGGCAGGTGCTGCCGCACGACAGCCAGACACACGGCGCACTGGCGCTGGCGGGGATTTAGGATGGCGCGACTCGATTTCGATTTTCATGCCCGGCCATCGCGACCCGGCAAGCTGGGCATCGCGCTGGCGCTGGCCGGGGTGGTCGCCCTGGGCTGGGCCTGGAGCAATCTGCAGGCCGCGCGCGCCACCGAAGCCGGACTGGCGATGCAGATCGCCGCGCTCGAACGGACCCGTCCGCGTGCAGCGGTCAAACCTGCCGCACGCGCCGACGCTGCCGCACACACCACCCAGGCGAGCATCAAGGCGCAGCTGGCCTATTCCTGGCAGCCTGCATTCGATGCGCTGGCGGCCGCACGCAGCAGCAAGATCGCGCTGGTCTCGCTCGATGCGGTCCAGGCCAAGTCACACATGAAACTGGTGGCCGAAGCGCGGCAGCTGGCGGATGCCGTCAAATTCATCGAGGTGCTACAGCAACAGCCGGGCATCAAACGCGCCGCACTCACCCAGCACGAGGTGCAGGCTGACGATGCGCAAAAACCGGTGCGCTTCAACCTTCTGCTGGAGCTGGGTGCATGAACGCACTGCGGTGGCACCTAAATCAATGGGGTCGGCGTCTCGGTACCCCCGGTCTGGTGGGGTTGGGTTTGCTGGCGGCCGCCCTGCTGCTGCAGGGGATCCAGGTCGCATCCCTGCAGCGGACAGCCATCGCCCAGCATGAGAAGCTGAGCACACTGCGCCTGGCCGCTGCCGCATCCGAAGCGGCTCCCGCGCCGGCCCCGCTCAACCCGCTGGCCTTGTTGCCGCCGACGGGCGAAGCGTCACTGCTGATCGGCGAACTGGAGCAGCTGGCACATATGCACGGCATCAGCTTGCCGCGCGGCCAATACAGCGTATCGCCGCTGGCGGGTACCACGCTTGCGCGCTGGCAGCTGGTGCTGCCGGTCGAGGCGCCCTACCCGGCCCTGCATGCGTTTATCGCCGCCAGCCTGGAACGCCTGCCCAACCTGACGCTGGACGAACTGAAGCTCAAGCGCGAACGCATCGAGGCAAGCGAACTGCAAGCGGAACTGCGCATGAGCCTGTTTGTGGAAGCCGCGCCATGACCGAAGCCACGAATAACACACGACGGCGCCCGGTTTTGTTCATCGCGCTGGCGGGCGTCGCCGCCTGGTCGGCCTGGCTGGCGATCGACAAACCGGCGAGCGATGCGGATACCGATCTGGTCGAAGTGGCCGAGCCGGTGGCGCGCGCACGTCCGCCCGCCCCCGCAGCCATCGGCACAACACCCGCCCCTGCGCCGGCGAATCCGCAGGAAACCGCGCCGCGGCTGGCACTTTCCCGCGCCAATCTGTTCCCCGAGCAGACCTGGTTCGTTGCGCCGCCCCCGCCTCCGCCGCCGCCTTATGTGCCGCCCCCTCCGCCCCAGGCGCCTGCGTTGCCGTTCAGCTACATGGGGCGCTGGCAGGACGCCGGCCAGATCACCTATTACCTGGCGCGCGGCACACTGCCGGTCAGCGTGCGCGCAGGCCAGGTGCTCGACGGCGTGTGGCGGCTGGAACCGGTGTCCGGCGGCCAGCTGAATTTCACTTACCTACCGCTGGACCAGACGCGCAGCCTGCGCACAGGAGATTGAGTTGTTGCCCATCCGCCATTCCATTCTGATCACCGCGTTGTTCGCCCTGAGCCTGGCCGGATGCGCCAGCACCGGCCTCAACGAAGGGCGCGAACTGATCGTCGCGGGCAAGGCAGAAGCCGGCATTGCCCGCCTGCGCGCGGAGTTGGCCAAGCAGCCTGACAACATCGAGCTCAAGGCTTATTACCATACGCAGCGCGAACGTCTGACCAGCCAGCTCCTGACCCAGGCCCAGCTGGACCTGGACGCAGGCCGCTACGATGCGGCTGAAGCCACGCTGCAGAAAGTGCTGGCGCTGCACCCCGAGAATCCGCGTGCAGGCACGCTCCTGTCCAATCTCGCCGCAGTGCGCCAGCACCAGCAGAATCTGCAGGTGGCGAATCATGCGCTGGCAGCCGGCCGTTCCGACGAAGCGGAACAGGCCGCACGCCTGATTCTGGCGCAGGCGCCCGGGCATGCCGGGGCGCTGGCCTTACTGCAGCAGATTCAGTCGGCACGCAGCGCCGACGAACTCAATCCACGCGAGCTCGATGCGGCCTACCGCAAGCCGATCACGCTGGAATTCCGCGATGCGCCGCTACGCAATGTGTTCGACATGATTGCGCGGCAGTCGGGCATCAATTTCATTTTCGACAAGGACGTGCGGCTGGATGTGAAAGCCACGCTGTTCGCGCGCAACACGCCGATCGCCGATGCGGTGGACATGCTCTTGATGACCGGCCAGCTGTCGAAAAAAGTGGTCAACGCCAACACTCTGCTGATCTACCCCGACCAGCCGCAAAAACAGAAGGCGTACCAGGAGCTGCTGGTGAAGAGCTTTTATCTGGGCAACGCCGACGCCAAGTCCACCATGGCGATGCTGCGCACCCTGGTCAAGGCCAAGGATCTGTATGCGGACGAGCGGCTGAACCTGCTGGTCATGCGCGACACGCCTGCCGCCATCCGCCTGGCGGAGAAGATCATCGCGGTGCAGGACCTGGCCGAGCCGGAGGTGATGCTCGAAGTCGAAGTGCTGGAAGTGAAGCGCGGGCGGCTGCTCGACCTGGGGGTGCAGTATCCGAGTCAGTTCAGCTTGTTGAATCTACCCCCTGCCACCAGTTCGGTCATCGGAGCGGGGGGTGTGGTCACCAACACCACCCCCGCCGCTTCTGTGCTGACCGTCGAGAGTTTGAAAAACATCACCGCAAGCCAGGTTGCCATTAGTCCCACCCCCGCGGTGAATTTCCGCAAGGACGACAGCGACGTCAACATCCTGGCCAATCCGCGCATCCGGGTGAAAAACCGCGAAAAGGCCAAGATCCACATCGGCGACAAGGTGCCGGTCATCACCTCCAACACCACCTCGACCGGCGTGATTTCGGAATCGGTGTCGTATCTGGACGTGGGTCTGAAGCTCGACGTCGAACCCAGCGTGCTGATGCGCGACGACGTGCAGATCAAGGTCGGACTGGAAGTTTCCAGTATCGTGCGCGAGATCCGCAGCAACAGCGGCACGCTGACCTACCAGATCGGCACCCGCAACACCGGCACCACGCTGCGCCTGAAGGACGGCGAAACCCAGGTGCTGGCCGGCCTGATCTCGGACGAGGATCGCAGCACCGCCAGCCGCGTGCCGGGGCTGGGCGATCTGCCGCTGGTTGGGCGTCTGTTCTCCAGCCAGCGCGACGAACGCAGCAAGACCGAGATCGTGCTGCTGATCACCCCGCGCGTGCTGCGCAGCGACGCCACCCGCCAGCCTGCACTCACCGAATTCCGCGGCGGCACCGAGAATTCCATCGGCGGCGGACTGGCGGCACCCTTTGGACCCCTGGTGGAACAGACGTCTTCGCTGCCACCGGTCCTGCCCACCAGCACGCCAGCCGAACCGCCGATCGATGCCGTGGTCGCGCCGGATGCCGTGCCCGTTCCGCAGATTCCGCCGCCCCCGGCGTCGGACGAGTAATCTGTCGTGAACGCCCGACGGGGAAGCGGATTCAGCCTGATCGAGCTGGTGGTCACGCTGGCCATCCTCGCGCTGCTCGCCAGCGTGGCCGTTCCGTTTGCGCAGCTGGTGCAGCAGCGGCAGAAAGAAACCGAACTACGCGAGGCACTGCGGCAGATTCGCAGCGCGCTCGATGCCTACAGGCAAGGCGTCAAGGAAGGCCGCATCGAATCGCCGGCGGACGGCAACGGCTACCCGCCCGATCTCGACGCGCTGTGGCAGGGCGTGGCTGATAAAACCAAGCCGGATGCGAGCAAGCTCTATTTCATCCGCCGTCTGCCGCGCGATCCGTTTTTCCCCGACCCGGCCGTGCCGCCGTCCACCACCTGGGGCGTGCGCAGCTACGCCAGCCCGCCCGATGCACCTGCCGTCGGACGCGACGTGTACGACGTGTATTCACTGTCGGCCAAAACAGGCCTGAACGGGGTGCCGTACCGTGAATGGTGAAACCATGCTGAAACAGGCAAGACGCGGATTCACCCTGGTGGAACTGCTGGTCGTGATGGCCATCGTCGCGCTGCTGCTGACACTCGCGCTGCCGCGCTATTTCAACCACCTGGAAAAATCGCGCGAAACCATCCTCAAGCAGGACCTCGCCGTCATGCGCGCCGCCATCGACACCTACCACGGCGACAAAGGCCGCTACCCAGAAAGCCTGGATGAACTGGTAAGCGCACGGTATCTGCGCGCACTGCCGGTCGACCCGGTCACCGATCGGGCAGACACCTGGCAAATCGTGGCGCCGGCGGGTGACGATGCCGGCGCCGTATACGACATCAAGAGCGGTGCACCGGGGACGGCGCGCGATGGCAGTCCCTATGCCGACTGGTAAGTCCGCCCAGTCCGGCTTCGCCTACCTGTATGTGCTGATGCTGATCGCGCTGATCGGCCTGGGCCTCGCCGCCGCCGGCGCGCTGTGGCGCACCGATGCCCAGCGCGCCCGCGAAACCGAGCTGCTGTTCGTCGGCGACCAGTATCGTCAGGCCATCCGCAGCTACTACGAACTCGACCCCGCGCAGCCGCGCCTGCCGCAAAACCTCAACGATTTGCTGGAGGATACTCGCCGCCCCGGCATCGTGCGGCACCTGCGCCGGGCCTATCGCGACCCCCTGACCGGCGGCGAGTTCGCACTGATCCACGAGCCCGACACGCAGGGTATTGTCGGCGTTCACAGCTCGGCGACGGGGCGTCCCTTCAAGGCCGCGGGGTTCGAGCCGGAGAACGCTGGGTTTTCTGGAGCGGCCCGCTATGATGAGTGGCGTTTTGTTTTTATCGCGCCAGTCAAACAGGTGGCCCAGAAGGCCCTGCCCGCATCAGGAGAAACCGATGAATGAATCGCTGAAAGCCGGCATCCGCTACGAACATAAATTTGTGATTCCTGCATCGAAGACCGTGCCGGCACTGTATCCGGAGTCGCCGGAATTCGTCGCGATGCCGGAGGTTTTTGCCACCGGGTTCCTGGTCGGTTTCCTCGAATGGGCGTGCATCAAGGCAATCAATCCGCATCTGGACTGGCCGCGCGAGCAAACGGTGGGGACGCATATCGACGTCAGCCATGAAGCGGCCACGCCGCCCGGCCTCGAGGTGACCGCGCGGGTCGAACTGATCGAGGTCGACGGCAGAAAACTGGTTTTCGCCGTGGAGGCGCACGATGGCGTAGACCTGATCTCCAGGGGACGACACGAGCGCTTCGTGATCGACAAGGAACGATTCGACGCACGGCTGAGTGATAAGAAAAAGACAAGCGTGTAGCCCCGCCTCGTCATGCCCGCCATCCTGCGCGCCATTCAGGCCGACATCACCACGCTCGACGTCGATGCCATCGTCAACGCCGCCAATTCGTCGCTGCTGGGCGGCGGCGGGATCGACGGTGCGATCCACCGCGCCGCGGGGCCGCAACTGCTGGCCGAATGCCGCGAGCTGGGCGGCTGCAAGACGGGCGACGCGAAGCTCACCCAGGGCTACCGCCTGCCGGCCCGCTTCGTGATCCACACGGTCGGCCCGGTCTGGCACGGTGGCGATCGCGGCGAACCCGGATTGCTCGCAGCGTGCTATCGCCGTTCGATCGAGATCGCGGCAGACAACGGCATACAGTCGCTCGCGTTTCCGGGCATCAGCACCGGCGTCTACGGCTATCCGAAGATGCCCGCCGCGCGGATAGCGGTGGCGACGGTGCGCGCCACGCTGCCGACGTTCCCGCTCATCCGCGAGGTGATCTTCTGCTGCCATTCGGCGGCGGATCTCGCCGACTACCAGGCGCGGCTCGCCGACACCTGAGCCGGGTATGGATATCGTCCTGATCCATGGCATGGGCCGGACGCCGCTCTCGATGTTGCGGCTGCGCCGGCGCCTGAGGCGGGCCGGGCACAACCCGATCCTGTTCGGCTATTCGCCGACCTTCGAAACCCTGCAGGGCGCGACTGCCCGCCTGGTGAAGCTGCTCGAGCGCCGGGTGGACACTGCGCATTACGCGCTGGTGGGCCATTCGCTCGGCACGGTGCTCATCCGTTCGGCACTCGGCCGGCTGGGAAGCCGCATGCCCGCGGCCTGCTTTTTTCTGGCGCCGCCGATGGCCGCCTGCAGGGCTGCGAAATTCTTTTCGCGTTTTTGGCTATACAAAGTGATGACGGGGGAAATGGGGCGCCTGCTGGCGGTGGATGAATTCATGCGCGGGCTGCCGATGCCGCCGGGCTTCGTGCGGATCTATGCAGGCATCGGGGGTCCACGCGCCGCCTGGTCCCCCTTCGGCATGGAAGAGAACGACGGCATCCTCAGCGTGCACGAGGCCATCGGCGACTGCAACGCGGCAGCCGTCAGGGTGCCCGCCTTGCACACCTTCATCATGCATTCCCCGAGGGTCTACGAGGATATGATCAAGTCGCTTGCAACGCTCGCGCATGCACGCAGCACACTTCCTTAGGAGACAGCATGGAACCCCGCATCAGTCTCATCACCCTCGGCGTGGCCGACCTCGAGCGCGCCACCCGCTTCTACGCGGACTGCCTGGGTCTGCCTCAACTGGAAACCCCACCGTCGATCACTTTTTTCGAACTCGGGAAAACCTGGCTGGCGCTGTGGCCACGCGAGAGCCTGGCGGCCGATGCCGGCCTGGCGCCGGAAGGCTCGGGCTTCCGCGGCTTTGCGCTGGCACACAATGTGCGCTCGCCGGCCGAGGTGGATGCGCTGCTCGCCCGGGTGGCCACCTGTGGCGGCACGATCAGCAAACCCGGGCAGCCGACGGACTGGGGTGGCTACTCCGGCTATTTCGCCGATCCCGATGGCTTTGTCTGGGAAGTTGCACATAACCCAAGCTTCCCGCATGTCTGAACACTGAACGAATCGACCGGATAAGGAACCCGCGCCCATGATCAGACTGCCCAACGCCTTGAACGCCTGGGAGACCGCCGATTTCGAGGCCGCCTTCAAACAGGAAATCGCCGCGCTCGACGCGGCCAACCTGCCCCTGCAACAGGGATTGTCGATCAGCAGCCATGTGACGGAACGGCCGGTCCAGGCAATGGTCCTCAGCGCCGGCGAGGATGCCGGGCGGATCCGGGTCAAGGCGGGCATTTTCTACACGGGCATCATCGCCGGCTGCAGCTGCACGGACGATCCCACGCCGATGTCGGAGCTGAACGAGTACTGCGTGGTGCAGTTCGACATCGATCCGGAAACGGCCGAGACGACGGCCACGCTCCTGCCCGAATAGATGCCAAGTGCGAGAACCCGTACGCTGCTTGCTCGTCCACTCGACAGATTGAGCGACATGACCCCTGCCCTGCTGATCCTCAACGCCGGCTCCTCCAGCCTCAAGTTCGCCGTCTTTGGGGCCGACCCGGCGGGTGCGCTTCAGGCCGCGTATCACGGCCTCATCGAGGCGATCGGACGAAACGCACGCTTCAAGGTTTTCCATGCACCCGATGCCGGCGACCGCGTCGATCAGGCCGTTTCGGCGGGCGACCACGAGGCTGCGCTGAGCCATCTGCTGCACTGGCTGGACACCCGCCATCCCGGTCTGAGCCTGCGCGCGGCCGGACATCGGGTGGTGCACGGCGGCGCCGACTACCGCCAGCCGGTGCGGGTCGACGCGGCCGTGCTGGCGGACCTGGAACAGCTCATCCCGCTGAGCCCGCTGCACCAGCCGCACAGCCTGGCCGGCATCCGCGCACTGGCCCGGCTCCGCCCCGAACTGCCGCAAATCGCCTGCTTCGACACCGCGTTCCACCACACCCTCCCGCCGCGGGCGCAACGCTTCGCCCTTCCGCGCGATCTCGAAGAACGCGGCATCCGCCGCTACGGCTTTCATGGCTTGTCCTATGAATATATCGCGAGCGTGCTGCCGGACTATCTCGGCGACGCGGCCGACGGCCGGGTGGTGGTCGCCCATCTGGGCAACGGCGCCAGCCTGTGCGCGATGCGGCAGCGGCGCAGCGTGGAGACCTCGATGAGCTTCACCCCGCTCGACGGCATTCCAATGGCGAGCCGCTGCGGTGCGCTCGACCCCGGCGTGCTGCTCTACCTGATGCGCGAGGAAGGCATGACACCGGCGCAGCTCGACGAACTGCTGCACCACCGTGCCGGACTGCTCGGCGTGTCCGGCATCAGCGGCGACGTGCGCACGCTGCTGGCAAGCGGCGACCCGCGCGCCGCCGATGCGCTCGAGCTCTTCGCCTACCGCATCGCCCAGGCCATCGCCGGCCATGCGGTGGCCATCGACGGCCTCGACGCGCTGGTCTTCACCGCCGGCATCGGCGAGCACGCCGCTGCGGTGCGCGCCGCCATCTGCCGCCACCTGGCCTGGCTCGGCCTCATGATTGACGAGGCTGCCAACGCGCGCCACGGCCCGTGCATCAGCCGCACGGACAGCCCGGTGTCGGCATGGGTGATCGCCACCAACGAGGAAAAGGTGATCGCGCAACATACCTGGGCGCTGACTGTCGACGCGGCCTAGCGCACGGAACCGGAGCCGACGGCAGCGGTCACGTTTGCTGCGGCGATCAAGACTGGCCTCTCCCACCCCGGCGTCTCACCCCGCGCCCCACAACCAGGAAGGAAACAGTATGGACGCATCCGCACCCCAATCCGCCCCGCTCTCCGCCGAGGAACTGGACAAGCTCGACGCCTACTGGCGCGCCTGCAACTACCTGGCGGCAGGCATGATCTACCTGCGCGACAATCCACTGCTGCGCGAGCCGCTGCAACCCGAGCACATCAAGGAGCGCCTGCTCGGCCACTGGGGCGCGAGCCCGGGGCTGAGCTTCGCCTGGGTCCATCTCAACCGTCTGATCAGGCAATACGAACTCGATGCCATCTTTCTCGCGGGCCCAGGCCACGGCGCGCCCGGCATACTGGCGCCGGCCTACCTGGAGGGGACCTACAGTGAGGTGTACCCCATCAAGGGCGAGGACGAAGCCGGCATGCGCCACTTCTTCCGAGAATTTTCCTTCCCTGGCGGCATCGGCAGCCACTGCACACCGGAAACCCCCGGTTCCATCCACGAAGGCGGCGAGCTCGGCTACAGCCTCTCGCATGCCTTCGGCGCGGCTTTCGACAACCCCGAGCTGCTGGTGGCGGTCATGGTGGGCGACGGCGAGGCCGAAACCGGCCCGCTCGCCACCTCCTGGCATTCCAACAAGTTCCTCAATCCGATCCGCGACGGCGCCGTGCTGCCGATCCTGCATCTGAACGGCTACAAGATCCACAATCCGACCGTGCTGGCGCGCATCTCGCACGAAGAACTCGAGCAGCTGTTCCAGGGCTATGGCTGGACGCCCCATTTCGTCGAAGGCTCGGATCCCAGGATCATGCATGCCAAAATGGCCGCCGTGATGGAGCAGTGCGTGCTGGAGATCCGCCACATCCAGGACGAAGCGCGGCACAGCGGCGTTCCCGGACGGCCGCGCTGGCCGATGATCGTGCTGCGCTCGCCCAAGGGCTGGACCGGCCCGGTCGAGGTCGACGGCAAGAAGGTGGAAGGCTTCTGGCGCTCGCACCAGGTACCGCTCACCGAAGTGCGCAGCAACCCCGCCCACCTGCAGCAACTTGAAGCCTGGCTGCGCAGCTACGACCCGCACGCCCTGTTCGACGAAGCCGGCCGGCTACGCCCGGAACTGAAGGCGCTGGCGCCCACGGGCAACCGCCGCATGAGCGCCAGCCCGCATGCCAACGGCGGGCTGTTGCGGCGCGCGCTGCGCATGCCGGACTTCCGCGAGTATGCGGCAGAACTGCCCGGCCCCGGCACGCTCAGGGCCGAGAACACGCGGCCGCTGGGCAAGCTGCTGCGTGACGTGATGGCACGGAACATGGACAACTTCCGCGTGTTCGGCCCGGATGAGAACGCGTCGAACAAGCTCGACAACCTCTACGAGGTCACCAAGAAAACCTGGCTCGCCGACATCTACCCGGAGGACGCCGGCGGCAGCGAGCTCTCGCCCGATGGCCGGGTGATGGAGATACTCTCCGAGCACACCATCGAAGGCTGGCTCGAAGGCTATCTGCTGACCGGCCGCCACGGTTTCCTCTCGAGCTACGAAGCCTTCGTCCACGTGATCGACTCGATGTTCAACCAGCACGCGAAGTGGCTCGCGATGTCCAGGGAAATCCCGTGGCGGACGCCGGTGTCGTCGCTCAACCTGTTGATCACGTCGACCGTCTGGCGCCAGGACCACAACGGCTTCACCCACCAGGATCCGGGCTTTCTCGACGTGGTGGTGAACAAGAGCCCGCTGGTCACCCGCATCTACCTTCCGCCCGACGTCAACACGCTGTTGGTGACGGCCGCCCACTGCCTGGAAAGCACCGACCTCGTCAACGTGATCGTTTGCGACAAGCAGAAGCACCTGCAGTACCTGGACATGGATGCGGCAATCAAACATTGCAGCAAGGGCATCGGCATCTGGGAATGGGCGAGCAATGATGCGGGGGTCGAGCCGGACGTGGTGATGGCCTGCGCCGGCGACATTCCCACCAAGGAAGCGCTTGCAGCAACGGTGCTGCTGCGCGACCACTTCCCCGAGCTGAAGCTGCGCTTCATCAACGTGATCGATCTCTACAAACTGGTTCCGCCCGGCGAACACCCGCACGGCTTGTCGGATCGCGATTTCGACAGCCTGTTCACGCTCGACAAGCCGGTGATCTTCAACTTCCACGGCTATCCCTGGCTGATCCATCGCCTGGCCTACCGCCGCACCAACCACGACAACATGCATGTGCGCGGCTACAAGGAGAAAGGCAGCATCAATACGCCGCTGGACCTGGCGATCGAGAACGAAATCGACCGCTTCAGCCTGGCCATCGACGTGATCAACCGCGTCCCCGCCCTGCAGGTGGCCGGCGCCCACGTCAAGGAAAAGCTGCGCGACATGCAAATCGATTGCCGGAACTACGCCCACGAACACGGCGTGGACCTGCCGGAAGCGGATGCGTGGATGTGGCCATATTAGGGCGGCCAATCTGCCCGCAACGATGCAGAGGCTGCCTTGCATGCATGACGTCAGGTGCAGGCAGAATTCGTGTTATGCCCTGAGCCTTTGTTTTTGGCAGCCGGGGCGGCTAGGGTGTGGCGGGCCCGATTTCCAGTTCGTCCGGATAGGGTCGGCTGGGATACTGGAAGGCAACCGGCCCATCGGGTTTCGCATGGACGAACTGGCTGACGAACGGGTCGGTGGAGTCGACCATCTCGGCGGAATTCCCTTCGGCCACCACCACGCCGTCATGGATGAAGTAGACGTAGTCGGCGACTTTCAGCGATTCCGAGACGTCGTAGGTCACCACGATCGAGGTCAGCCCGAGCGCGTCGTTGAGGCGGCGGATCAGGCTGGCGATGGTGTTGAGCGAGATCGGGTCGAGACCGGCGAAAGGTTCGTCGTACATGATCAGCATGGGGTCGAGCGCGATCGCCCGGGCGAGCGCCACGCGGCGCTACAATCCGCCCGAGAGCTGGCTGGTGCGCAGGGCGTGGGCGCCGCGCAGGCCGACGGCATGGAGCTTCATCAGCACCAGGTCGTGAATGACGTCTTCCGGCAGATCGGTGTGCTCGCGCATCGGGTAGGCGATGTTGTCGAACACCGAGAGGTCGCTGAACAGTCCGCTGACCTGGAACATCATTCCCATCTTGCGCCGCATCGCGTAGAGCTCGGTGTTGTTCAATTCGTGCACCACCTGCCCGTCGAAGGTCACGCTGCCGTGCGACGGTCGGAGCTGACCGCCGAAATGACGCAGCAGCGTGGTCTTGCCGCAGCCGCTGACGCCGAGGATGGCGACCACCTTGCCACGGGGAATGGACAGATTAATCCCCTTGAGTACCTGATTCGTGTCGAACGAGAAATGCAGGTCGCTGACCTCGACCAGATTTTCTGGCGGCCAGTTCACGGTTCCCTTGTGCGCAGCCGTCATGCTCAGACCTCCTCCAGCAGACGTTCCGGGGCTTCCAGCGCGGCCTTCACCGCGACCAGAAACTGCACTGCGTCACGCCCGTCGATCAGCCGGTGGTCGTAGGTGAGCGCCAGATACATCATCGGTCGGATCACCACCTGGCCGTTTTCGGCGACCGGGCGTTCCTGGATGGTGTGCATGCCGAGGATGGCCGATTGCGGCGGGTTGAGGATGGGGGTGGAGAGCAGCGAACCGAACACGCCGCCATTGGTTATCGAGAAGCTGCCGCCGGAGAGGTCATCGAGCGTGAGCGTGCTCTCGCGTGCACGGCGGGCGAAGTCGGCGATGGCCGCTTCGATCCCGGCCGACGACAAGGACTGTGCGCGACGCAGGATCGGCACCACCAGTCCGCGCGGGCTGGAGATGGCAATGCCGATGTCGACATCGCCGTGCCACACGATGTCGTTGCCGTCGATGGCGGCGTTGACGATGGGAAACTGCTGCATCGCCTGGCACACCGCGCGCACGAAGAACGACATGTAGCCGAGCTTGACCCCGTGCTTGACCTCGAACTCGGCCTTGAAGCGCTGGCGCAGCTCGTTCACCGGCTGCATGTTCACCTCGTTGAAGGTCGTGAGCATGGCGGCGGTGTGCTGCGCCGCGACCAGGCGTTCGGCCACCCGCTGGCGCAGTCGCGACAGCGGCTCGCGGCGGGTTTCGCCCGGTGCAGCGACGGACGCCGCACCCGCAGCGGCAGGCAAGGGCACGCTGGGCTTGGGCGGCACGACTGCAGCCGTCGTCGGCACGACGGTCGTGACAGCGACAGGCTGCGCGGGTTTTTCAGCGGTTCCGGGCGCGACAACGTGCTCGCCGGTCTCGATCACCGCCACCACCTCGTCGGCCTTGACCACCGCGCCTTCTTCCTTCCGCACTTCGACCAGCGTGCCGGACGCCGGCGCGGGGATTTCCAGGATCACCTTGTCGGTTTCCACAACGCCCAGGGTGTCGTCGCGCGCGACGGTCTCGCCGACCTGCTTGCGCCACGGCAGCAAGGTGCCGCTGGCGACCGAGTCGGACAGGGTCGGCACACGTACTTCAAGTTTCATAAGGGGTCTCCAGCGCGTCGTTCAGCAGGGCTTCCAGCTCCGCCCGGTGGCGCGAGGTGTAGCCCGAAGCGGGCGCTGCGGCCGCCGGGCGACCGGCGTAGTGAAAATGCCGCCCGCCCGGCGCGCAGTGGTTGAGGTGGTGCAGGGTCTGGAACCATGCGCCCTGGTTCATCGGTTCTTCCTGCGCCCAGACGAAGGTGTCGGCCTGCGGATAGGCTGCGAGCACGCTGCGGAACGCATCCTCGGGGAAGGGATAGAGCTGTTCCACCCGCACCAGGGCGACGTCGTCCAGTCCGCGCACCTCACGCGTCGACTCGAGATCGAACCAGATGCGCCCGCTGCAGGCCACCACGCGCCTGGCGTTTCGCGGCATGCGCGGATCGTCGATGACCGGCAGAAACGCCCCGCTGGCGAGGTCGGCCAGCGACGACGTCGAGGCCGGGTGGCGCAGCAGGCTCTTCGGGCTCAGGATCACCAGCGGCTTTCTCAGCGGGCGCACGATCTGCCTCCGCAGCAGGTGGAACATCTGCGCCGGCAGGGTCGGCACGCAGACCTGGATGTTGTCCTGCGCGCACAGCTGCAGGTAGCGCTCGAGGCGGGCCGAAGAATGCTCCGGCCCCTGCCCTTCGAAGCCGTGCGGCAGCATCAGCGTAAGCCCGCATAGCCGCCCCCACTTCGCTTCTCCGCTGGTGATGAACTGGTCGATCACCACCTGCGCGCCGTTGGCGAAATCGCCGAACTGCGCCTCCCACACCACCAGCGTGTCGGGGTCGGCTGTCGAATAGCCGTATTCGAAGGCCAGCACCGCTTCTTCCGACAGCAACGAATCGATGATGGTGAAGTTGCCCTGGCGCTCATGAATGTGTTCGAGCGGGACGTACACGCCGCTCTGGCGGCGCTCGCGTTTCTGGTCATGCCACACCGCGTGACGGTGGAAGAAGGTCCCGCGCGCCGAGTCCTGCCCCGACACCCGCACGTTGTGGCCGGCGTCGAGCAGGCTGGCGTAGGCCAGGTTCTCGGCGTAGCCCCAGTCCACCGGCAGTTCGCCCGCGCGCATCCTGCGGCGGTCGTCCAGCACCTTCTGCACCCGCGAATGCAGCTCGATTTCATGCTGCAGCGTGGTGATGCGCTCGCCCAGGAAATCCAGCCGCGCAGCCGACACCGCGGTCGCCACCTCCGGGACCTGGGCACCCTTGAAGCGGCCCCAGTCCATGCTGAAGGTTTCCTTGAAGTCGGACAAGGCCTGCGGGCTCAGCGACTCGCCATGCTCCAGCCGCTCGCGGCAGTCGTCCACCATGTCGTCGGCCTGCGCCTGGCTCAACACGCCCTCGTCGACCAGCCGCTGCGCATACAGGATGCGCGTGCTGGGATGCGCCTGGATGCGGCGGTACATCAGCGGCTGGGTGGCGAGCGGCTCGTCCTGCTCGTTGTGGCCGTGGCGGCGGTAGCACACCAGGTCGATGAAGCAGTTCTTGTGAAAGGTGTAGCGGTAGTCGACCGCGGTCTGCACCGCAAAGGCCACCGCCTCGGGGTCGTCGCCGTTGACGTGCAGCACCGGCGCCTCGACCATCTTCGCGACGTCGGTGCAGTACAGCGTCGAACGCACGTCGCGCGGGTCGGAGGTGGTGAAGCCGATCTGGTTGTTGATCACGACATGGATCGCGCCGTGGTTGCGGAAGCCGCGCGTCTGCGACATGTTGAGGCTTTCCATCACCACGCCCTGCCCCGACAGCGCGGCGTCGCCGTGCAGGATCACCGGCACCACTTCGTAGCCGAGCACGTCGCCGCGCCGGTCCTGGCGCGCGCGCACCGAGCCGCGCACCACCGGATGCACGATTTCGAGATGCGAGGGATTAAACGCCAGCGCCACGTGCACCGGGCCGTAGGGCGTGGAGAAATCGGTGGAAAATCCCTGGTGGTATTTGACGTCGCCCGACAGCGGCGAATCGGCACAACCGTTCGCCGGTTCCTCGTACAGGCTTTCGAGCGAGCGCCCCATGATGTTGGCCAGCACGTTGATGCGCCCGCGATGCGCCATGCCGATCACGATTTCCTTGGCGCCGTGGCGGGCGCAGCGCTCAATCACCTGGTCGAGCAGCGGGATCAGACTCTCGCCGCCTTCGAGCGAAAAGCGCTTCTGTCCGACGTGCCGCGTGTGCAGGAATTTTTCCAGCGTCTCGGCATCGGTCAGCCGTTTCAGCAGCTTCTTTTTCAGGGCGGGCGTGACGCCGAAGCGCCCCTGCGCCGATTCGATGCGCTCCTGCAGCCAGCGTTTGCGCGCGACCTCGGTGATGTGCATGTACTCGGCGCCGACATGGCCGCAGTACGCTGCGTTAAGCCGCCGCAGGATGTCTGCCAGGGTGCTGCGCTCCACCCCGAACAGCGAGCCGGTTTCGAATTCGCGGCTCATGTCCGCGTCGGTCAGCCCATAGTGCGCGGGATCGAGCTCGGGGGTGGGCGGCGGTTCGAAGCGCCGCAGGGGATCGAGTTCGGCCTTGCGCACCCCGAGGTAGCGGTAGGCGTTGATGAGCCGCAGCACCGCGACCTGGGCCGCGTCCGATGCGGGCGCCGTACCCGGAAGCGGCTGCGTCAGCCAGGGTGCCAGCGCATCGTCGCCGAACTGCTCCAGATAGGCCACATTGCCGGCATACAGCGGGGAGGTCCGGGACCAGTCAGGCGCGCTCATGGGAGGGCTTGCGTGTTCAGGCTCCGCGCTGATCCAGCGGGACGAATTCGCGCCGCACCGAACCGGTGTAGAGCTGGCGCGGACGCCCGATCTTGTGCGCTGGGTCGGACAGCATCTCGTGCCACTGCGCCACCCAGCCGGCGGTGCGCGCCATGGCGAACAGCGCGGTGAACATGCTGGTGGGGATGCCCATGGCGCGGAAGATGATGCCGGAGTAGAAATCGACGTTGGGGTAGAGCTTCTTCTCGATGAAGTAGTCGTCTTCCAGCGCGATGCGTTCGAGCTCGAGCGCGATCTTGAACTGCGGGTCGTCGCGCAGGCCGAGCTCGTCCAATACCTCGTAACAGGTCTGCCGGATGATGGCGGCGCGCGGGTCCATGTTCTTGTAAATGCGATGGCCGAAGCCCATCAGGCGGAACGGATCGGACTTGTCCTTGGCACGCTTGATGAATCCCGGAATCTTGGAGACGTCGTCCATCTCCTCCAGCATGCGCAGCACCGCCTCGTTGGCACCGCCGTGCAGCGGCCCCCACAACGAGGCCATGCCGCTGGCGATGCAGGCATAGGGATTGGCGCCGCTGGAGCCGGCCAGGCGCACGGTCGAGGTCGAGGCGTTCTGCTCGTGGTCGGCGTGCAGGATGAAGATGCGGTCGAGCGCACGCGCCAGCACCGGATTAGGCTCGTAGGGCTCGCACGGGCTGGAAAACATCATGTGCATGAAGTTTTCGGCATACGAGAGACGGTTCTGGGGATAGACGAAGGGCTGGCCTTCGTTGAACTTGTAGGCCCAGGCCGCGACCGTGGGAATCTTCGCAATCAGGCGATGGGCGACGATCTCGCGATGCTCGGGATTGAAGTTATCGAGGCCTGCATGATAGAAGGCCGACATCGCGCCGGTCACGCCGATCATCACCGCCATCGGGTGAGCGCTGCGGCGGAAGCCGCGGAACACGTTCTCCATCTGGTCATGCAGCAGGGTGTGATGGCGGATCGATTGCTCGAATGCCATCTTCTGCTCGGCCGTCGGCAATTCGCCGTGAATCAGCAGATAGCTGACCTCCATGTAGTCAGACTTGTAGGCCAGTTCATCGATCGGGTAGCCGCGGTAGTACAGCAGGCCTTCGTCGCCGTCGATGTAGGTGATGGCCGAGGTGCAGCTGGACGTGGCGGTGAAGCCGGGATCATGGGTGAAATAGCCGTGCGCACCCAGCGCACGGATGTCGATCACCGGTTTGCCATAGGTGCCCTGCTCGATCGGCAGTTCGATGGATGGACTGCCATCGCTGAACGTGAGGGTGACGGTTTTTTTCATCGTGATTCCAATAATGTTGCAGCCTGATATTTTTGTAGGCGTTCAATCAGCGCGGCAAGATCGGCATCGCCCGCAGGCGATCGGTCTTGCAGCCTGTCGACAATCTCCATGTCCGACAGGGTCAACAACCGCGCCAGCGCGGCCGTCTCGCAAGCCTGAAGTGTAGCGCGGTGCGCCTGCAGAAAGCCACCCAGCCAGAGATCCAGCTCCAGCAGTCCGCGCCGGCAGCGCCAGGCCAATGCGTCAGACACGGCGCTTCACCAGCAGCGACTTGATGCGCCCGATCGCCGCCGTCGGGTTCAGTCCCTTGGGGCAGGCGTCCACGCAATTCATGATGCCGCGGCAGCGGTACAGCCGATACGGGTCTTCCAGATTGTCGAGCCGCGCCGCGGTCGCCTCGTCGCGCGAATCGGCGATGAAGCGGTATGCCTGCAACAGCCCCGCCGGGCCGACGAAGGTGTCCGGATTCCACCAGAACGACGGGCACGAGGTCGTGCAGCAGGCGCACAGGATGCATTCGTAGGCGCCATCGAGCAGCGCGCGGTCCGCAGGGCTTTGCAGGCGCTCGACCTCGGGCTCCGGCTCGTCGTTGATCAGCCAGGGCTTGATCGAACGGTATTGTTTGTAGAAGGGTTCCATGTCGACGATCAGGTCGCGGATCACTGGCAGTCCAGGAAGCGGCCGCACCTCGATGGGTTCCTTCAGTTCGGACAAAGGCGTGATGCACGCCAACCGATTTTTGCCGTTGACGTTCACCGCATCCGACCCGCACACGCCTTCGCGACAGGAACGGCGCAAGGACAGTGTCTCGTCCTGTGCCTTGATCGCCAGCAGCGCGTCGAGCAGCATCTTGCCGGCGGGGTCGATGTCGAGTTCGACGTCCTGCATGAAAGGCTTGTCGCCGGATTCGGGGGAGTAGCGGTAGAGGCGGAATTTCATGGCTGCTCGCAGTCCGCGGTGGTTGCGACGGCTTCGCTTTTCGCCAGTGGGCGAGTCACTTTCTTTTGCTTCGCCAAAAGAATGAAACCAAATAAAAGGCGACCCCACATCGCTGCCCTGCGGGTTCCCGATTTGGCGCGCGCGGGCGGGCGCTCCACCAACTCGCCCTGGCACGGGGCACAAAACGCCCCGTGCTGTGGAGCTCGGACACGGTTCCGCTCTTGTCCCGCCCGCACACGCCAAATCGGCAGCGCTGAAGGGGAACAACCCCCGGTGCTGCTCACGCGTAATGCCGACTCTTCGCCAAGCACTGGTGCATGCAAGGACGCCCCTTGTGTGTCGCCGAGAAGCGCAGCTGTGCGGGGAAAAGAGGCGCGGGGTGTCTGAGATCCGTAGCAGGGCACGTTTTGTGTGCCCTGCCAGGGCGAGTTCCAGCCCCGCCTCGGGCGGCGAGCATCGCAGGGGAGCCGAAGGCCGACACACCAGGGGTGGCTTTTTCTTTGGTTACTTTCTTTTGGCCACGCAAAAGAAAGTGACTCGCCCACAGGCGAAAAGCGAAGCCTGGGCAATTCCTCAAGCTGACGAATAACCTCAACCATCAATACACCCTCTCCTTCGGCCGTATCGAGTCCACCGTCAGCGGCTTCAACCTCACCGGCTTGGCATCCACCTGATCCCCCTCCCGCGAATACAGCGTGTGCTTCAACCAGTGCTCGTCGTCTCTCGCAGGAAAATCCTCCCGCGTGTGCGCACCCCGGCTCTCGGTACGATACAGCGCCGACATCAGCGTCGCCCGCGCCACACCGATCAGGTTCTCCAGTTCCAGCGCCTCGATGCGCGCGGTGTTGAAGACGCGGCTGGTGTCCTGCAAACCGGCGTGCGCCAGGCGTTCTTCCAGTGCGTCCAGCTTTTCCAGCCCCTCGCGCAATACCGCGTCGGTGCGGAACACGCCGGCATGCGTCTGCATCATGCGCCTGAGGTCGTCGGTGATGGCCGCCACGCGTTCGCTGCCGGGGCGGTCCCAGCGCGCAAGCCGTGCCTGACTCGCTTCGGCCGCATGCTCCGGCAGCGGACGCGAATAGGGGTTGTCATGCAGATACTCCAGCATATGCAAACCCGCGGCGCGGCCGAACACGATCAGATCGAGCAGCGAGTTGCCGCCCAGGCGGTTGGCGCCGTGTACCGACACGCAGGCGCATTCGCCGACGGCATACAGGCCGGGTACGGGCTCCTCGGGACCGAAGCGCGCGGGTGCAACGACCTGGCCGTGCAGATTGGTGGGGATGCCGCCCATCATGTAGTGCGCGGTGGGCGCGACGGGTATGGATTGCTCGACCGGATCGACCCCCGCGAAGCGGATCGAAAGGTCGCGAATACCGGGCAGTTTTTCCGCGATGAGCGTCTCGCCGAGATGGTCGAGCTTGAGGTCGACATAATCCCCGCGTGGTCCGCAGCCGCGTCCCTCGGCGATTTCGATGGCGATGGCACGCGCCACCACGTCACGCCCGGCCAGATCTTTCGCGTGGGGCGCATAGCGTTCCATGAAGCGCTCGCCGGTTTTATTCAGCAGATAGCCACCCTCGCCGCGCACGCCTTCGGTGATGAGGCAGCCGACGCCTGCAATCCCCGTGGGATGGAACTGCCAGAACTCCATGTCCTGCAGCGGCAGTCCGGCGCGCAGCACCATGCCGAGACCATCGCCGGTGTTGATCATGGCGTTGCTGCTATTGCCGAACACGCGTCCGGCTCCGCCGGTGGCGAGCAGCGTCGCGCGCGCTTCGATCAGCAGCGGCTCGCCGGTTTCGATGGAGATCGCAGTGACGCCGAGGCAATAGCCGTCGGCATCACGCAGCAGGTCGAGCGCAAAGTATTCGTCGAAGAACTGGGTGCGGTGGGCGATGTTCTGCTGGTACAACGTGTGCAGCAGGGCGTGGCCGGTGCGGTCGGCGGCGGCGCAGGTGCGGGTGGCCTGCTCGCCGCCGAAGTTTTTCGACTGCCCGCCGAAGGGACGCTGGTAGATCTTGCCGTTGTCCAGCCGGGAGAACGGCAGACCCATGTGTTCGAGTTCGTACACTGCCGTGGCGGCCTCGCGGCACATGAACTCGATCGCATCCTGGTCGCCGAGCCAGTCGCCGCCCTTGACCGTGTCGTACATGTGCCATTCCCAGCGGTCGTCGTCGACGTTTGCGAGCGCGGCGGTGATGCCGCCCTGCGCCGACACGGTGTGCGAACGCGTGGGGAAGACTTTCGACACCACCGCGACCTTGTAGTCCGAGCGCGCCAGCTGCAATGCCGCACGCAGGCCCGCGCCGCCGCCGCCGATGATGAGTGCGTCAAAGCGACGTGCATTCATGACACGCTCCACACGGTGGCGGCGAGCCAGGCGACGCTGCCCGCCAGGGTGATGATCACTGCCAGATACAAAGCCAAACGCAGCCCGGTCGGGCGGACATAGTCCATGAAGATGTCGCGCATCCCCACCCAGGCGTGCAGCGCGAGCGCCGCAGCCGTCAGCAGCATCAGCACGCGCAACCACAGCGGCGCGAACAGCGACTGCCAGCCGGCAAAATCAAGCGGCAGGGCCGTCAGGAAATAAACGGCCAGTCCGGGCAAGGCCAGTGCCAGAACCAGCGCCGAGGCGCGCTGCAGCAGCCAGGTGCCGGTTCCGGTATGCGCGCCCGTGGTGGATTTCATGCGAACAGTCTCCAGGCGGCCAACAGCGTGAACAGCCCACTGGCCAGCATGACCGCGAGGCTGGTTTGCCGCGCAGGCTTCAGGTCCGTGCCCCAGTGCGCATCCAGCGCCAAATGCCGCACGCCCGCAAATAAATGATGCGCAAACGCCCAGATCAAACCCAGCAACACCAGCCGGGCCAGCGGATTCGCAAACCAGTCGGCGATGCGCTGAAAGCCGGCCTGGTCGGCCAGCGACATCGACAGGACCCACACGCCCAGCGGCAGCGCCGCAACCAGCAGCGCGCCCGATACCCGGTGCAGGATCGATACCCAGCCGGGCAGCGGCAAATGAATGCGAAACAGATTGAGGTAAACGGGGCGCGCGATCGGTTTCACGGCACGGTCGGTGTTGGGTTGGCCGGATTTAACGACGCTTGGCGGGCGCCTTAACCTTAGCCTTCGTCAGCGTCGTCCTGCTCGCCTTCTTAACCGTGACCTTCGCCGCCTTCGCCACCGCTTGCGGCACGCGCTGGGCCAGACGCGGATCGAACGGCTTGGGCAGGATGTAGTCGGGACCGAATTTCAGTTTCTTCAGCTTGTAGGCCTTCAGCACCGAGGCCGGCACCGGCTCGCGCGCGAGCTCGGCGAGCGCATGCACCGCGGCGATCAACATGGCCTCGGTGATCTGCTTCGCACGCGCGTCGAGCGCGCCGCGGAAGATGAAGGGAAAGCCCAGCACGTTGTTGACCTGGTTGGGGTAGTCCGAGCGCCCGGTCGCCATGATGAGGTCGCTGCGCGCGGCACGGGCCTTTTCCGGCAGGATCTCGGGATTGGGGTTGGCGAGCGCAAAGACCACCGGCTTGTCGGCCATGCTTTTCACCATCGCCGGGCTCACCAGGTTGGCGCCCGAGACGCCGACGAACACGTCGGCGCCATTCATCGCGTCGTCCAGCGTGCGCAGCCTGGTCTTGCGCGCGTAGGCTCTCTTGAAGCTGTTGAGGTCGGTGCGCTCCTTGTGCACCACGCCCTTGGAATCGACCAGCAGGATGTTGGCTTTTTTCGCGCCCATCGCAACCAGCAGATTCATCGACGCGATGCCCGCCGCGCCGGCGCCGAGGCAGACGATCTTGGCGGTTTCCAGCGTCTTGCCCTGCACATGCAGCGCATTGATGAGGCCGGCGCAGATGATGGTGGCGGTGCCATGCTGGTCGTCGTGGAACACCGGGATGTCGAGCTTCTTCTTCAGCGCGGCTTCGATCTCGAAGCAGTGCGGCGCGGCGATGTCCTCAAGGTTGATGCCGCCGAAGGTGGGCGCGATCGCTTCAACCACCTTGATGAAATCCTGCGGCGTTTTGGCGTTGACTTCGATGTCGTAGACGTCGATACCGGCGAACTGCTTGAACAGCACGCCCTTGCCTTCCATGACCGGCTTGGCGGCGAGCGGCCCGAGGTCGCCCAGGCCGAGGATGGCGGTGCCGTCGGTGATCACCGCGATCAGATTGCCCTTGTTGGTGTAGTCGTATGCCTTCTGGGGATTCTTCGCAATTTCCAGCACCGGTTGCGCCACCCCGGGGGTGTAGGCCAGCGACAGATCTTCCTGCGTGGAACAGGGCTTGGACGATTCGACAGAAAGCTTGCCGGGCTTGGGCAGGCGGTGGTAATCGAGGGCTTTTTTCTTGAGGGCGGCTTGGCTCATGACGGCGTGACAGGCTGGATAAACAAGCCGCCATTATCGCGGATTTATCCGCGATCTGCCCTCCGTGTCAGTCTTTCCAGATCTTGAGCTGGGCGCGCAGGCGCGCGACCGCCTGCGAATGCAGCTGGCACACGCGCGATTCGGACACGCCGAGCACCACACCGATTTCCTTCAGGTTCATGTCCTGTTCGTAGTACATGCCCATCATGCTGCGCTCGCGTTCGGGCAGATGATGGATCGCGGCAATCAGGCTGTCGCGGAAGCCTTCGTCTTCCAGCACCGCAAGCGGGTCGCTGCTGCCGTCGACCAGGTAGCGCTCGAGGAAACTGGCGCTGTCTTCATCCGAGAAATCTTCGTAATACAGCAACTGGGAACACTTCACGTCGCCCAGCATGGACTGGTACTGATCGATCGGCATGCCCAGCTCGGCCGATATTTCCTGCTCGGAGGGCGACTTGCCGTTGCGCTGTTCCAGCCGGTGGATGGCCGATTCGATCTGTCGCGATTTCTGGCGCACGTGGCGCGGCAGCCAGTCCGCTTCGCGCAGCTCGTCGAGCATGGCGCCGCGGATGCGCTGGGTGGCATAGGATTCGAACTGGGCGCCCTGGTTGCCGTCGAAACGCGACACCGCATCCAGCAGGCCGATCAGCCCGACCTGGATGAGATCGTCAACCTCGACGCTGGCGGGCAGGCGCGCCATCATGTGATACGCAATGCGCTTGACCAGCGGCGCATATTTAGTGACTTGCTCGTCTTGCGACGATGGTTTACCAGCCATGTTTCAGGGATTTCCTGTCTTATTTAACAAGCCGTCAGGCTCGTCTCCTCGCCCGCCATTCTAACGGCTAGCGTGGCAAATGCATCATCCTCGTTTGCTGCGCTGCAAATCGAGCTTGCGAAGCCTTGCTCAAGAAAATGGCAACCCGCAGCCTGCACATGATCGCAAGCAACCTGGTCGCCCAGCAAGTACACATTGAATGCGCCCTCAAAACAAGCCAGCGTTTTGAGCACCGCATACGCATGCAGCATCGATTCGTCGGTACGGCACACCTCCATGACCACCGTATGGGCTGCGCCCGGCAGCAGTGAAAATTTGGCGCAGCCCCACCCCGAATCGAACATCACATAGTCGTAGCCGTTCACCAGGCCGGCAAACGCAGCTTCATCCCCGCGCACTCCGGGGGCATACCAGCCCTCGCCGTAGGTCTGCGGCAGGGTACGCAGCTGCCGGCGTTCGAGCTGATGCCTCCAGTCGAACAGGCTGCGGGTGGGGGATGCGGCAAAAAGGCGGCCCTGCGTGTCGACCAGCAGGGGAATCCGGCCGATTCGATGCAGCGCATGCGCCAAGCGGACGCTTGAATCGGCAGAATCAGAAAAACAGTAGATGCAGCGGAGCGGCTGTCGCGCGCTGCGCCGTCGCAACCCTGCAGCCTGGTCAGCCGGCATTTATGCCCTTTTGGGTATTCATGCCCTTCAGGGTGCGGCGCTCCTCCCGGTCGGCCTCGACGCCGGCAAACAGTGGCCAGTCCTCGGCCTCCAGCGCATAGGGGGTGGCCAGCTGGCCGCCCTTCAGTGCACGATCGACGAGGTAACTGGGGTTGGGCGCGTGGAGGTCTTCCGGCACGCGCTGACCGCCGCTGACATAGGCCAGCGGCAAGCGATGGCGGATCAGGCTGTCGAGCGCAGCACCCGGCTGCGGGGTTTCGTCGAGTTTGGTGAGAATACAGGCGGCTGCGCCCTGACCGAAACGCGTCATCGCCTGTTCGATTGCCGCACCCTGCTGGCTGGCGGAAATCACCGCAATGCGGCGCACGCCAAGCGCGTCGAACACCTTCCCTTCGCGGGTACGCGGGTCGTTCGGGGCAAACCCCGCGGTGTCGATCAGCACCAGTTTCTTGGCGGCAAGCTCAGGCAAAAGCAGCGCCAGCCGGGCCTGATCGTCGGCCACATGCAGCGACACCCCCAGCAACTCTGCATATACGCTCAATTGCGCCGCCGCACCGATGCGGTAGGCATCTGCGGCCACCAGCGCCACCTGGGTGGCGCCATGCGCATCGACCCCGCGCGCGGCAAGCTTGGCCAGCGTGGTGGTCTTGCCCGATCCTGTGGAGCCGACCAGGGCGTAGCGGCCGCCACGGGCCAGCAGATCGGCGTCACGCCCCTGTAGCGGCAGGTTGCGGATCAGCACCTGGCGCAGCCAGCGCTGGGCGGCATCGGCATCGAGCCCGCGCGGCAGACGCGCAGCCAGCGTGCGGGCGAGCGAGCTGCCGAATCCGGCCGCGAACAGGGTTTGCATCAACGCCACCCGTACCGGATCGCGCCGCCGTGCAGCACCCCAGGCAAAGCCCGCCAGCTGGTTTTGCAGCATGCCGCGCAGGCGTGACAGTTCGGCCAGAATGCGCGAGCTGCCGGCCGCGTCCGCGGTCTCGCTGACCGCCGGCACCGCCAGCTCGCCGTAGGCGCTGGCCAATAGTTCGACGCCCTGCGGATGCGGCCGGGTGGACAGCACCACGGCGTCATCGCCCAATTCATTGCGGATGCGCGCCAGACCTTCACGCGCATTCGCCGCCACGAATACCTGCACGCTCATGTGCCCTCCCCGATAGCCAGTTCCGTACTCACCTGCACCATTTTATCGGCGGGCACCTCGGCGTACGCAATCACCGAAAGCCGCGGCAGGTTGCGCCGCAGCAGCCGCGACAAGATGGCACGCAGGCCGGGCGAAGTCAGCAGCACCGGCGGGTAGCCCGCGCCTTCCTGCTCGGCCAGGGCGCGTTCGGCGGCATCGTTCAGGGCATCCAGCGTGGCGGGCGACAGCAGGGCCTCACCCTCGTCGCCCATCTCGTTCAGCAATCGGGTTTCGGTGGCCGCATCCAGGCCGATCACCTGCAGGGTGTTGCCGCCTTCGAACAGGCGGTCGACGATGCTGCGTCCGAGCGCCGCGCGCACGCTTTCCACCAGCTCGTCGATAGCCTGGCTTTTCGGCGCGCGCGCCGCCAGGGTTTCGAACAGGGTGCGGGTATCGCGGATCGAGACGTTTTCCGCGATCAGCTGCTGCAGCACGGCCTGCACGCTGGTTAGCGGCAGATGGCGCGGCGTCACGTCCTCGACCAGCCCCGGATGGCTGCGCGCCAGCGTGTCGAGCAGTTGCTGCACTTCGGTCCGACCCAACAACTCCGGCGCGTGCTGGCGGAATACGCCCTCGACTTGGCGAGCGATCAGTTCGGCCGCGGTCAGCACCACAAAGCCGCGCAGTTCGGCTTCCTCTTCGCGCCCCGCCTCGATCCATACTCCGGCCAGTCCGGTCAGCGGGTCCACCCCCTGGGCGCCATCGAGCCGCCCCAGCACGTCGCCCATGTCCACCGCCAGCACCTGCCCGCTGGGCAGTTCGCCGTGCGCCACGTCGACGCCCTTGAGCGTGATGCGATAGCTGTTGGGCTTGAGGTCGAGGTTGTCGCGCACGCGGATCAGCGGCACCACCAGCCCCATGTCGGTGGCAAAGCGACGGCGGGCATCGGTAATGCGGGTCAGGGCCGCTCCGCCCTGGTTGCGGTCGACCAGCGGGATCAGCCGGTAGCCGACTTCGAGCGCCAGCACGTCGACCGGCGGGATGTCGTCCCAGGTGACGTCGAGGGGCGCGGGCTCCGCTTCGATCAACTCCAGCGGCTCGACGTCAAACACCGTGTTCTGACGGCGCATCAGCCAGTATCCCAGCCCGCCCAGCACGACGGCAATCGTCAGAAAGGCCAGATGCGGCGTGCCCGGAATCAGCCCCAGCACCCCGAGCACGGTGGCGGCGATGTACAAGGTCTGCGGACGACCGAAAATCTGGGTGGAGAACTCGCGCGACAGGTCCTGCTCGCTCGACGCACGGCTGACCACGATACCCGCCGCTGTTGAGATGATCAGCGCCGGAATCTGCGTCACCAAACCGTCGCCCACCGTCAGCAGCGCATAGCGCCCGAGCGCCTCGGTCAGCCCCAGGTTGTGCTGGAACAGCCCGACCAGCACGCCGCCCACCAGATTCACCAGCAGGATGATGATGCCGGCGATGGCGTCGCCGCGGACGAACTTGGAGGCGCCGTCCATCGCGCCGTAAAAGTCCGCCTCGCGGCCAATCTCGTGGCGGCGCGCACGCGCTTCGCTTTCGTTGATGAAACCGGCATTGAGGTCGGCATCGACCGCCAACTGCTTGCCCGGCATCGAATCCAGCGTGAAGCGCGCCGCCACCTCGGCGATGCGCCCGGCGCCCTTGGTGATGACGATGAAGTTGATGATGACCAGGATCAGGAACACCACGAAGCCGACGACGTAGTTGCCGCCGACCAGGAAATTGCCGAAGGACTCGATCACCTTGCCCGCGGCGTCCGGCCCGGTGTGCCCCTGCATCAGGATGATGCGGGTGGAGGCTACGTTGAGCGACAGGCGCAGCAGCGTGGTCAGCAGCAGCACCGTGGGAAAGACCGAAAAATCGAGCGGGCGCCGCGAATTCAGGCTCACCAGCATCACGATCATCGCCAGCGCGATATTGAGCGTGAACAGCACATCGAGCATAAAGGTGGGTAGCGGCAGCACCATCATCGCCAGAATCAGCAGCACCAGCATCGGCACCGCCAGCCGGTTCAGCGGCATGCCCATCATCATCACGCCCTGCGCACTCACCCGATCACCTCATTCACATGCCGCCCCTGCCCAGCCTGCTGCTGACGGCCGCGCAACTGCGCACGCATTTCCGGACTGCCCTCGGCTTCGCGCGCCTCCGCCAGCACCTCCTGCCAGGTCATCGCATGCCGGCGCAGATACCGCCACCAGCGCCAGCCGGCGTCCAGCACCGCTGCCACCGCCAGCGCCAGCGCCAGCGCCAGCACGCCGCGCCCGATCCAGGCCGCTGTCGCCGTCAGCGACTCGCCCACCCCGCTGCCGGTCAGGCTCAGCAGCCCTGGCCAGCCACTCGCCAGCGCCCAACCGACCGCAGCCGCAACGAGCGCCAGTTTCAACAGGGTCAATGTTCCGTCGAACAGCGAATCGGCAGAAAACAAGCGGGCAAGGGGTTTGAACGGATTGGCACGCGTCAGATCGGCCTGGGTGACCTGCGGCGCATACACCCAGCCCGAAAGCAGCATCGGCGCCAGCAGCGCGGCGACAAAGACGACGACCAGTACAGGCAACACCGCCCACAGCGCAGACTGCGCCGCTTCAATGAGAATCGGGGATAAGGGTTGCGCGGCGTGAATGAAGGCCGTTTCGGTCAGCGCCTGCAGCGCATTCAAGAGACGAGGTGCCAGCCAGCCCAGCACGGCCAGCGCCGACAGCAGCACCACCCACGCCGTGAGTTCGGCAGAACGCGGCACATCGCCCGCGCTGCGCGCCTCCTGCAGGCGCCGCGGACTCGCCGGTTCGGTACGCGAAAGATCAGTCTCCTCGGCCATGCTCGCCTCAAATTTTGGGGCAGTCTAGCACGAGGCAGGGGCTTGGCATTTCACGAACCGCCCTGGATATCGTGATGCCGCCTGTTGGCCGCGGCCCGGTAATGACGCGCATGCCAGCTTTCTAAAAGCAATAAAATCCATTAATCTGCCTTGCCGTTCCACCTTGGCGAGAGCCAGGTGCTGGGGTCGCTTATCACAATCACACATAAATTAAATGGAGGAGTTTTACATGCGCACGATCCGTTTCGCCGCCGCCATGGCTTCGGCACTGGCCTTGTCCACCCCCGCATCTGCCGGATTTTTCGATTTCACCCTGGCGCCTTTTGTCGGCGCAAGCGCGGGCCAAGCCACATCAGATATCTCCTGTCCCGCTGGCACCAGCTGCGACGACTCGGATCTGGCCTGGAAGGTATTTGGCGGCCTGGAAGTCAATGAATACATTTCCATGGAATTTGGCTACGTCGACATGGGGGAAGTCGAGTACACAGGTGCACAAACCGGGACAAGGGAAGTCAACGGCGTAACCATGCGCCTGATTGGATCCTACGCGCTCAACCCCAGCTTTACCCTGATCGGCTCTGGTGGACTGAACATCCTCAATGCTGATGTCAAAGGAACGACCAATGCGGAAGATACCGACGTTGCATGGTCTGTTGGCCTGGGCGCGCAATACAACTTCACCAAATCGGTTGGGCTTCGCATGGAATGGGAGCGGTTTTTTGAAGTGGGCAGCTCGGACTTTAATGGTGGAACCGGTGAAGCGGACATCGACTTGATCACCGCTGGCGTGGTCTTCAAGTTCTAACGGCGATTCACGGCAATTCAGCGCAATGAAAAGGGGGGCGTTAGCCCCCCTTTTCATTGCGCGTCACCCAATCTGGTTCGAACAAGGCTACGACATGGCTATGCCTGTTGCGCAGACCTGGGAGGGCTGCTCATCTAGGTGGATATCCGGCGCGCTCTTATAGGTCACCTAGTACCCGTTCGCCCTCGTCACGGTATCTTGAGGCTGTTTCCCGGATTTTTTCTTCTATGCTGAAAAACGCATCAAGTACCACGGGATCGAATATCTTGCCACGGGCTTCGCGCATGATTCTGACCGACTCTTCGTGGGGAAACGGCGGCTTATAACAGCGTCGGCTGATTAGGGCGTCATAGACATCTGCCACTGCCATAATCCGGCCTGAAAGCGGAATGTTATGTCCGGCGAGACCCAGAGGATATCCTGTTCCGTCCCACCTTTCATGATGAGTTGAAGCGATCTCACCTGCGATGATAAGGAAGTTATCCCCCTCGATTTTTTTCGCCGTACTATAAATAATGTTTTTCCCATATTCCGCATGTTTTTTCATGAGTTCGAATTCTTCTTCGGTCAGCTTGCCTTGCTTGAGCAATATGTGGTCCGGCACCCCGACTTTTCCGATGTCGTGCAATGGCGCGGAGACGAAAAGAAGATCAATGTATTCCTGAGTTAGGATTTCAGGATAATTGCCAGTGTCCCTTAATTTTTCGGCAATTGACTTCACATAGTGCTGTGTTCGTTTGATATGGGCTCCGGTTTCGGGGTCGCGTGTTTCTGCCACTGCGGCCATGGATTCCATGATGACCTGCCGCGCATTGGCTAGCTTCGTAAACCACACGTAGGCATGCCTTTTTTCGATCACGAACCTTGTAGCGGTGAAAAGTGTAAACAATACCCCGGTCGCCAGAATGGGTGGCCCGGGCGAAATGAAAATTCCGGCAGACTGAAACAGATATATGGAAACCCACAAGATAATGCCTGCCAGGGTCGCGGTTCCAAGGAATAACTGCACGGGTTCGCGCAAAAAAATGAACAAGGCGGCTAAAAGCAGGCCCGTTGCGATACATGCCAGCAGAATTGCGGTCTCCGCCCAAGAGGGTTCCCGGATAAAGCTATCAGCCATAATATTCTCGATTATCACGGCTTGCGACTTCAACCCGGGAAATTGGGGATCGAATATCGTACTGTGCAAGTCATTCAACGCAGCAGCCGAAGAGCCAATGAAAACGATCTTTCCGTTGATGTCGGCGGCTGGATGAGAAGAGCCATTAAGTATATCTACCGCTGAAATGGCGGGATAAAGATGTGGTTTGCCGTTGAAACGTAGCAGTGCGAACCCATTTTTGTTAATGGGGATGGAATGATTTCCTACGTGGATAACCGGGCCGTTCCCGTCTTCTTCAATGACGGCAGAATCAACCCCCAAAGACCGCATGAATGTCGCTAGGGACAGATGGGGATAAATAACCCCCCGGTGCTGGATCAACAGGGGAATCCTGCGAAGCATGCCATCGCTGTCCGGCTGATTATTGAGAAACCCGCTGAATTTTAACTGCGAGGAAATTTCATACGTGTTGTTCAGCACACCGGGTGCATCGTTCAGCGAAAGCAAATCAGTTCTTCCGGTGAAGTGGAACTCCGGCTTAGTAGATATTTCGGCCTTGCTGATGTGATCGAAATAGAAATATCGCGCCCCGACAGCGCCAGTGCCGGAGAGGATTTTGCCGAAGTATCCGTCGTTATCCGATAATCCGGGAGAAGCGCCGACAAAGGATATGTCCAGGTCGAAATCCTGCTTGAACGATTTTTGGATATTGTTCAATGAGGTTCGGTCGGGCTCGGAGAAAAGGATGTCCAGCCCTATTGCCGCTGGTTTTCCATCAGCGATCGCCTGAACCAGGGAGGCCATTCTATAGCGCGGCCACGGCCACTGGCCGGCCGCAGACAGGCTGGCGTCGTCAATGTCAATGACTACGGCATTTTGCGCCGTTTTCCCGTTCGCCGAGTATTTCAGGAAGGAATCAAGAAACAGGTGGCTCCATTGAGCAGGAAAGCCTGTTTCCATTCGCCCAACGATGCCCAATACAATTGAAACCGACAAGCCCAGCAGCAGTATTCCATAACCCCATTTTCTTGACAGCCTGCCTGAGAACTCCGGGGGATGATGCACTGTGCGATTTCCTTATTACAGGGCCAAAATCTCGACTCGTCTGTTTCTCGGCTCATCGATATTCGGCGGAGTTGGAACGAGCAAGTCTTTTGAGCCGAAAAAAAATACATCCACCCCATGCAGGGATGGCACGCTGTCTTTTAGTATTTTTTCAATCGCTCTTGCTCGTTTCAGAGACAACTTGTCATTTGAATTATCAGAGCCTGTAGTATCCGTATGTCCGATGATGCTGATCTCGGTCGGCATTTGTGCTTTTATCTGGTCGATAACCTTGGGGATTATTGCCTGGGATTCTTTTACAAGATCGGACGAGCCGGAAACGAAATAGAGAATAAAGCTGGATGGTTTGGCAGGCTGAGCCTTAAGCAGATCAGCATATTCTTGATACACCTGCGCTTCGCTCAACGCCTGAGTTTCGGAAAGGCGGGCAGCCCCTTCCTTGGCGATAACAGAGTGGTATGCCTTGTCTATTACCCTGAGATCGCCTTGTGTCTTGACTGTTATGGCGCCGACTTTTCCGCTTTCGTCGGGCAACAAAATCAAGGTGGTTCCGGAGCATCCTGACAGGCACAGCCCGACTACAAAGGCCGAAACGACAGAAAAAGCAGTCACCTTGCCCCTAATCAGCCTTGACGATAAAGCGGGTGCCGCGCACCCCAACCGCCGCTCTTGGTGTATTCAGACTGACAGATTCCGGCGCAAGCTTGCCGAGCTTGCCTGAGGAATAAATGGCTGTCCCTTTTCTCAAGTAAAGTGAAAAGTCATATTTGGCTTCTTCGGGCCGGAACATGTACCGGCTGATTTCGATTTCAGTCGAAGGACCCACGGTGAGCAGTGTGCCATCCTTGAAAACTACGCCCCCCGAAGAATGAGGGCCCGAGACGATGATATCGGATCTCATGAGTTGTGTTCCAGCCACAGGGACAATGTCCGATTTGCCCCGCATTATTTTAACGTTGCCAGAAACGTTCTTAAATAGCGCAACGTGTTCATCCTGCGCCATAGCAACATCGGCAAAGCTTAAGATTGCGATGAAAACTACAGCAATCATATTTCGCATACCAGGCCTCATTCGTTTCGTGGGCATACAGGACAATTGGCCCGCCAATTGTACAAATACATACGAGCCGGGATCCCACTCCCATAATTCAGAGTGTTGAAAGTAGTAACGACGTTAGTCCAATTTTCTTTAGGGTAGGTCTGCATAATCCCGCCAGGCATGCGTAGGCTGAACGTCAACAGAACACCCGACGGGCCCGAGACAGATTTGCGACGATTTTCTGGCCTGTTTTGCCGCGATTTCGCTCATTCAGACCATTCGGGTCTTCGCCCGTGCAGCAGGCGCACTCAAGCGCCCCTCCTCCGCTCCGCCTTCAAACAGCCCCTCTTCATGTGCCCCCAGCGTGGACGCGAGCATGGACCCACAAGCCACCGAATGTCAGCCGGGGCAATGCTGGTCTTTTCGCGGCAGCCCGTCTTGCGCAGGCGGTCAACTCCGCCTCCTGGTCGGCGTGCCACCGCTAAGCGACCGAAGCGGCCTCGCGCTTGTCTGGCTTGCCGGTGTTAAGTCAGAGGTGTTTTTTCCCGTTGTAGTAGGGAAGCAGTTCGGTAGGGAGTCGCTTGGTGATTCGCCAGCTATTCCCGTGTAACGATAAGCCGGGTGGATAGGCCATTTCCTTGTCTGTTATACCGGTAGTTTAGCCGGGATGTTCCCAGCTTTGTTCCCACGGTGACTCTTCGGAAGGCCTTACAGTGCTTGAATCCCAGCGTTTATGCGGGTCTTGAATAGGGGTGGCGGAGAGGGTGGGATTCGAACCCACGGTAGGCTTGCACCTACGCCTGATTTCGAGTCAGGTACATTCGACCACTCTGCCACCTCTCCGGCGGCGAGCATTGTAACCGAGTCGCGCGGTTTGCTGGACGAAAATTTCACACTCGGTCAGACTGTGCCCATGCCAATCACAAGAAAAATGGCGGGATTCGGGAGAGGCCTTGCACTCATGGTGAGCCTGGCACTGGCACTGGCTGCATGCAGCCGCCCCGTGCCGCCACCGGAAACCAGCGGCGAGTTATGGGTGGGAACCCGCAACAGCCCAACCTCCTACTACATCGCCACCAATGGCGAGCCCGCCGGATTCGAGCACGATCTGATCCTGTCCTTCAGCAGGTCGCAAAACTGGACGCTCAAGTGGACGGAAAAAAATCGCCCCGAAGCACTGTTCGAACTGCTCGACAGCCATCATATCCATTTGGCCGCCGCGGCCTTGCCGCGTGCCGTCGTCAAGGATCGCCACCTGATTGCCGGGCCAGTGTTGTTCGAGACCCCGATCCACATCGTGTATCGGACCAGCGACAGGCGGCCGCGCAACATGGCTGAGCTGTCTGGTAAGAAGCTGGCGCTGATCATCGGTTCCGGACACACGCCCATCCTGATGCGCCAGAAGCGCAAACACCCCGACCTCGCCTGGGCCGCGCTGGAGAATGTCTGGCCGGAGGAACTGCTGGCGCAACTGCAGGCAGGCAAATACGATGCGGTGGTCATCAACGGCATGGATTTCGACCCCATGCGCAATGTCTACCCGGATCTCGCCGTGGCGTTCGACATCGGTGACACGCAAAAAATCGTGTGGGCGCTGCCGACCCGCAGTTCACAGGCGCTGCGCAATGCGCTGGCGCGCTTTGTCGAGCAGGCGAAGAAGGACGGCAGCATCAAGCGCATTCACGAACGCTATTTCGGCCATGTCAGGCGGCTGGACAGCAGCGACATCCTCGGCATCCTGCAACGCCGTCCGCAGCGGCTGCCTGCATTGCGCCAGCATTTTCACGAGGCGCAAACGCTCACCGGCATCGACTGGCGGCTGCTGGCGGCAATCGGCTATCAGGAATCGCAGTGGAATTCGTATGCCACCTCGCCGACCGGAGTGCGTGGTCTGATGATGCTGACAGGACAGACAGCCGACCGCATGGGCGTCAAAGACCGTCTCAACGCGCGCCAAAGCATCCTGGGCGGCGCGCGCTATCTTGCGCTGATGAAGGACAGCCTGCCCGCCCGCATTCCCGAACCCGACCGTACCTGGCTGGCGCTGGCCGCCTACAACCAGGGACAGGGACACATGGAAGATGCGCGCCGCATTGCGCAGGCACGCGGCGGCAGCCCCGACAGCTGGGCCGACGTCAAGGAAGCACTGCCCTATCTGAGCCGCGGCACCTATTCAAAAGCGATGAAGTACGGTTATGCCCGCGGCGGCGAAGCGCTGCATTTTGCCGAGAACATCCGCAACTATTACGACATCCTGTTGCGGCTGGAACCCGAATACAACCCGCTGATCAATCTGGGAAGCAGCGAGGATGGATTGGCCGCACCAGGCTGACCGACTCAGACGGGCGTCAGCTTCTCCAGGCCGCCCATCCACGGGCGCAGCGCCTCCGGCACGCTCACGCTGCCGTCGGCGTTCTGGTAGTTTTCCAGGATCGCCACCAGCGTGCGCCCCACCGCCAGGCCCGACCCGTTCAGCGTATGCAGCAGCTCCGGCTTGCCCTGCCCCACCTTGAAACGCGCCTGCATGCGGCGCGCCTGGAAGGCCTCGAAATTGGAGCAGGAGGAAATTTCACGGTAGGTGTTCTGCGCCGGCAGCCACACTTCAAGGTCGTAGGTCTTGGCTGACGAGAAGCCCATGTCGCCGCTGCACAGGGCCATCTTGCGATACGGCAGGCCGAGTTTCTGCAGGATCGTCTCGGCGTTGGCCGTGAGGCTTTCCAGCGCAGCGTAGGAATCCTCCGGCTTCACCATCTGCACCAGCTCCACCTTGTCGAACTGGTGCTGGCGGATCATGCCGCGGGTGTCGCGGCCGTAGGAACCGGCCTCCGAACGGAAGCACGGGGTGTGCGCGACGAACTTCAGCGGCAGCGCTTCGGCCGCCACGATCTCGTCGCGCAGCAGGTTGGTCACCGGCACTTCGGCCGTGGGGATGAGATAGAGCTTGTCGGCATCCGACCGAGGAACGTGGAACAAGTCCTCCTCGAACTTCGGCAACTGTCCGGTGCCGCGCATCGAATCGGCGTTCACCAGATACGGCACATAAACCTCCGTGTAGCCGTGCTCGCTCGTATGCACGTCGAGCATGAACTGGGCGAGCGCACGGTGCAGCCGCGCCAGCGGCCCCTTCATCACGGAAAAACGGCTGCCGGTGATTTTCACCGCCGCCGCGAAATCGAGCTGGCCCAGCCCCTCGCCCAGATCGACATGGTCGCGCACCGCAAAATCGAAGTTCTTCGGCGCCCCCCAGCGGCTCACCTCGACGTTGGCCGTTTCGTCCAAGCCGTGCGCCACCGATTAGTGCGGCAGGTTCGGCACCCCCATCAGGAAATCATTGAGCTCGGCCTGCAGCTCGGACAGGCGCGATTCCAGCTGCTTCTGCTCATCGCCCAGCCCGGCCACCTCGGCCATCACCGCGGTGGTGTCCTCCCCCTTGCCCTTCAGTATGCCGATCTGCTTGGAGAGCGTGTTGCGGCGGCTTTGCGCCTCCTGGGTGCGGGTCTGGATCGTCTTGCGCTCGGCTTCCAGCGCGTCAAAGCGCGGCGCATCGAACACAAAACCGCGCGCGGCGAGGCGCTCGGCAACGAGAGCTGCGTCTTTACGCAGCAACTGGATATCAAGCATGGGAGTGAAGGAATCGCGCCAAAAGCGCTATTTTCACCGATAGCCGCCGCCTGCGGCTAGGGGCGGCTTGAATTTAGGCCGCTTCGACCATTCCCACGGCCTCTTCCACATCCACTGCGACGATGCGCGACACGCCCGGCTCCTGCATGGTGACGCCGGCGAGGTGCTGCGCCATTTCCATGGTGACGCGGTTGTGGGTGATGAAGAGGAACTGGGTGTGGTCGGACATCGCCTTGACCAGGTTGCAGTAGCGCTCGGTGTTGGCGTCGTCGAGCGGCGCGTCGACCTCGTCGAGCAGACAGAACGGCGCCGGGTTGAGTTTGAACATGGCGAACACCAGCGACAGCGCGGTGAGCGTCTTTTCGCCGCCGGACAGCAGGTGGATCGAGGCGTTCTTCTTGCCGGGCGGCTGGGCGAATACCTGCACGCCGGCGTCGAGCAGTTCGTCACCGGTGAGGATGAGCCTGGCCTGGCCGCCGCCGAACAGCTTCGGGAACAGTTCGCCCATGTGCTGGTTGACGGTGTCGAAAGTTTCCTTCAGCCGGGTGCGCGATTCCTGGTCGATGCGGCGGATCGCATCTTCCAGCGTGGTGACGGCTTCCAGCAGGTCGGCGCATTGCGCGGCGAGATACTCGGCGCGCTCCTGCGCCTGGGTGAGTTCGTCCAGCGCAGCGAGGTTGACCGCACCGAGTGCGGCGATCTCGTTCTGCAGGCGGTTGATTTCGGCCTGCAGCTGCGATGGCTTGGGGCTGTCGGCGAGGCCCGATTCGAGGCTGGCCTCGTCGGCCGCTGCCTCGCGCAGCTGCAGCTCGAACTGCGATTGCATCAGCATCGCTTCCTGATCCTTGAGCTTCAGTTGCTCGATGGTGCGGCGCAGCGGATCGAGCCCCTGCTCGCAGGCCATGCGCGTTTCATCGTGTCCGCGCAGCTGGGCGGTCAGACCTTCCAGCGCGTCGCGCGCGGCAGCCAGCGCGGTTTCGGCTTCGGTGCGCGCGGCCAGGGCGAGTTGCAGTTCGGCGTCCAGCGCGTCGGCCGGCAGGCGCGCCAGTTCCTCACGCGCCTGCGTCAGGCGCGTTTCGTCGTCAGCGATTTCCTGGTCGATGCGCGCTAGGGTCTCGCTGAGTTCCCTGATCTTGTTGGTGCAGGTGGTGAGCGCGAAGCCCGCTTCCTGATGGCGCCGCTCGGCTGCGCGCTGCAGTTCACGCGCCTCGAACACGGCACGGTCGGCCTGGTCGCGCACCTGGCGCGCGGCGTAGAGCGCGTCGCGGGCGGCGTCGCTCTGCGCACGATATTCCTTGAGGCGCGCCTCGAGCGAATCCAGCGTGGTGCGCTCGCTGGTCTGCAGGCGAGTGACTTCGTCGAGCTCCTGGGCGATCTGGGTCGCCCGGCTCTGCACCCGCTCCACCGCTTGCTGCAGGCGCAGCAGTTCCATCTGCGCGGTGTGATGGCGGCTTTGCGTCTGACCGGTCTGCGCGCGCAGCGCCTGGATCTCGCGCTGGCGATCCATGTAGCGCTGCTGCGTTTCGGCGTAGGCGGTTTCAAGCTGCGCCACCTCGTCGCGCAGGCGCGCGGCGTCGCTAGTCAGCCGTTCGAGTTCGCGACCGCGCGCGAGGATGCCTTCGACCGCGGTGTGCGGGCCGTGGAAGGTGACGCTGTGGCGGGTGAACAGATGGCCCTGCGGAGTGACGGCATATTCGCCGGGTGCGAGGCTGGCGGCACGGGCGCGCGCCGCATCCGCGTCGTCGGCCCAGTACACGCCGGCCAGCCAGTCGGCAAGCGCCGCGTGGGCGGCGGCATCGTCGCTTGCAATCTTGCTGGCCAGGAGTTCCGGCGCAGCCGTTGCTGCAGCGCCCTGCCCGGTCCAGACGGTGAGGCGCGCCGGCGGCGCATCGGCGAACCAGTCGGGCGCAGCGTCGGCGGCCACGGCCTGCAGGCGTTCACGCAGCACCGCTTCGACCGCCGCCTCCCAGCCTGGCGTGACGCGCAGTTTTTCCCACAGACGCGGCGCGGCATCCAGGCCGCGCTGGCGCAGCCAGGCGCCGAGCTTCTCGTCGGCCTTGAGGCTCTCCTGGAGTTTCTTCAGCGCGGCGAGTTCGGCTTCGGTCTGGTGCAGCGCCTTGCGTGCGGCTTCGAGTTCGCGCGTGTGCTGGGTGCGCGCGGCGTCGAGCTCAGGCAGCGCGGTTTCGGCTTCCTTCAGTCCGGTCTGCGCGGTGGCCAGTGTTTGCGCCAGTTCCTCGAGCTCGACCTGTTTCTGCGCCAGGCCGGCAGCATCAGGTCGCGGCAGCTGCGCCTGTTCCTGGGCAAGCCTGCGCTGGCGGGTGTCCAGCTGTTCGAGCTGGCGCCTGGTGTGGCCGAGGCTGTTTTCGTCGACCTGGCGCGACTGATCCAGTTGCGACACCACGCGCTGCGCCTCGCCCACGCCCTGCTGCGCCTCGCGCAGCGCGGCTTCCTTCTGCGGCAGCGTGCTGTCGGTGGCCTGACGCGCGGCGGCTTCGGCCTCCATCAGCGCGGTCTCCAGGCCAGGCTGCTGCGCGTTGACCTCATTCAGGGCATCCAGGGTGGTGGTGCGGCGCGCCTGCTGTGACTCCATGCGCGTGCCCAGATCCTGCACCTGGCGGTAGAGGCGATCGCGGGTGGCGTTCTGGTGCGCCATGGTCTGCTCGATGCGCGCGACCTCGGACTGCGCCTGGTAATACGTGGCCTGCGTGGTGTTGAGCGTGTCCTGCCCGGCGAACTGGGTCTGGCGAGCGGTTTCGAGCTCGGATTCGATATGGCGCAGACGCGCGGTTTCGGCTTCGAGCCTGTTCTGCGCTTCGGTCAGGTCCTTGTCGATGCGCGCGCGCTGCTGGGCGGCGTCGTGCTTGCGGGCAAACCACAGGCGGTGCTGGGCAAACGTCAAATCTGCTTGAAGACTGCGGTAGTGCTGGGCGACTTCGGCCTGCGCCGTGAGCTTCTCGACCTGGGTCTTGAGTTCGCGCTGGATGTCCTCGACGCGATTCATGTTGTCGCGCGCGTCCTTCAGCCGGGCTTCGGTTTCCTTGCGGCGTTCCTTGTACTTGGACACGCCCGCCGCTTCTTCCAGGTAGCCGCGCAGCTCCTCCGGCTTGGCCTCGATCAGGCGCGAAATCATGCCCTGCTCGATGATGGCGTAGGCGCGCGCGCCGACCCCGGTGCCGAGGAACAAATCGGCGACGTCGCGCCGCCGCACCCGCATGTTGTTGATGTAATAGGTGGAGTCGCCGCTGCGGTCGAGCACGCGCTTGACCGCGATCTCGGAGTATTGCGACCACTGGCCGGCGGCGCGGCCGAGCTCGTTGTTGAACGCCAGTTCGACCGAAGCGCGCGACGCCGGCTTGCGACCACCCGATCCGTTGAAGATCACGTCCTGCATGGTTTCGCCGCGCAGGTGCTTGGCCGACGATTCGCCGAGCACCCAGCGCACCGCGTCGATGACGTTGGACTTGCCGCAGCCGTTCGGCCCCACCACGCCGGTCAGCTGCGCGGGGACGGGAATGACGGTGGGATCGACGAAACTCTTGAAACCGGCAAGTTTGATGTGGGTTAAACGCAAGACAGCGGACCTAAGCTTTTATAATGTGTCGTCTCAACGCGCCTGCCGCTTTTATTAAGGTGGCGAGCGGCGTTCTAAATTTCGCAACATTCTACACCGAGCCTCCCCATGCCCTCCACGCCCGCCAAAACCCTGGAAACCTTCCCCAACCCAAAAGCTGGACGCGACTTTCACATCCATATGGAAGTTCCTGAATTTACTTGTCTTTGTCCCAAGACCGGGCAGCCAGATTTCGCCACGATCATTCTCGACTACATCCCCGACAAAACCTGCGTCGAGCTGAAGAGCCTGAAGCTCTACATGTGGAGTTTTCGCGAGGAAGGACATTTCCACGAGGACGTCACCAACCGGATCCTGGATGATCTCGTCAAAGCGACGAAGCCGCGCTTCATGCGGCTGACCGCCAAGTTCTACGTGCGCGGCGGCATCTTCACCAACGTGGTGGCCGAGCACCGCAAGAAAGGCTGGCAACCGGCTCCGCGCGTCGACCTCATGCAATTCGAACATCAGTCGAACACGCGCGGATAATCCCTTGTATTTCCTGGGTATTGATTTCGGCACCTCGGGCGCACGCAGCTGCGTCATCGACACCGAGGGCGTAATCGTTGCCGAGGACACGCGCGACTTCGGCACGCTGGAAGACTACGAGCGCGCCGGCATCTGGCGCGAGGCGCTGTGGGATCTGGTCGCCTCGCTGCCCCCCGCCATCCGCTCGCAGCTGTCGGACATCGCCCTCGACGGCACCTCCGGCACGGTGCTCGCCTGCGACGAGGAGCTCTCGCCACGCCATCCGCCGCTGCTCTACAACGACCGCGCGGTCGAAGAGGCCGCGCTGATTGCCAAGACCGCCACCCCCGGCCATCCGGCCGCGGCGGTGACCTCGGGACTGGCCAAGGTGCTGTGGCTGAAAAAGCGCCTCGGCCTCACCGGCGCGCGGGTCTACCTCAACCAGGCCGACTGGCTGTCGGGTCTGCTGACCGGCCGCGTCGGCATGACCGACTATCACAACGCCCTCAAGATGGGCCTCGACCTCGACGCGCTGAAATGGCCGGCCTGGGTGGAATACCTGGCCGACATCGACTACCTGCCGGTGCCGGTCGCGCCCGGTTCGCGGCTTGCCACCGTGTCGCGCCCGCGCGCGCGCTACCTCGGCGTGAACCCCGGCTGCATGGTGCACGCCGGCACCACCGACTCCATTGCCGCGTTTCTGGCAGCCGGCGTCAGCCAAAGCGGCGACGCCGTCACCTCGCTCGGCAGCACGCTGGTGCTGAAGCTCTTGTCCGACACCCGGGTGGAATCCACTGAACACGGCGTCTATTCGCATTGGTTCGGCAGCCGCTGGCTGGCGGGCGGCGCGTCCAATTCGGGTGGCGCGGTGCTGCGACAGTTTTTCGACGACCGCACGCTTGCCGCGCTGAGTGAACAAATCGACCCCGCCGTCGCCAGCCCGCTCGACTATCTGCCGTTGCCCCGCACCGGCGAACGCTTCCCGGTCAACGATCCTGCGCTTGCACCGCGCCTGACGCCGCGCCCGGCCGACGATGCCGAATTCCTGCACGGTCTGCTGGAAAGCCTCGCCCGCATCGAAGCGCGCGGCTACGGTCTGCTGGCCGAGTTGGGATCCGCCCCCGTGCGACGGATCGAAACCGCCGGCGGCGGGGCGCGCAATCCCGTCTGGACCCGTATCCGTCAACGTATATTGGGCGTGCCGGTGAAGCGCGCCGATCAAACCGAAGCGGCTTACGGCGCGGCCCTGCTGGCGCGCGATGGCGAGCAGCGTTTTGCCTCCAATCCGTCCTGAAGCCCCGCGTCTACGACTAAAGTTGTATATCAATCGTTAAACGCATGTCCTATGGTGGGGTGAGTCACCGTACCGCACCGGACAGCGGACTCGCTTGCCCCGTCCCGCGCTGCGGCGACCCCAAACCGGGGGGACGACACAATGAAAATACGCAATCATCATCTGGCACGGGACGATGGTTCGGCATTGACCTATCTACCGAGCCCGCATATAGGCGGGAGCATTTCGCCCCGTTTTCTGGTCCTTCACTACACCGCCGGCGGCAGTGCGGCAGGCACGGTGGCCTGGTTCTGCAGTCCGGCATCCCGCGTCTCCGCCCACTTGGTCATTGCGCGCGACGGCACGTTCACCCAGTTGGTGCCGTTCAACCGTGAAGCATGGCACGCCGGCCAGTCGCGCTGGGGCAGCCTGTCCGGGCTCAATCACCACAGCATCGGCATCGAACTCGACAATGCCGGCTGCCTGATCCGCAGTGGCGGCAAATGGGTCTCCCCGCTCACCCGCCGCAGCTATCCCGACAGCGAAGTCACCGTCGCCTGCCACCGCAACGATCCGCCCGGCACCCTGCCCTGCGGCTGGCATGCCTATACCCCGGCGCAAATCGAAGCCACGCTGGAATGCGGCATGGCACTGGTCAATCATTACGGCCTGGCCGACGTGCTGGGGCACGACGACATCGCGCCCGGCCGCAAGCGCGACCCGGGGCCGGATTTCCCGCTCGAATCGGTGCGCGCGCGCCTGCTGGGGCGCGGCGACGACCGTCCCGAGCGCTACCGCACCACCGCCCGACTGTATGTGCGGAGCGGCGCCGGTCCCGGTTTCGCCGCCCTGCCGGGGACGCCGCTGCCCCCCGGCACCGAGGTCGAAGTGCTGGCCAAGCACGGCCTGTGGTGGGAGGTCGACGTCATCGGCGAAGTCAACGGCGTGATGGACATCGTCGGCTGGTGCCACAGCAAGTATCTGGAGGCCGCCGGTGGCTGAGGCGCCGACCTCGTTCGACTGGGATACCGTCCATGCGCTGGAGCGCGCGACCATCCGCGAGCCAGACGGCCACCACGACGGACCCGAGCGACCGCTGACGGGGCTGGCGTTTTCCGGCGGCGGCATCCGCAGCGCCACCTTCAATCTGGGGGTCACCCAGGCGCTGGCCGAACTCAGGCTGCTGCGGCAATTCGATTACCTGTCGTGCGTGTCGGGCGGCGGCTACATCGGCGGCTGGCTGTCGGCCTTCATCCATCTCAAATGCAACGGCCGCGTCGAGGACGCCGAGCCGCAGCTGCAAACCGGCGGCAGCGAAAATTCCGCGATCCGTTTCCTGCGCAGCTACAGCAATTACCTCACGCCCCAGGCCAGCTTCTTTTCCGCCGACACGCTGACCGCGGTGGCCACTTACCTGCGCAACCTCTACCTCAACCTCACTCTGCTGCTGCTGGCGCTCGGTGGATTGCTTTTGCTGCCGCGGCTGCTGGTGTGGTTCGTCCGCTGGCTCACCGGCTGGGAAGGCGCCCACGCCGCCGCCGACGCCAGGCTGCTGCCGCTGTTTGGTGGCGGCATCCTGTGTATCGTCATTGCCATGCTGTTCATCGGCCTCAACCTGGGCAGCCGTGGCGCATTCAAAAGCCGGCCGTTCTATACCCGCCAGTCCGGCGTGCTCTTGCTGGTGGTGCTGCCCGCGCTGCTGTCGGCCTGGCTGATTGCCTATGGCTTCTATGCCGGGGCAGAACACCTGGACCGGATTTCGCTCGGCGGCTGGGTGCTGTGGGGCATGCTGATCTATGTGCCGCCCTGGCTGGTGGGCTGGGCGCTGGGCCGGTTTCTCGGCCGCCGCACGCGCGACCAGCCGCAATTCACCCCTGGCCACGTCGTCGCCATGGCCGGCTACGCCCTGCTGGCGGGCGCACTGGGCGGCCTGCTGTTCGCCGCGTTTGCCGAGGTAACGGAATTCATTCGGCAGGTAGGCAAGGGTTACAGCGGCTCCTGGATCGCCTCGGCACTCGCCACCGCCCTGCTGCTGAAGTTCTACGCGCTCACGGTGGTGGGGCATATCGGTCTGATGGGGCGTTATTTCTCGCACGACTCGCGCGAATGGTGGTCGCGTCTCGGCGGCTGGGTGTTGCTGGTCTCGCTGGTGTGGGCCACCCTGTTCAGCATCGTCTTTATCGCGCCGGCCTTTTTCCGCTGGGCACCGGAGGCCTTCGTCGCCGCGGGCGGACTGACCTGGGTGCTGTCGACGATCACCGGCGTGCTCCTCGGGCGCGGCGGAAAAACCGCAGGCGACATCCGCAACACCTGGCGCGATCGCGCCGCCCAGGTAATGCCCTATGTCTTCATCGTCGGCTTGCTGGGCCTGCTCTCGTTCGGCCTGCATCAATTGTTGATGCTGCCGGTGTTCTGCAACGGATGCGAAGACCATGTCCGGACCTCCACGCAGTTCATGTCCGTGCTCTACCAGGAGTCCGACAATTTCCAGAGCGCCGATATTGTCTGGGTGGCGCTGCTGTGCGCCGGCAGCCTGGCTGCCGCTGCTGCGCTGGCGTGGCGCGTCGACGTCAACCTGTTCTCGATCTATCACTTCTACCGCCAGCGCCTGGTGCGCTGCTATCTCGGGGCCTCGCGCTGCAAGCTGCGCGTGCCGCACCCGTTCACCGGCTTCGACCCGCGCGACGACCTCAAGCTGGCCGACCTGTGCAGCCAGCCGCTCGGCAAACCGCAGTGCCAGCGCCCCTACCCCATCCACAATACCGCGATGAACCTGGTCGCCGGCAAGCAGCTCGCGTGGCAGGAACGGCGCGCCGCCGCGTTCGCCTTCACGCCCATGGCGTCCGGCTACAGCTTCATTCTGCCCGACGAAAAGGGCCAGCTGCTCAGCCATTACCGCCCCACCGCCGAGTACATGGAAGGCGTGTGGATGGGCTCGGCGATGGCGATCTCGGGCGCCGCCGCCTGCCCCAACATGGGCTACCACAGCTCGCCCGCGCTGACCTTCCTGATGACCGTGTTCAACGTCCGGCTCGGTCACTGGAGCCCCAACCCGGCCAACGAAAATCACTGGACCCAGCACGATCCGCCATTCGGCGGCATCTATCTGCTGAGCGAACTGTTCGGCCGCACCCAGCATAGTTCGCCGTTCGTCTACCTGTCCGACGGCGGTCATTTCGAGAACCTCGGCATCTACGAACTGGTGCGGCGGCGTTGCGCCTGCATCGTCGCCATCGACGCCGGCGAGGATGGCAAGAGCCATTTCGAGGACCTCGGCAACGCCATTCGCAAGTGCTACGCCGACTTCGGCGTGGTCATCGACGTCCATGCCGAAGACCTGGAGGACGGCTATTCCGCCGTCGGACGCGTGATCTATCCGCCCCCTGCCGGCAGTTCGGAAGCGCCGACCGAAGCCTGCCTGATCTACCTCAAGCCGCGCCTCACCGGAAGCGAGCCCGCCGACCTGCTGAACTACAAGTGCACCCATCCCGGGTTTCCGCACGAATCCACGGCCGACCAGTGGTTCGACGAATCGCAGTTCGAAAGCTACCGCAAGCTGGGGCATCACATCGGCAAGGCCGTGTTCGAGGCTGCACTGATCGAGGCTATCCAGCGTCAGGAGATGGCCGGCGACAGCGGACCGATCCTGCCGTGGATCTGCGAAATCCTGCGCGAGCGGCGCGATGAACCGGCTTGAAAGCACCGCATCCTTGACTAAGGTTCAGGGCAGTCTGTCCTGCCCACAGGAGAGCACCATGAAGACATCGATCTGGCTGGGCATCTTCAGCATCGCCACCCTGGCCGCACTGGCCTGGCTCGCTCATCAGCCCGACACCGCGCGCGCCACCCTGGTGCCGGCAGCCGTGACGGTACCCAGCGTAGCCACTGCAGTCGAGCCGCTTCCGGTTTCCTCGTACACCGACGCCGGTTTCCACGAAGCCGAAGCCGGCCTCTCGCCCTCGGCGCGCGCCGGGCGCGAAATCTGGTTCAAGGCCACGGCCGGCAACGCGCGCTTCCACACCTATACCTTCCAGCAGCGCGTCACTGCGCTGATCGACTGGTACGGCGTGCTGCGCGGTGACGCGCGCGACACCCGCTTCAAGACCTGGGGGCTGATCAACGACCCGGGCTGCTGCACGCCGGGCTCCGACGGCTGCCCGGCCAAAAGCGTCGAGGAAACCTACGGCTTCGACTGGTGCCCCGGCGACGAGACGCTGCTGAAATTCGTCGGCAAGCCGGGCTATCGCGACCCGGCTTGCGACTTCAAGGACGCCAGCGCCGCCGCCAGCGACCCCGACGGTCACCAGCAAGGCCGCGAGGACAGCTGCAACCTGGCTTTCGGCACCTCCACCGGTGCGCTCGGCTTCCGCAAATTCCCCAATCCGCGCTTCGACGCGGCGGTGTGGAAGCAGGTCAACGGCCGCCTCGGCAGCTGGGAAGGATACAACCGCAAACTATCGAACGACCCGGCCCGCGCCGATTTCAAGATGCGCAAGCTCGCCGACGCTTCGATCGAGCCGCCCTTCCTGATCGGCACCGCCTGCGCTTCGTGCCACGTTGCCTTCAACCCCGCCAAGCCTCCGGCGGACCCCGAACATCCCAAGTGGGAGAACCTCTCAGGCCTGGTCGGCAACCAGTACATCCGCGTCTCCGAAATCCTCATCTCCGGCATGCCGCACGACGACCTGCTGTGGCAGATCTTCGCCCACGCCCGCCCCGGCACCTCCGACACCTCGGCGATCCCCAACGACCAGGTCAACAATGCGGGCACCATCAATGCGCTGATCAACACCGCGCAGCGTCCCACCTTCGCGGGCGAGAAGGTCAACCGCTGGCGCAAGGCCGCGGCGTGCCCGGCGGGGGCGAAGGAAGCGACGTGCTGGTGCGAACCCGGCAAGCCCGGCAAGTGCTGGGAAAAAAGCATCAAAGCCGAAACCGTCCATCACATACTCAAGGGCGGCGGCGACTCGATCGGCGCGCTCGGCGCGATCCAGCGCGTGTACTTCAACATCGGCTCGTGTGCCGAGCAGTGCTGGGTCAACCACCTCACCGACCTGCGCCAGCTCGACCCGCAGGCGCGCAACTTCGGCCAGACGCCGTTCGACATCGGCCAGTGCCGGCGCGACTGCCCCAACTTCCGCGCGGTGGAAGACCGCCTGCAGAACATCCTCGACTTCTTCCTCACCGCACCGGAGGGCCATGCCGTCGACCTGATCGAGGCGCGCGCCAACCAGCGGGACACGCCTTACGCTCAAGCGGAACTGGTGCGCGACCTCGAAAGCCATTTCGGCCAGGATGCGGTATCGCGCGGCCAGCAGGTGTTCGTCGCCAATTGCGCGCGCTGCCATTCCAGCGGCAAGCCGCCGTTCGAGGCCGTCGATTTTCGCGCCATCGACAGCAAAACCGGCCTGCGCGCCGACTGGCTGGGCAACGACGTGCCGACCCCGGTCACCGAAATCGGCACCTACCGCTGCCGTTCGCTACACTCCAACCATATGCGCGGCCACGTCTGGGAGCAGTTCGCCAACGAGGACTACCACGCGCGCAAGACCGTCTCCGGAATCCTCGAGCCGCACGAAGGCGGGCGCGGCTATTACCGCAACGTCTCGCTGGTGAACCTGTGGGCGCACGCGCCCTTCCTGCACAACAACTCGGTCGGCCCCGAGCTGTGCGGCTGGGACGGCGACAAGGCGAATTCCTACGAGCTCTACCGCTCCAGTTACGTCGACACGACCCAGCCCGGCAACCCGCCGCTGTCGCAGGACAAACAGCCGGCCTGCTGGGCTTACGACCCTTCGGTCGACGGCCGTTTCAAGCTCTATGTCGCCTCGATGCAGGATCTGCTCAATCCGTCCAGGCGCATCCCCAAGGCGACCAAGGTCGACCAGGACATCGTGCTCGACATCGGTCCGCGCATCTTCGACGGCAAGGAAGAAAAACGCCTGGTCGGCTTCACCGTGCGGGTGCCGGCCGGCGCCACCGCGGGCAACGTCGGCAACTTCCGCCACAAGGATTTCATCGTCGACCTGGTGCACGCCAAGCTCAAACCCAAGGAACTCGAAGCGCGGCTCGCCACCGTGCTGCCCGCGAGCGACGCCAAAAAACTCGCCGCTGAAATGCAGACCATCGGCAAGGCCATCGTCTCCGATCCGGATCGGCTGATCGAGGTGGTGAAAGAGGCGCGCGCCCGTACCCCCGCGCTGTGGCAGGTCTATTCGTCGTGCAGTGCTGAGATCGAGAACGACGGCCATCGCTTCGGCGAGGACCTGTCCGACGCCGACAAGAATGCACTGATCGCCTTTCTGGCGACGCTGTAAGGGAGACCATCATGAAACCCCACATGCTTCTTCTCGCCGCCGCGTTCATTCTGCCGGTGTCGGGCTGCGACAAAATCAGCGGCTGGTTTGCCGGCAAGCCCGACATCGCATTCGCGCCCTACGGCGACGACTACGCCAGCAAACCCGATCTTGCGCAGGTCGAGTACGACCACCCCATCGCGCTGCAGGAACTCGTCAAGATCACGCCCAAATACCTCGCCAGCCTGAATCAGGAAGAACTCGACCAACTGTATGCGCGGCTCGGCTCGGGACCCATCCCGGACGGTCCGTTCGACGGCGAAATCGTGTTTCCGCGCGGCAGCTCGGGCAAGCTGCGCGCCGCCGAGATCATCGGCGGGCTCAAGGGCCTGGGGGTGAACTTCAAGGGCAAGATGCTCGAGACCGCGGGCGAAGCCCTGTGGAAAGGCAAGGTGTTCTACCGCGACCAGAAAGTGCTGCGCAACCGCATCCAGGACCTCGCCGTGCTGCGCCCGGTGATCGGTCCCGGCGACATTCCGAAGATCGACGTCGATGGCCGCGACGCCTGGCTGCTGTTCCCGGCCAAACTCTACTGCGGGCAAAGCCTGATCGACTCGCGCCGCGAATCCATCATCATCGACTACGCCTTCACCGACGAAATCCGCGGCTATCGCGAGAAACCCGATTTCCTCGCCGGACGCCGCGGCCTCAAGGTACGCGACGAAATCCGCATGGTGCGGCCCGGTCTGTATCTCGGCCGCGCCTACATGGACCACGCCTTCATCCTCAATTTCGTGCTCACCAACAAGGAGGTCGACAAGGCCGGGCGCGCCGAATTCGAGATTGGCCAAGTACGCGACGAGTGCTGGCCCGGCACGCAAAAGCGGGTGCTGGCGACGCGCTGACGCGCCATGAGACCAGGCTGGCTCACACTCATGATCGCCGCCGCTTTGAACGTATCGATCCCGGCGCAGGCCGAGAACGACCTGCCGCCGGTCGGGCGCTCGCGCTTCGACCAGCTGATCGGCCACGCGCCCGTGCCCTACCCGTTTTCCCGGTTGCTGCACACGATCGACCGCCAGATGCTGACCGATGCCGGCGGCCTGCCACCCTTGAAGGTGACGCTGATCCCGCTCGGCCGTTCGCTGCAACGCGAGGCCGGGGCGCCGGATTATTTCCACTTTCCGCGTGTGATCGCCGCCGCCGACGGCATCAGCAAGCCGGGCATTCCTCCCCTGAAAGACCGGCTATTCCTCGGCTTTCACGAAAAGGGCGCGGTCATCGAGGTCATCAGCTACAACGATGCGGCCGGACGCTTCGAATTCCAGGTGGTGCGCAATTACCAACAAGGCAAAACGCCGCAGGTGTTCTATGCGCGGCGCAGCCTGTGCCTCGCCTGCCACCAGAATGCCGCGCCGATTTTCGCCCGCCCGCTATGGGACGAAACGCCGGCCAATCCGGCCATTGCCGCCCGATTAAAACAGATGCGCCTGGATTTCTACGGCGTCAAACTGAGCGGTACCGACATCGCGTATTTCATCGACACGGCGACCGACCGTGCCAATCTGTTCCCGGTCTGGCAGGTGCTGTGGCAGCAGGGCTGCGGCGCGGGCGAGGCCGGCGACCGCTGCCGCCTGGAGGCGTTTGCTGCCGCCCTGGATTACGCGCGCCATGGCACGCTCCCCGCGCCGAACATTCTGCTCACGCTGGATCGCAGCTGGAAAACCCATTGGCCGCGCGGCCTTGCCATCCCCAATCCCGACCTGCCCAACCGCGACCCGCTCGCCGCGCTGCCCGATGCTTCGCACGACCCCCTGCTGCTGCGCCCGCCGCTCGAAACCTGGAAGGCACCGGACAAGACCGCCTTCGTTGTCGGGTTGGCAGGGATGCTCGACGTCCACGCTGCGCAGCAGCTGAAAGCGGCCGACCTGACTGCTCCGCTCGAGCGCTTGCGCGTGCGAGGCGCATTTTCCGTCCTTCCGTTCCGCCACGCGCTGCTCGACGACCTGCTGGCCGAACTCGGCAAGCCACGCCGGACCCGCCTGGCCAGCCTGCCATCGGCGCGCATGGAGCCCGCATCCGCCGCAGTCGACGCCGGCCCGCTCGTTGCGCCCTTCCGCACCCACTGCGCCAGCTGCCACGACACCACGCTGCCGCACCCGCCCAACTTCCTGCACGGCCGTTCGGTCGACGCCAACCTCGATCACTGCGCCGAGCGCATATTCGTGCGCCTCAGCATGGCCGGCATACCGGAAGCTTCGCGCAGCAAGCCGCCGATGCCGCCCGCCGCTGCGCTCGCCAGCCGCGGCATCGACCCTGCGCACTGGGCCATCTCGCCCGAACTCGACGTCCTGAAACGCCTGGCTGCCAGCCGCCTGCGCGGCCAGGATCCGGCCAGCCTGCTACGGCGGCCCTACGCGCAATTGCGGCCCTGCCTGCCATCCTCTTCGTATGCGGAGCGGGCACGATGAGCACGCATGAAGCCAGCTGCTCCGGCTGCCGCTTCTTTCTGTGGTCGCTCGTCGCGCTGATCGCGCTCGGCGCGCTGGGCGCCGCGATCCGTTTCCTGCCCGACCGTCCCGTCGTCTACGACGATCCGGTCGAGCACTTCAAGTACGGTTCCACTGGCGGCGAGCGCAACATGGGTTTCCCTTACTGGCTGTTCCAGGTGCTGCCCGAGGTCTGCCCCGACCTGCTGCCGGGCAAGGGCTATGAATCGCTCGGCTTCATTTTCGAGCCCGGGCGCGACCTGCCGGTCGGCATGTCGAAACGGCGGCATCTCGGCATCGACCGCGTCTTCCTCAACTGTGCGGTGTGCCACACCGCCACCGTGCGCACTGCGCCCATCGCCCGGCCCATGCTGGTCGCCGGCATGCCTGCCAACCAGCTCGATCTGATGGGCTTCCAGAAATTCGTCCAGGCCTGCGTCAACGATCGCCGCTTCACCCCCGCTCAGGTGGTGCCGCGCATCGAGGAAAAGGCGGGCGACCTCGGCCTGCTCGACAAGGCGGTCATCTACCCGCTCGGCATCCACCTCATGCGCGACGGCGTCGCCGGCCTGCTGGGCCGTCTGCGCTTCATCCATCTGCAGTCCGACTGGGGGCCGGGGCGGGTCGACACCTTCAATTCGGCGAAGGCGATTTTCGGCGTGCCCTTCGAGCAACTGTCGCCGGACGAACTCGTCGGCGTATCGGATTTTCCAGCGATCTGGAACCAGGGCAAGAAACAGAGCATGCAGCTGCACTGGGACGGCAACAACAGCCGCGTCGAGGAACGCAATCTGTCGGCCGCTTTCGGCACCGGCGCCACGCCGAGGCTCATCGACCACGCCGCCATCGCCCGCATCGAGGCATGGATCGCCACCGCCGCACCGCCCGCCTTCGACAAGTACTATCCCATCGACCCTGCCCGCGCCGCGCGCGGCAAGGCGCTCTACCTGCAGACCTGCGCCGCCTGCCACGGCAGAAGCGGCAGCGATTTTTCCGGCGAATACGTCGGCACCGTCACGCCGATCGGCGAGATCGGCACCGATCGCGGGCGCCTCGATTCCTACACGCTACAGCTCGCGCAGAACCAGGGCATGCTGTATTCGGCCAACCCGGATCGCCGCTTCCGCCACTTCCGCAAGACCTGGGGCTACGCCAACGCGCCGCTCGACGGCATCTGGCTGCGCGCGCCCTATCTGCACAACGGCTCGGTGCCCACGCTGTGGGACCTGCTGCAACCCGCCGCGCAGCGGCCGCAGCGCTTCTATCGCGGCAACGACCTCTACGACCCGAAGCATCTCGGTTTCGTCGCCGACCAGCCCGAGAGCCAGGGCAAGCCCCTGTTCGCTTTCGACACCCGCATCGCCGGCAACGGCAACGCCGGCCACGAAGGCGCAGCCTACGGCACCGCACTGCCGGATGCCGACAAGTGGGCGCTGCTGGAATACCTGAAGACGTTTTAGGAGCCCGCCATGAAGCCACTCTGTCGCTGCCCGAGCTGGTTGAAAACAACAGGCATCGTCGTGCTGGTGCTCGCCGTCATCCTTGGCTTCGTCGGCTGGGAACGCTTCCTGCGCGACCACGGCGCGGAGACTTTCGACAATCCGGACGAGCGTTTCAAGTACGGCTCCATGGGTGCGGAAAACGACGCCGGCATCCCCTACTGGATTTTCTACGTGCTGCCGCGCGTGTTTCCCGACAAGCTGCCCAAGCCCGGGATCGGCTACGCCAGCTTCGGCGTGGTGTGGGAACAGGGCCAGGAACTGCCGGTTGGATTTTCCAAGCGGCGCATCGGCTTCGACCGCGTCGCCAACACCTGCGCCGCCTGCCACGTGACGAGCTACCGCAGCCAGCCCGAGGAAACGCCCACCCTGGTCGTCACCGGCCCCAACCACACGCTCGACCTCGAGGCCTTCTTCCGCTTCCTGGTCGACTGCGCCAAGGATCCGCGCTTCAACGCCGACACCCTGATGGCCGAGATCAATCTCGCCGCCGACCTCGATTTCATCGACCGGATGGCCTATCGCTATCTGATCATCCCGATCACCAAAAAACGCCTGACCGAGCGCGAAAGCCAGTTCCAGTGGATCTACCGCCATGACTTCCCCGAGTGGGGACGCGGGCGCGACGACGCGATGAACCTCACCAAGTACTTCATGATCCGCTGGCCGATGGACGACAGCTTCGGCCCGACCGACATGCCCTCGGTGTGGAACCTGAAGAAATACCAGCCTGAGAAAGGCCACCGCATGAACTTCGCGGGCGACTCGCACGATCCCTACTCGGTCGTCATCGATTCGGCGCTGGGACTGATGGGCGCAGCGCCGAAGGACAAGGCCGATTTCCTCGGCCACATCGACTGGCTGGTCGATTACCTGCAGAACAAGCCGGCGCCGACCTACCCCTTCCCCATCGACGCCACGCGCGCCGCGCAGGGCAAGACCGTGTTCGACGCCCACTGTGCTGCCTGCCACGCAAGCAGCCGTACCGGCACCATCGTTCCGCTTTCTGAAATCGGCACCGACCGTGGCCGCATCGACACCTGGGGTAAACAGGCGGCGATCGAGGCCAACCAGGTGGTCAGCGACATGGGCATCCAGCGCAAAGGACTGGTCGAAGCCCCACTGACCGGGTATGTCGCGCAGTTCCTCGACGGCATCTGGCTGCGCGCGCCCTACCTGCACAACGGCTCGGTGCCGACCCTTTCCGACCTGCTGACGCCGCCTGCGCAACGGCCGCAGGTCTTCTGGCGCGGCTACGACGTCTACGACCGGGTGCGCGTCGGCTTCATCGTGCAGGGCCCGGCGGCCGAGCGCGCGGGCACGCCACTCGACACGCGGCTGCGCGGCAACGGCAATGGCGGGCATGACTTCGGCACCGCCCTGCCGGCCCAGGACAAGGCCACGCTACTCGAGTATCTCAAGACGCTTTAGATGCCAAAGCGATCGATCGGACGCGCACCGCTGACGAGGAACATGCCATGGTGACCATCGTTTTCCGTACCCGCCTCAGACCCGACGCCGACGTCGCCGAACTGGAGGGGCTTGGCGCACGCATGGCCGAGCTGGCCACGGCGATGCCAGGCTTCGTGTCGTACAAGGATTTCGCCGCGGCAGACGGCGAAGCCTTGTCGCTGATCGAATTTGCATCGCTCGAAACACTGGCCGCATGGCGCAATCATCCCGAGCATCTGGAGGCGCAGCGGCGCGGACGCGAGTCGTTTTTTTCCGAATACCACATCCAGGTGTGCGAACCCCTGCGCGCATATTCGTTTCCTTAGGAGAATCACATGGACCCTATCAGTCTTATCGTCGCCGCGCTCGTTTCAGGCATCACAGCGGGCGCCAAGGACACCGCCAGCGAGATGATCGGCGATGGCTACAACAAGCTGAAATCGGTACTCAGCCGTTATCTCGCATCGGACAAGGCGCAAGCCACTCTGGTCGAGCACGCGGAAGATCCGGAGACCTACGACAAACCGCTGCGCAAGCTGTTGAAGGAATCCGGCGCTGATCGTGACCCGGAACTGCTGGAGATCGCCACCCAGTTGCTCGCCGAAGCAGACCCGACCGGCGCGATCCGCAGCAAGTACACGATCGCGCATGCTGAGCAGTGCGCGATCGGCGACGGCGCGACGGTCAATATCGGTGCCCCGACCCGGCGCGATTGATCCAGCCGCGATGACGACCGAGCCTGTTCCGTCCGCGAAAAACTACCAGATCGACCGCGCCAGCCAGTCGGCGATCGGTGATAACGCGCGGGTCAACATCAACACCTACAGCGCGCCGCGCCAGCTGGTCGAGCGGCCCTATTGCGTGACACATTGCCCGCTCGGACGCGACGATGCGATCGTCGGTCGCGCGGACTTGCTCGACACGCTGCGCACCAGCCTGATCGACGGCCATCGTCCGGTGCTCAAATACCTGGCCGGCGTTGGCAAGACGACGCTGGCGCTGCAGTTGGCCTACGACGAGGATTTTTTCAGCCAGTTCGAGGGCGTGTTGTGGGCCGATATTGGCGCCAAGCCGCATTGGGCTGCGCTGTTGCGGCGCTGGTATCGTGGACTGGTGAACGATCCGGCAGCCGAGTCGGCGCTCGATAGCGAACAAGACTGGTTCGACGCGGTACGCGACGCGATCGGTGCACGGCGCATGCTGATCATCCTGGACGACGTATGGCAGCACGGCGACGCCGCGCGCCTGATGGCGCTGGGGCCGCGTTGCGCCTTCCTGATCACGACGCGGTTTCCGCAACTGGCGAACGCGCTCGCCGACGCGCCCGAACAGCGCTACGAAGTGAAAAAGCTCGACGACGATGAATCCTGGTCGCTGATCAGCAGCCTGGCGCCACGCGCGGTCGAATGCTTTCCCGACGATACGCGCCGAATTGCCGACTCGGCCGACGGACTTCCGCTCGCGCTGCATCTGCTCGGCAAACAGCTGATGGCTGCAAGCGACGACGATGACCGCCTACGCGAAGCGGTGGCGACCTTGCTTGAGCCCGCCGGGATGATGGATCTGCCGGTGCCGTCCGCCGACTCGGACGACGTCGGCAACGAGGACGCGACGCTGTCGACGATCATCGGCAAGAGTCTCAAAGTCCTGGGAAGCGAGGCGAAACGTCAGGCATTCCTGAATCTGTGCATTTTCCAGGCCGACCCGCACAGTTTCGACAAGGACACGGCGCGCGCGTGCGGTGTGTCGTCGACGCTGCTATACGAATTGCACGATGCGGGCTTCATCGAATGCCGTAGCCGCGGCCGCTACACCATGCACCGTATCCTCGCCGAGTTTGGTCGCCGCCGTCTCGACGCCGACACGAGCCGCGCACTGCATCGGGACGCTGCCCTGCATTTTGCCGGCCTGCTGTCGACTGCGAGTGACGACACGTCCGATTACCTGGCATGGTATCGCTATGAACAGGGCGACTGGCGCGACCTGGTCGATACCTGGCTCTATCACCTGGCACACGCAGGCGACGGCGAACGCGCGTTCATGAGTTTGCTGCGCGTATTTTTCGACGCGTTCTGGTGGTGGGGCTATTACCTGCGTTACGACTACTGCGACACGCTGATCAAGATCTGGCGGGCGCGCAATATCGCGCCGGAAATCCGTGATCGGCTGGCGCTGCTCGAACGCTTTCTTGACGCCTATCCCGCCGGCTACGAAAAACGCGGCACGGGAGACTGGGGCGCGGTGACGCGCACGCTGCGGACGCTACGCGCGCTGTGCGACGCCAGCCCGGAATCGGGTTCGGACGACGCGCGCCAGGTACGCGGTTTCATCGACTTCTTCCTGGCCGAGGCGCTGGCCTACGGCGGCGGCGAGCCGCAAGCGGCCATGCAGGCGTACCGTGACGCGATCGACTATTTCAGCGCCAGCGACCAGCAGTGGGTCAGTTGCTGGATTGCCTTCTATCTCGCGCAATTCCTGTGGGAAAACGGCGATCGAGCGGCGGCGCGCGTGAGCGTGCAGCGTTCGCTGGCGCTCGAGCACGAGGACGAGCCCGTGTGGGAACGCGACCCCGAGGTGCTCGCCAATGACTATCGGCTGCTCACCGAAATCGATCTCGCGGCCGGCGATCTCGTGTCGGCTGCGCGCGCCGCCCGCCGCGCGGCGTTCTATGCCTGGCTGTTCCAGGGCATCCCCGAATCCGCCGACGACTACACCCGCGTGTTTTACGTCGAAATCACCCATCGGCTCGCACACCTGCTGGTCGCGCATGCAGGCTCACACGCCGCCGACGCGTTGTGGATCGCGCGTGACCTCTTTACGTTCATGCTGCTGCCCGCGCGCGACGACGCGGCAGAGAGGACCGCAAGCGTCGAACAGGCGTTGAGCGACGGCGACGCCGTTGCGCTCGTCGCGGCCCTATTCCCGAAATTTCCCGACACGCCCGATAGCGCGAACGAATGCCAGCGCCGCGTATGCCTATACAAAAACATCCTGCTCGACGCGCTGGATGAGGCGCCGCACTGAACCCCCTTCGCCCACAGGAGCCACATCATGCCAGCCGACTTTTCCGCCCTGATCGACACCCTGCTGGTGCTGGCCGGCCTGGTGCTGGTGGCCACCGGACTGGTGATGTTCATCTACAGCAAGACCAGCACACAGCCGTCGTCGGTCGAGGCGTTCGGCATCAAGCTCAACGTCACCCATCCCTCGCTGATCCTGGTGCTGGCGGGCATCGGTCTGATGCTGGCACCACGGCTGCTGCCGGGACTGCCAGGCAAGCCGGACACGCCGGAGCCGGCCGCTGTCGCCGAGGCCCCCAAACCCCAGGCCGCAGTGCCCACCCTGGGCGAACGTCCCGAGACGGCGGTCACACCCCCCCCTCCGTCAGCACCGGCGCCCCCCATCCCCATGGCGGTGGCGCCCGCAGCTCCCGCCAAAGCGACCGTGGCGCCCGCTGCCGCCCCGCCTGTAGCCGCCTCCGCCCAGACCTTGCCCGCGGCAAAACCGCGCATTGCCGCGCCTGTCGCAGCGCCCAAAAAACCGGTGCCCCAGCGCGCAGACGCCCTCCCTGCCGCGACGCCCGCAGCGCCTGTTCAGCCGGAAGTGGCCGCCCCTGCGCCCGCCGCGGCAAAACCGGCACGCCCCACGCTCGCGTTTGCAGCGCTGGGCCTGCCGGTCAATCGCCCTTTCTGGAGCGGCGAAACGCGCGTCAGCTACACGCGCCGAATGCACAGCACCCTGCAGCAGGCGGGAGGCGAAGTATTGCGCATGGACGCCCGCGGGCTGGAATTGGGGCAAAAGGAATTCGATGCCTGGTGGAATGAATCAGGCCAGCATCCACGCAGCCGCGAACTGTGTGCCGCGCCCCCTGCGCCGCGCGCGCTGCTCTCGGCACGCGTGGATACGCCGACCACGTTTTCTTCCATCGAGAGCGCCTACTGGCCGGAATTGAGGCTGCGACTGTACGTCTGCGCCAATCAGCGGCTGTATCGCCAGCAGAAAACGCTGTCGCCGCTGAACGAGGATACCTGGCCGTTTGCGACCGAATTCAACAGCGAGGTCGAACGGTTCTTGCGCACCTATCGCGGCGATTTGACGGACTGATCCGGTCTACCCGTAAAGGGCAAGGGCAGGCCGTGGTTGTAAAGCCGCTAAAGCGTCAACAACCACGCTCAGCGGACCTCGACGAACTCCAGCGTATTTGCATCCGGGTGCGAGCGGCGACTCGGCGGGTGCGCAGCACCGGGGGCGGGAGTGCGAAGCCTGATCCGGTCAGTTGGCCTCAACAAACTCCAGGGTGTTCGCATCCGGATCACGGCAGAACACCGCCGCGCGACCGGACTTGCTTGCGGTGTATTTCACGCCGGCTGCATCGAGGCGGCTTTTCAGCGCAGCCATATTCGTGACCGCCAGCGCAATGTGGCGATCGCGGCCGCCGTGCTCGGGGCGAACCGAGCCGGCGTCGGGGTTAGGCAACTGCATCAGGTGCAATTGCTGGCCATCGCCCAGGTCGTACCACGCGCCGGGGTAAGGCAGCTCGGGACGGTCCGGATACAGCGTCAACCCCAGCACCGATTCGTAAAAGGTCTTAGCCCGCGCCAGATCGGAAACCAGCAGGCCGGCGTGCAACAGGGCGGCAACGGGGCCTGAGGAGAGTTCAGACATGGGGGTTCTCTTTCGCTTGCTCGTTAACCATGTGGCCGGAAAACAGGCTGGCGGTGATGATCATGGCCGCACCCATCCATTCCTGCACGCCCATGCGCTCGTCGGACAGGAAATAGGCCGCGATCGCCGCCACCACCAGTTCCGACAGGAAAATCACGATGGCCTGGTTGGCCGGCACGCGCGCCAGACCGTACTGCACGGCGTAGGTCATGCTGCCGATGAGAATGCCGACGCCGATCAGCAGCAGCCAGGTGCCGATTTCGGCATTCGCCATGAAATCGAGTTCGGCCGGCTTGAGCGCCAGCCCGATCACCGTCAGCACCGCCACGCCCGCCCAGATCGACACCGCCTTGGCGCCTTCGGTCACGCCGTCGAGATGACGGCTGATCACATTGCTCGCGGCGAACATCACGCCCGCCGACAAGCCCAGCCATTCGGCAGGATTGTGAGGCAACGGCCACTCGCCGGGTTCCCACAGCATCGCCAGCGCGCCGCCCGCCGCCAGCGCCATCACCGCCACGCCTGCGCGGTTGAGTTTTTCGTGCAGCAGGAATCGCGAGAACAGCACGGTCCACAGCGGCGACAGATAAAACAGCAACAGCACGCGCACCACTTCGCCTTCCAGCACCGCCAGCACATAGGCCAGATTGGTCCAGCCTGCCGCCAGCCCCAGCGCGGATAGCCACAGCCAGTGTCCGCGCGCAGCGTGCAGCGCACGGCCGTGCAGCCAGCCCAGCACCAGCAGCGGCGTCGCATAGGAAAAAAAGCTCGACGCGATGCCGCCCACCCCCGCCTGATCGAGCAGACGATAGGGATACCAGACCAGTCCCCACAAGGCGGCGGCGTAGACCAGACTGCTGATGGCAAGGGTGCGCTGCAAGGGAATCGACGGCATCGGGCTTTATAATGTGGGGCTTAATCAGAATCCAGGCTGCAATGAATCCGCGTCTCGAACAACTTCACCCCTACCCGTTTCAGAAACTGCGCGAACTGTTCGCCGGGGTGACGCCGAATCCCGATCTGTCTCCGATCAACCTGTCGATCGGCGAACCCAAGCATCCGACGCCGCAGTTCATCAAGGACGCGCTGATCGCGGGCCTGGGCGGGCTGGCGAATTATCCCATCACTCAGGGCTCGGATGCGTTGCGTGAATCGATGGCCGCGTGGGCGGAGCGTCGTTACGGCGTGAAACTCGACCCCGCAACCGAAGTGCTGCCGGTGAACGGGTCGCGCGAAGCGCTGTTCGCGTTTGCCCAGGCCAGCGTCGATTCCAGCCGTCACGGCCGCCGCGTCGTCATTTCGCCCAACCCGTTCTACCAGATCTACGAAGGCGCGGCGCTGTTGGCCGGCGCCCGCCCCTTCTTCCTCAACACCCTGCCGGAAAACGGCTTTTCCATGGACTGGTCGCGGGTGCCGGAAGACCTGTGGGAACAGGTGAACCTGATCTACGTCTGTTCGCCCGGCAACCCCACCGGCAAGGTGATGTCGCTGGCCGACTGGAAGGAACTGTTCGAGCTGTCCGACCGGCACGGCTTCGTGATCGCAGCCGACGAATGCTATTCGGAAATCTATTTCGAGGAAGGCGCGCCGCCCCTGGGCGCGCTCACCGCCGCGCACCAGCTCGGGCGCGGCCTCAGGAACCTGATCGTGTTCAACTCGCTGTCCAAGCGCTCCAACGTGCCCGGCCTGCGCTCCGGCATGGTGGCGGGCGACGCCGCGATCATGAAGTCCTTCCTGCTCTACCGCACCTATCATGGCAGCGCGATGAGCCCGGCGGTGCAGGCCGCCAGCATCGCGGCGTGGAACGACGAAGCACACGTGATCGAGAACCGCCGCCAGTACGCCGGAAAATTCGCCGCGGTGATGCCCCTGCTGAAGGACGTGCTGTCTTTCGATGCGCCCGATGCCGCCTTTTATCTGTGGGCGCGCGTGCCGGGCGGCGACGATGCCGCGTTTGCTCGCGAGTTGTACCGCACCCGGCATGTGACCGTGCTGCCCGGCAGCTACCTTGCGCGCGACGCCGCCAACGTCAATCCGGGCCAGGGCTTTGTCCGTATCGCTTTGGTCGACAACCTGGACGCGTGCGTCGAAGCGGCCAGGCGCATCGTCAGCTTCGTCGACACGGCCGACTGAACACGCAGCGTTTATTTTTTCCTTATTCATTCAACCCCTTCAACCACAGGAAGCCACCATGCAAGACCTGCAGAAAACCATCGAAGACGCATTCGAACGCCGCGCCGACATCACCCCGCGCAACGCCGAGCCCCAGGTCAAGGACGCCGTCATGGCCGTGATCGACCTGCTCGACATGGGCGAGCTGCGCGTCGCCGAGCGCAGCGACGGCCAGAACTGGATCACCCACCAGTGGGTCAAGAAGGCCGTGCTGCTGTCGTTCCGCCTGGAAGACAACCAATTTATCAAGGGCGGCTACACCAACTACTACGACAAGGTGCCCTCCAAGTTCGCCGACTTCAACTCCAAGGACTTCCGCGAAGGCGGCTTCCGCGTGGTGCCGCCGGCAGCCGCGCGCAAGGGCTCCTACATCGGCAAGAACGTGGTGCTGATGCCCTCCTACGTCAACATCGGCGCATACGTCGGCGAAGGCACCATGGTGGATACGTGGGCCACCGTCGGCTCCTGCGCGCAGATCGGCAAGAACGTGCACCTCTCGGGCGGCGTCGGCATCGGCGGCGTGCTGGAGCCGGTGCAGGCCAACCCCACCATCATCGGCGACAACTGCTTCATCGGTGCGCGTTCCGAAGTGGTCGAAGGCGTGATCGTCGAGGACAACTGCGTGATCTCGATGGGCGTCTACATCGGCCAGTCGACCAAGATCTACGACCGCGAAACCGGGGAAGTCCACTTCGGCCGCGTGCCCGCCGGCTCGGTGGTGGTGTCCGGCAACTTGCCTTCCAAGGATGGCAGCTATAGTTTGTATTGTGCGGTGATCGTGAAGAAGGTCGACGCGAAGACGCTGTCCAAGGTCGGCATCAACGAACTGCTGCGCGGGATCTGATCACCTAGCTTTGTCGTTTCGTCACACCGGCTCTGCCGGCGTGACGGCGGCCCGATCCATCTTGATCCGTTTCAAGGAGTCGCCATGAATCGCAAACTCGTCGCTACCGCATTGCTCGCCGTCGGCCTGATCGGGTGCCAGGCCAACCCGGTATCCGGCCGCAAGCAGCTGGTCCTGGTATCCGAAGAACAGGCGCAAGCCTCGTCTGCGCAGGCCTACGCGCAGACGCTCTCCGAGGCGCAGAAGAAGGGCAATATCAGCACCGACGCCGCGCTGAACAGCCGCGTCAAGCGCATCACCGACCGGCTGATCGTGCAGGCCGGCAACATGTACCCGCCCAGCCGCGAATGGAAATGGTCGGTCGCGGTGATCGACGAGCCCGCCCTCAACGCCTGGTGCATGCCCGGCGGCAAGATGGCGATCTACACCGGCATCATCGAAAAGCTGAAGCTCACCGACGACGAGATCGCCCAGATCATGGGCCACGAAATCTCGCATGCCATTCTGGGGCACGGCCGCGAACGCATGTCGCGCGCCATGGCCATGCAGGGCGGCATGACCCTCGGCTCCATCGTCGCCGGTCGCGACCTCAGCATCCTGGCACCGGTGGCCGACATTGCGCTGACCCTGCCCAACAGCCGCGAAGGCGAAAGCGAAGCCGACCGCTACGGCATCGAACTCGCCGCCCGCGCCGGCTACGACCCGCACGCCGCCGTGCGCCTGTGGGAAAAAATGGGCGCCGCCAGCGGCAACGGCCCGCCGGTATTCCTCAGCACCCACCCGTCCCCCGACAACCGCATCCAGGCGCTCAACGCCCTGGTGCCGCAAATGATGCCCGTGTACGAGAAAGCGCGCCGATGAACATGGACACCCCTCCGATCTCCGACGAAAAGATTGCCAGCCTGAAAACCCTGACCACGGTCATCTATGCACTGTATGCCGTCTCGCTGTTTTTCGGCGTCACCGCCATCGTCGCCATCGTGCTGAACTACATCAAGCGCGAAGACGCCCAGGGCACCTGGCTGGAGAGTCACTTCCGCTGGCAGATCGGCACCTTCTGGTGGAGTCTGCTGTGGGTGATCGTCGGCGCGATCACCTGGATCATCCTGATCGGCTGGATCGTGTGGGGGGTGGCCGGCATCTGGTTCATCTACCGCATCGCCAAGGGCTGGCTCAACCTCAACGACAACAAGCCGATGCCCGTTCAGTAAGGGCGGCGAACTCATCCAAGCACACCAGCAATTCCGGGACGCCGAATCGATGAAAACTCTGCTGGCACGTGCGTGCCGCCTGGGCGCCTGCCTGCTTGCAGGCTTCAGCCTGCCTGCCCTGGCGGAGCTCCCGTCGCTGTCTCACCAGGTGGCCGGCGGCGACACCGGCTATACCGTTCAGTCCGGGGATTTCCTGATCGCCATCGGCGCCCGCTTCGGCGTGGCCGCGAAGATTCTGGCGCAGCAGAACGCCGTGCCCTACGACGCGCTCATCCACCCCGGCCAGCGCTTCCATATCCACAATCCCCACATCGTGCCGGCGGTGCTCGACGACGGCATCCTCATCAACATTCCGCAGCGCCTGCTGTTCCACTTCAGCCGGGGCACGCTGCGCGCCGCCTATCCGGTCGGCCTCGGCAAGCCCACCTGGCCCACGCCGGAAGCCGAATTCAGGATCGTCACGCGGGAAATGAACAAGACCTGGAAAGTGCCCCTATCCATCCAGGAAGAGATGCGCCGCGAGCAGAAAATCGTGCTGGAGGAAGTGCCGGCCGGCCCCGACAACCCGCTCGGCGCCCACTGGCTCGGATTGAGCCTGTGGGGCTATGGCATCCACGGCACCATCGCGCCGGCGAGCGTGTTCCACTTCCAGAGCCACGGCTGCATCCGCCTGCATCCGGACGATATCGCCGACCTCTTCGAGCAGGTGAGTGTCGGAACGCCCGGCCGCCTCGTCTACCAGCCCGTCCTGCTGGCCGTCCTCGACGACGGCCGCATCGTGCTCGAAGTCCATCGCGACATCTACGATAAGGGAATCGACCCGGCGCAGACTGTTCGCGACTTGGCAGAGGCCCATGACTTGAGTCAGGATATCGACTGGTCCAGCGTGGAAACGGTCATCGCCGCGCAGGACGGCCTGGCCAGGGAAGTGGGCCGCCGGACGCGCAACAGCAGGCAAGGAGAACCATGAAGCCCCCCATCGACCGCCGCAGCTTTCTCAAACTCGGCCTGCTTGCCGCCGCCCTGCCGCGGCCCGCATTGGCCGGCCAGACGCTCCCCGCAGCCGAGCGCCGACTCAGCCTGCACAACCTGCACACCGGGGAAAAAATCGACTTGGCCTACTGGGTCGAAGGCGACTACGTGGCGGAATCCCTCGCCGACTTCAACCGCGTCCTGCGCGACCACCGCACCGGCCAGGTGGCCGCCATCGACACCGGCTTGCTCGACCTGCTCCATCGCGTCCAGACTGCAGTGGGAAGCGCCCGGCCGTTCGAAGTGATTTCCGGCTACCGTTCCCCCGCCAGCAACCTGTTGCTGGTCGAGAACACTCCCGGCGTCGCCAAGCGCAGCCTGCACATGGACGGCAAAGCCATCGACGTCCGCCTGCCCGGCATCCCGCTTGCCGACCTGCGCCGGGCCGGGCTCATGCTGAAAAGCGGCGGCGTCGGCTATTACCCGGAATCCAATTTCGTGCATCTGGATGTGGGACGCGTGCGGACCTGGGGCACCTAGCACCCTGGCGTCGCCTCTCATTTGAAGCGGCGCGTCTCCCCGGCGATGAGAATTCCCCGGCCACGAACCGACTATATTCAAGTTGGTTTGGCGTCATTCGGGAGCGGGGTCGTGCTTGACTAAAGCGATCGAGCTGCTTCACTCAATCGTTGGACCATGGACGGATTTCGTTCAGACGGGGGAGTCGGAAAATGAGCAAAAGCACAGTGCACGCGGCGGGCTGGGTATTGGTCGGCATGCTCCTGATGGGATTCATCGTGTGGTTCACCATGCCTTCCTTGATGCTGATCAAGCACAAGAGCAAGCTGGGCTATGACGATACGGTTGCAGCCTTGGGCGAATCCCTCAAGCAGAAGCAGGACTGGCGGGTGCTGACAGTCAACGACTACCAGAAGACAACGGCGGCATTCGGCACCATGGAACGCGCCGGCAGCCTGAATATCTGCAATCCCCGCTACGCCTCAAAAATCCTCGCCAACGATGCGGACCGCGGCGTGACGGCATTCATGCCCCTGGCGCTTGGGGTCTACGAAGACAAGCAAGGCCAGGTGTTTATCTCACAACTCAATGTCGGACTTCTCGGCATGATGTTCGGCGGAACCATCGCGGACGTGATGGGTAGCGCTGGCCAGGATCTCAACGAGGTCGTTGCCTCCGTAGCCGCCCAATAAGGCGCCTTGCTGCCGCAGTCAGCTTGCCGGTTCATCCGGCAGACACGACATGACGCCTCGCGCCACCTCTTTTCAACGATGGAGGACGAAAGCATGGCCAAACCGACCCGCAACGCGGTTGACCCGCGCAATGATCCCGACATTTCCTGGCGAGGCGCGTACAGCCTCGAGCAGCGCGAGGCGATGATTCGCGATGCCGCCTACTACCATTTCGTGAAGCGGGGTTATGCCCCGGGACATGAACTGGATGACTGGCTCGCCGCCGAAGCCGAAATCGAGCGCATTGCACCTGCTTCGCCGGAATTCCCGCCGGATATCGCAGTGCAGCAAAGCGGCGTCCATGGCGCCCTCAAGGATGACGAACTCAAGCGGATCGTCAAACAGCATCCGCAAAAGGCCATCCCGCAGATCGAGAGCGTCGAGCCGGAAAAAGCGCCGTTCAGGGAATAAGGCAGGGAACCCTAGCCATCTCCAAAAGGAAGCAGAACCCATGACCACCCCCGTGACTCTCGTCGGCGCCCCCGATCCCGAACTCAAGACCTCACCGATCTTCGATGAATATGCAGAAATGTCGCTTGATCAGGAACTCGAAACCGGCGCCTGTTATTTCAACAACACGGTTTACCCGGTCGGCCAGTATTTGTTGAGCGGCAGCGAACTGCTGCATTGCGAGCAGCGCGGCGTGTGGGTGCGCAAAGGGGAAATGCGGCCGGAGTAATCCTGGCTTGCCCTTCGATGCGTCAGTGTCGGATGCGGCGATGGCTCACCGGCCCAAATTGGCGAGATGCGGCACGAACACCAGCATGCCGATGACCGCCGCGCCCCCCGCAGCGATCAGCACCGCGGCTGCCGCCATGTCCTTGGCCCGGCCAATTCCCGGATGCTGCTCCGGATGCAGGACATCGGCCAGCTGCTCCAGCGCCGAATTGAACGCCTCGGCGCTCCAGACCAGGACAATGGCCACAACGATCCATAGCCACTCCGCACGGCTGAGGCCGACAACCATCCCCGCACCGCAAACCAGCAGCGCGGCCAGCAGATGCACCCGCGCATTGGGCTGCGTGCGCAGCAGCTGGGCCAGCCCCTGCAGGGCGTAGGAGAAACTTTTGAGGCGCCGGATGACGATCTGCTTCATGGTTTATCGACTCGGGAACAGGGATTTTCGCGAAATCAAAACGGCATGACAGTCTGCAGGACAGCAGCGCGTTGAAACTGCCCGGACGACGTTTTCTATAGTCACAATAAGCGGGCTATCCAGGCCACGTCCTGACGGAACACCCATGACCCCAGAAACCGGCCTCACCCTGCCCGACTACGACGGCGGCAGCCTGGTCAACCTGATGAGTTCCCTTGCCACGGCGCTGGGCGGCAGCACGCCCTATGCGCCGCTGGCGATGCTGCCGCCGGAGGCGCTGGCCGGCGTGCGCCATGTGGTGCTGCTGGTGGTGGACGGCCTGGGACTGGACTACCTGTCCCGCCGCGACGGCGCGCTGCGCCGGCATCTGCATGGCCAGCTCACCTCGGTCTTCCCCTCCACCACGGCGAGCGCGATTCCTACCTTCCTCACCGGGCTTGCCCCGCAGCAGCATGGGCTGACCGGCTGGAACATGTATTTCCGCGAAATCGGCGCCGTCGTCGCGCCGCTGCCTTTTCGTGTGCGCACCGGCCGCCATGCCCTGCGCGATGCCGGCGTCACACCGGCGACGCTGTTCGGCCTCACCCCCCTGTTCGACCGCCTGCCCCTGCCCTGCCACCTGGTGAGCCCGCAGCAGATCGTGCATTCAGACTTCAACGTCGCGCTATCCGGCCGGGCGCAGCGGCACGGCTACGGCACGCTGGACGAGATGTTCGCCCATATCGCCGGGCTGTTGCGCAGGGAATCGCCCAGCTACGTCCATGCCTACTGGCCGCAGCTCGACAGTCTGGCGCATGAATTCGGCATCGGCAGTGCAGAGGTGGCCGAAGCCTACGCTGCGCTCGACGCCGGCTTCGAAAGCCTGATCGATGTCGCGCGCAGCACCGGCAGCCGCCTCATCGTCACCGCCGACCACGGCTTCATCGACACCTCGGCGGACGACACCATCGACCTCGACGACCACCCCGCTCTGCGCGACACCCTGCTGCTGCCGCTGTGCGGCGAGCCGCGCGTGGCCTACGCCTACGTCCGCGCCAGCCGTGCGGCGCAGTTCGAAGCGTACGTCAACGCGCGGCTGGCCGACCGGGTCCGCCTCTTCAAAAGCGAGACCCTCCTGCAGCAGGGCTGGCTGGGCCCGGGCAAGCCGCATCCGGCCCTTGTCGACCGGATTGGCGATTACGTCCTCATTCCACGCGGCAATGCCATCCTGCGCGACTGGCTGCGCGGCGAGGAACGCTACACCCACGTCGGCGTGCACGGCGGGATCAGCGCGGCGGAGATGACCGTGCCGCTCGTCATTGCCCCGCTTCCCTGATTTCCGAATGAACGGGGCCGAAGCCCCGTTCGATCCGGACTGATTCGCAGCGAAATCAGTTTTGCCGAATCAGCTCGACGCGACGATTCTGGAAGCGCCCCTCGGCCGTCGCGTTGTCGGCAACCGGCTGGGATTCACCGTAGCCCCTGATGGTCAGGCGATCAGCCGGGATCCCCTTGTCGACCAGGTAGGTGCGTACGGACTCGGCGCGACGCAGGGACAAGCCCATGTTGTACTCGTCGGTACCCACGCTGTCGGTGTGGCCCGCGATTTCAACCTTCACATCGCCCCATTCCTTCAAGGTGGCAACGTCCTTGTCGAGTTTCTCGAAGTCATCCGGACGGATGTAGGACTGGTCGAAATCAAAATTCACGCCTGCCAGTACCGTCATCATGGGTGCAGGGGCGGGTGCAGGGGCAGCCGCCGGTGCGAGTGCAGCGGGCGCAGGCGCGGCCGCCGGAGCAGGCTCGGCAGCGGCTGCGGGGAACGGGCAACCGTCCGCATCGACCTTGGTACCGGCCGGGGTGTCGGGACATTTGTCTTCGAAATCGGGCACCCCGTCACCGTCGCTATCCACCACTTTGCAAGGGACGCCGAGAAGCTCCCGCCCAGGACAGCCAATTGTCCTGAAAAGCTCATAACCTATCGTTTTTCCAGTCGAGCTGGCGGCATTGGACGGATCGTAAAAACGTCCCTCAGCCGCTTCCACACTGGCAACCCCGGTGAACATCAAGGCTGCGGCAAGGACGCTGAAAGATAAAGTAGTGGTACGCATGCTGTGGCTCCTTCTGAATTCAAGCGAAAAATCGCTTCGGTTTGAGGAATCCTATCGGGTTGCGAAGAACCGTCACCGCGCGATACATGCGATAGCCCTGTATCGGTTAACAGCAAAGCAATTCACGTTTAACGGCTTTTTCAATATAGCCCTCATCTTTTTCCATTCAACCTGATCCCCTCCGCCCCAGACTTTCCGATAGGTGGCATCCGGAAAAATAAGCTCTATAGTTTGTTCATGGCGGGCAGACCGAAGCCAGGTTGCAGCGTCCTTCGGCCAGGCCCGGCGTGGCCCTTTTTCCGCAGCAAAGGACACCCTGCCATGAAGGAGATCCTTCCCGGCGTGTTTCACTGGAAGACCTTTCACGAGGGCATCCAGGCCTATGTCCACTCCTATTACGTCAATGCCACCGACCCGCCGCTGCTGATCGACCCGCGCGTCCCGGCGCAGGGCATCGAATGGTTCGCGGCGCACGGCGCGCCGCAACACGTCTACCTCACCAACCGTCACCACTACCGCCACAGCGACCGCTACGCCGCGCGTTACGGCGCGCAGGTCTGGTGCCACAAGGACGGACTGCACGAATTCACTCACGGCGAAAAGGTCAGGGGCTTCGCCCACGGCAAGGAACTGCCGGGCGGCGTGCTGGCCCTCAAAGTCGGGGCGCTGTGCCCCGAGGAAACCGCGCTGTATCTGCCGCTGCACGGCGGCATCCTCAGCCTCGGCGACGCCATCGTGCGCGACCGGGGCAAGCTCGGCTTCGTGCCCGACGCCTACATGGGCGACGACCCGGAAGGCGTCAAGCAAGGCCTGCGCAAGGCTTTCCTCAAGCACCTGCGCGAACGCGAATTCGACCATCTGCTGTTCGCCCACGGCGCCCCCTGGATCGGCGGCGCCAGAGCGGGCCTCGAAAAGTTTCTGGCAGACCAGGAATGTGCGGGATGCTAGTCCGGCCGGTTCACTGACCCGCCAGCCCCCGTAGCACCATCCCCAGAATAGCCACCGCCAGACACGGCACCCACACCCAGCGCATCTCCGAGCGCAGCACATCGAGGCCGCGCCGCGAGAAAAGTGCCGAAGGCCGCAAGGGCGACACCTCGATCACCCGCCACGGCAGGAAAAAACGCTGGTGCGAAAACGGACTGAGCAAGGCGATGCCGAGGCCACCATTGGTCAGCGCGTCGATGAGGCCGTGCGACGCGGCGCTGACCAGCAGCACTGCGAACGTGGCCAAGGGATCGGCACCCAGCGCCGGCGCGAGCAGTGTCCCCGCGCCCGCCAGCGCCACGGCAAATGGCAGCGAATGCGTGATGCCGCGGTGGCCGAACGGATGCTCGTAGGGAATGCCCAGCCACAAGCCCAAGGCATCGATGTCGGGCAGCGCGGCACAGACCAGCGCCAGCGCCATCAACTCCGGCGGCACGATGTCGGAACCCAGCGCCGCGGTCAGCGCCAGCGGCACGGCAAGATGGGAAAGCGGCGTAGCCACGCCCGTCGTACGGCAGCCGGGTGATGTGCCGGATTACGGCTTACGCCCGGGCTCGGCGCAGCGGATGATCGCCCTGGCGTCCTTCCTGTCCAGGCAATGGCGCATGTCGGCGCCCTGCCGCTGCTTCGGCCTGGGCGCAGCCGCCTTGTCCCGGGCTGACGGCTGGGGCGCCGCCGTTGCGGCCGGCTCGACCGCCGGTTCGACGTCCTGCGCCCTCCCTGCACCCGCCACGGCCAGCAACGGCAATGCGATGAACCAGATTTTCATGGGATCTCCTTGGCAATGTGAACTCAGCAATGAAGCCGGCAAACATACATTCATGATAGCTACGCAGACGCGCCCCGGCGCGCCCGCCCGGGCTGGCCTGCCGCACCCGAAAATAGTTTGCGCTCGAGTGTAAGGACAACGGCGTCGCCCCGACTCACCGAGGTGAGACACGCGGCGGGTTTCGACATGCCGACTGCCTCATGACGCCGCGCCGGACCGGCCGGCATGGCGGACACGCGATGCCGATACGCCCGACCGACTCGAACTGTTCCATTCCCCAAAGGAGATCATCAATGTCTATCCCATCCAAAGCTTCCACCCTCGCATCCTTCGCCGCCGCAATGGCCATCTCGATGTCTGCCGTCAACGCCGCAGAAAACCCCGGTGGCAGCAGCGGCCCCGCCGTCGGCGCCAGCGACAAGGTGCACTGCTACGGCGTGCTGTCCTGCAAAGGCACCAGCGATTGCAAGACGGCGGAACACAGCTGCAAGGGTCAGAACGCCTGCAAGGTCCATGGCTTCAAGGCCGTCTCCGCCAAGGAATGCCTGGACAAGAGCGGCGTGATCGCCGACCTCAAGATGTAAGCGTCCGTCGCCAGCGCCGATTCGAGCGCCGCGCTTGCCGCCCAACTCGATCGACTGGGTGATTGTAATTGAGCGGGTCTGGCGGTCGGACTGAGTGTCTTC